>NZ_JBITLX010000032.1:0-106406 GCF_044465625.1 Actinoplanes sp. NPDC049599
GGGCACCCCCGGCCCCCACCTTGCATTCTCGTCCGCTGCGGCTGAGGGATGGGTCGCCGGCCCTCTGATTGCAACTCCAGGTGTGCGGTCACCTTCTGGTGCGGGGTCTGGCTTCCGCGCTGTGGTTGAGCCGGGCGGGTTTGTCGGGCAGGCCAGGCTTTGGTGGTGGTCAAGCGAACATTCCGCGCCGGTTGCGCTCAGCAGGCTGCGGGTGGGTGGTGGGTTGCTCCCGGGCTGGCGGGTTTGGATCGGTCGTCGCGGCGCGGGGCCGGGGCTGATTGCCGGAGTGGACTCCACGGTGGTGCGGCGCGTCAGCTTGCTGCCGGTGATCTCAACGACTTTGCGGTAGGTGCCTGTCTTCGAAATGGGTCAGGTGCAGGGCGGCGGCGATGTCGCCGATCCGCCGCGGGCTGACGGTGGCGTGCCGTAAGGTTTCCGGCGTCCGATCAGGATGGCGAAACCGCGTTCGACCTGCCGGCGAGGACCGCGCAGCAGCCGGTTGTGGGCGCGGTTGTCAGGCGCGGGCCGGCTGCCGTCATCGGGCCGCTTGATCGGAGACTGACGCCGCGACCTGCGCTTTGCCCGGTCATCTGCACGACACCAGCTGCGGTCGAGTTCGGCGGCGGCCCAGTTCAGCCTGCCCGCGCCTGCCGACTCCGGCTACGCAGCGCATCCGAGGTTCAGACCGGTATGCCGTCCGGTCGCATGATTGCTTGAACGTTCGCGCCGAAGTCACGGTGCTTGCCGGAATGCCAGGCATCGATCGTTTTGTCTTTGCCGCACAGCGTGGACGTGTTTCTGTCGCAAGAACGTGTTTATCGATGGCTCCACGCCTGCTTCCACCACTGCCCGAGTTGACGCCTTCGCCCGTGTCGCGTCGATCAACTTTTCGCATTGCAGAGATCAGCTCACCGCCGTCGCAGCCTCAGCGGCAGCCTTCCCGCAGATCTTGGTGAGCTAAAACGATCCAGCCGCACCCCGTCGCTCCAAGGTCCACCACTCACACCCCTTTCCTCCTGAATGACCCCCTTGACCTCCACTACCGCCACACACTCTCCAAGGGGCCAATCCCGCATACCGGACGAACCCGGCAACGGGCTGGATCACCGGGGGGACCGTGATCCAGGAATGGCGGAAGTCGGGTGGCGGGCTGGGCACCAAGATTCACCTGGCCGTGTTGTCGAAGGCGGGCGGGCGCCCTTGGATCCTTTGGCCTTGCGGTGCGCGTCCTGATCGGTCTTGCTCGCAATACCCGCGGCGATACCGCGGAATCGCAGGTGGGCCCGGTCGGCCTTCACTGTGTACGCCTTGTCGGCCGGCGCCGTGTCGGCCGGCGCCGTGTCCGGACGGGTCCGCGGCCACACGGGTCCGCGGCCACACGGGTCCGCGACCGCACGGGTCCGCGACCGCACGGGTCCGCGACCGCACGGGTCCGCGACCGGCCACCACCGGCCCCGCTCGACACGCACCTTCGCGAGCACGTCGATGAACTGCGGGCTGTCGCCGCGCTGCCCGGCGGTCACCACCACGGCCATGAGCTTGCGGCCCTGTTCGCAAGCCAGATGGGTCTTGGTGGTCCATCCGCCCTCGGTCGGCCGAGTCCGTGATCGGCAGGTTCTTTTTGCACGGCGCCGGGCGGTTCCTGCTGCGGATCGCTGTGACGGCGGGCTCCGGCCGCGTGCTGATGGGCGCGGCTGATCGTGGAGTCCACGGTCACCGGCCTGCCGATCAACCCGGCCGCATCTGCGCGGGTCTGCGGCAACGCCAGGATCTGCGCCCGACGCCGTCGCGAGGTGCAGAAGGAGCCGGTTGGCGGCGACCGCCCGCTGTTCATCCCGTGCCGGCTCCGGCGGGTCGGACATCGATCTGGACGCGGGGAATCGGCTGAGGCGGCGGACCTTGATCGCGGACGCGCTTGCTACCTGCCGATCTTGTTCAGGTCGGTGAGGTCGTTGGTGGAGAGGAGAAGGGACGCGCCGGTGATGTTCTCGCGCAGGTGGGTTGTGGACGAGGTGCCCGGGATCAGCAGGATGTTCGGGGAGCGTTGGAGCAGCCAGGCCAGGGCGATGGACATCGGGGTCGTGCCACGCCGGGCGGCCACCTCTTGCAGTGCTGTGGACTGCAGGGGGGTGAAGCCGCCGAGCGGGAAGAACGGCACGTAGGCGATGCCCTGGTCGGCGAGCGCGTCGATCAGGTTGTCGTCGCGGCGGTGTGCGAGGTTGTACATGTTCTGCACGCACACGATCGGCGTGATCGTCCGGGCCTCGGCGACCTGTTCCGGCGTCGCGTTGCTCACGCCGAGGTGCCGGATCAGGCCCTGCTGTTGGAGGTCCACGAGGGTTTCGAGGGCGTCGGCGACCGTACCGGGCTGGGGGCCCTCGGCGTCGCCGAGCCGGAGGTTGACCAGGTCGAGCGTCTCGAGACCGAGGGTCTTGAGGTTGCTGTGCACGGCCCGGCGCAGGCTTTCCGGGTCGCGGGCCGGGGGCCAGCCGCCCTGCGGGTCACGGTCCGCGCCGACCTTGGTCACGATGTGCAGCGATTCCGGGTACGGGTGCAGCGCCTCCCGGATCAGCTCGTTGGTGACGTGCGGCCCGTAGGCGTCGGCGGTGTCGAGGTGGGTGATGCCGAGCTCGACGGCCTCGCGGAGCACGGCGAGGGCGCCGTCGCGGTCGGCCGGCGGTCCCATGACCCAGGGGCCGGCGAGCTGCATGGCGCCGTAGCCGAACCGGGTGACGGTCAGGTCCCCCAGCGTCCACGTGCCGCCGGGCAGGGAAGGGGAGGTCATGTTCATACCTCTGGCTTTCGTTCGGGGCGGTTACCTGCTCCACTATCAGGGGGTAACTTCCTAGCGGGAAGTAGGCACCTGAAGGTTCGTAACGCACCCGGCGGCGGAGGAGCGGTTGATGGCGACGACCACAGCGGCGCAGAAGAAGGCGCAGGCCAAGGCCGAGTACGACGCCTTCCTGGCGGCCTGCCCGAGCCGGCGGCTGCTCGATCGGATCGCGGACAAGTGGGTCACGCTGGTGCTGGCCGCGCTCCGCAGCGACGGCCCGCCGCGGCCCGGCGCGGACTGCGCCGGCGCACCCCGGCCGATGCGGTATTCGGAGCTGGCGCGCCGGCTGGCCGGTGTCAGCCAGAAGATGCTGACCCAGACGCTGCGCTCGCTGGAACGCGACGGCCTGGTCACCCGCACCGTGACGCCGACCGTGCCCGTCACGGTCACCTACGAGCTGACCGACCTCGGCCTGTCGCTGCACGAGGTGGTGCGGGGCCTGAAGGGCTGGGCCGAGACGCACATGGACGACGTGTTCGCCCACCGCGCGACCTACGACGACCGGGCCGGCTGACCGCCGGGCCGCGCTTGCCCAGCCTGCCGCCGCGACTTACCATCTGCGCAATACCGCATAGACGTTCGTCAACGCGTCGAACCCACCGTCGAAGCGCTTCGATGACTCCGCTGCGGTGCCTCCCTCGGAGATTGGAAGCACATGCGAAGGCGTAACATCGCGCTCTCTGTGGCCGCCGCGGCGGCTGTGACGGCGGGAGCGGGCGTCCTCACCGCCCTGCCCGCCTCCGCCGCCGCCGGCTGCCGCGTCGCCTACACGGTGAGCAGCTCGTGGCCGGGCGGCTTCGGCGCCGCCGTCACGGTCACCAACCTGGGCGACCCGCTCACCTCGTGGTCGCTGGTCTGGTCCTACGCGGCCGGCCAGACGGTCACCCAGGCCTGGAACACGACCCTGAGCCAGAGCGGCTCGACGGTCACCGCCCGCAACGCCGGCTACAACGGCTCGGTCGGCACCAACGCGACCGTGTCGTTCGGCTTCAACGGCTCGTGGACCGGCAGCAACCCGGCGCCCACCGCGTTCACCCTGAACGGCACCGCCTGCACCGGCGGCGCCACCCCGACCACCGGCCCGACGACGCCGCCCACCACGCCCCCGCCGGTCACCGGCGTGCCGTCGGACGCGGTCTGGGTCGGCTCCGGCCAGTGGGACAACTGGACCAGCAACGGCTACACGATCTACAACAACATCTGGGGCTCGGGCGCCGGCACCCAGACGACCTGGGCCAGGTCCACGAGCAACTGGGGTGTGCTGGCCAACCACCCGCGCACCAGCGGCATCAAGTCCTACCCCAATGTCAGCTACACCCTCAACCGGACGCTGAGCTCGCTGAGCACGCTCACCAGCTCGTACAACGTGACGGTGCCGGCCAGCGGTGACTACGAGACCTCGTATGACATCTGGGCGAACAACAACGCGTACGAGATCATGATCTGGACCAACAAGCAGGGCGCGGTCGGGCCGATCGCGGAGAAGTACGACGCGAACGGCGCGGTCCCGACCGCCGCGAACGTCTCCGTCGGCGGCGCCACCTGGAACATCTACCGCGGCTCCAACGGCGCCAACGCGGTGTTCTCGTTCGTCCGCACCTCGAACAGCACCTCCGGCACGCTGAACGTGCTCGCGATGCTGAACTGGCTGCGCACCAACAGCTGGTGGGGCGACGTGACCCTGGGCCAGTTCCAGTTCGGCTACGAGATCTCCGGCACCGCCGGCCAGTCCGCCTTCACCACCAACAGCTACAACCTCACCTTCGGCTGACCACGGCACGGTCGGGCCCGCGGCATCTCCGCGTCGCGGGCCCGGCCTACGAGGACGCGGCCGTGCTCCGGTGGTGGAGAACGCGGCGTACGCCGAGGGCGGCGATGCCGAGCCCGGCGCCCGCGACGAGGAAGCCGAGGAAGAGGAACAGGAAGATCGGGCTCATCCCGAGCGTCTCCCGCTCGGTGCCGAGCACGGTGCCGATGAGGAACCCGAAGAGCGGCCCCAGCACCAGCACCCCGGCGCCGAGGACGACCAGCCACATGCCCGGCGGGACCGGGACCAGCCGGATCGGGCGGCCCGCCTCGGGATTGTCGGGTTCAGGAGTCATCGGGTGTCCTTCCCGCGTTGTCGGGTGCGGCCCGGCCCCGGACGGCGTCCAGGAACGGGCCGATGATGTCGATCGGCAGCGGGAAGACCACGGTGGAGTTGTGGTCGGCGCCGAGCTCGAGCAGGGTCTGCAGGTAGCGCAGCTGGAGGCTGGCCGGGCTCTCGCCGAGGATCTTCGCGGCGTCCCGCAGCTCCGTCGACGCCTGCAGCTCGCCCCGCGCGTTGATCACCTTCGCCCGCCGTTCCCGTTCCGCCTCGGCCTCGCGGGCCATCGCCCGCTGCATCGCCTCGGGGATCTCGACGTCCTTGATCTCCACGACCTCGACCTTGACGCCCCACGGCTCGGTCATCGAGGCGATCGACTTCGCCAGGTCCTCGTTGAGGTCCGCCCGGTGCGCAAGCAGCGTGTCGAGGTCCGCGCGGCCGACGACCGACCGCAGGGTGGTCTGGGCGATCTGGGAGGTGGCGACCGCGTGGTTCTCCACCGACATCACGGATCGCACCGGGTCGACCACGCGGAACAGCACGACGGCGTTGACCCGGGCCGGCACGTTGTCGCGGGTGATCACCTCCTGCGGCGGGATGGTCAGGGTGACCACCCGCAGGTCCACCCGGATCAGCCGGTCGACGCCGGGCAGCAGCACCCGGACCCCCGGGCCCAGCGGCTCCCGCAGCCGGCCGAGCCGGAACGCCACCCCGCGCTCGTACTCCTTCAGCACCCGCAGCGACGCCAGGGCCAGCGCGAGCAGCAGCAGGAGCCCGACGACGATCGCGATGGTCATCGCGCGGCCTCCGGGCCGGGATCGCGGCGGTCGGACGCGTAGCTCGACCGCCGCCGGATCAGGGCGGCCGCGGCCGCGTCGCGCTCGGCGACGGCGTCGTCGAGCGAGCGGTGCACCATGCCGTCGGGGATGAACACCTTGGTGCGGCGCAGGTGCGACCAGAGCGGCAGGCTCAGCAGCAGCGCCCCGGCCACCGCCACCGCCAGGACCAGCAGCGAGTCGGCGCCCGGGCCGGTGAGCGCGGTGCCGACCGGCCACACCAGGCCCAGCACCACCACCACGCAGGCGATCCCGCGGTGGAACCGGGCCGCCTCGGAGGCCGGCCACGAGTCCACCGCCCGCTGCACCTCGCGCCCGCCGGCGGAGGTCGTGCAGCTGTCCTTGACCGGGCAGGCGTTGCAGACCGACGGGGTGCCGCGGTAGCGCATCACCCGGTTCTCCGCGTCGAAGGACTGCGGCCACAGCCACTGGTCCTGCGGGCACTGCCACGCGTCGTGGTCCTCGTGATAGACGAAACCGCCGGCCACGCCGCCCTCCGAGACCGCCGCCGCGCGGCGGGCCAGGGCGTCGATCAGGTACGCGAGCCCCACCAGCGCCACGCAGTAGCCGGCCGCCAGCCAGGCCTCCACCGTCACGGCGGAGGCCGAGAACCCGCTCACGGCTCGTCCGTCCCGTCGCGCCGGTCGGAGGCGTAACGGCTGCGTGACCGCGGCACCTCCCCGGCCGCGCCCGGGGTGCCGGCCAGCGCCGGGAGGCCGGTGCGGTCCTGCTCCGCCTCGGCGGTCTCCTCGACGTAGAGCGTCTCCGGCGGCTGCTCGATCGCGGCCGGCTTGATGCCGTGGCGGATGCCGAGATAGGTGATCCAGAGGAACGGCAGCACGCCGCCGATGATCAGGATCAGGTCCCCGGGCATGCGCATCCACTCGAGCAGGGCGTTGCCGGGCTCGGTGAGGTAGTTGAGCGTGCGTGCCTCGTAGTAGCCGTCGTTGACCGAGTGCCACAGCTGCAGGATGCCCAGCGGGAGCAGGGTCACGAACACCATCCAGGCCAGCCCGATGTTGAGCGACCAGAAGGAGAGCTTCGCCAGCCGGTCGGGCCACTTCGCCGCCGGGACGATGTAGCGCAGCGCGAACAGCGCCAGGCCGACCGCGAGCATGCCGTAGACGCCCATCATGGCGCCGTGCGCGTGGTTGGCGGTCAGCGCCGTGCCGATCTGGAAGTAGGACACGATCGGCAGGTTGATCAGGAAGCCGAACACGCCGGCGCCGACGAAGTTCCAGAAGCCGACGGCCACCAGGAACATCACCGCCCAGCGGTGCGGGAACGGCGCGCTGCTGCGGGTCTGCTGCCGGGCGCCGAGCTGCAGGAACGTCCACGCCTCGACGGTCAGGAAGGTCAGCGGGATCACCTCGAGCGCCGAGAAGAACGCACCGAGCGCCATGTGCTCCACCGGCGTGCCGGAGAAGTACAGGTGGTGCATGGTGCCGATCACGCCGCCCGCGGAGTAGAGGATGACGTCGAGGAAGATGATCTGGATCGCGATCCGGCGCCGGACCACGCCCAGCATGACGAAGATGTAGGCCACCATCACCGTGGTGAACAGCTCCAGGAAGTCCTCCACCCAGAGGTGCACGACCCAGAACCGCCAGAACTCCGCGACGGTCAGGTGGCTCCCGGTCGAGGCGAGCATGCCGACCGCGTAGAAGGCCGGAATCGCCAGGCCCGCGTAGAGGAAGAGCCAGGGCATGTTGAGCTTGTGCTCGGTCTTCAGCCGCGACCGGATGCCGCGATAGACGATGGCGATCCACAGGAAGAGCCCGATCACCAGCAGGCCCTGCCAGAACTTCGGCAGGTCCAGGTACTCCCACTGCTGGTCGAAGAAGATCGAGCCCTTCGCCCAGCCGGCGCCGAAGATGCTGACCGCCTCGCCGGCCAGCGAGCCGACCACCACGATCACCAGCGCGCCGAGCAGGCCCCAGGCCAGCCAGTGCTGCCGCCGGGGCTCGCGGCCCGCGATGATCGGGGTGAGGAAGATGCCGGCCGCGAGGAACGCCGCCGCCGTCCAGAACAGCGACAGCTGCACGTGCCAGGTGCGGGCCAGGTTGAACGGCAGCACCTGGGCCAGGTCGATGCCGAAGAACGTGCTCAGGTCGGCCCGGTAGTGCTCGATCGCGCCCCCCAGCAGCGCCTGGACCAGGAAGAGCGCGGCCACGACGAAGAAGAACCACGCGGTCACCTTCTGCGCCCTGGTGATCGGCACCTCGCCGGGCTGACGGAAGGCCAGCGACGGCTGCTCCGCGGCGTGCCAGCCGATCCGGCGGCTCCACCGCCCGTAGAGCGCGAACAGCGCACCCAGGCCGACCAGCAGGGCGGTCAGCGACAGGCCGGACCAGACCACGATGTCGGCGGTCGGGGTGTTGTCGACACGCGGCTCCGGCGGCCAGTTGTTGGTGTAGGAGTAGCTGTGGCCGGGCCGCTCCGCGGCGCTCGCCCAGGCCGTCCACGAGAAGAACGCGGTCAGCTCGTGGATCTCCCGGGGATCGGTGATCACCTGGGGAACCAGACCGAACTTCGTGCTGTCGGTGCCGAAGAAGTCGGCGTAGTGCGCGGTGGCGTCCTGGAAGGCCGCGACCTGCTCCGCGGTGAACACCAGCTCACCGCTGCGCTCGTCGTAGCGGTTCTCGCGCAGCATGCGTTTGGCGGCCTCGGTGGGCTCCTGCTGCCCGGAGGCGGCGAGCTGGCCCTTGATGTGCTCGGCCGAGATGCGCAGGTACTCCGCGGTGTAGTCCGGGCCGAGGTAACCACCGTGACCCATCACCGAGCCGTACTGCTGCAGCCCGCGACGCAGGAACGTACGCTGCCCGGCGGTCACGTCCGCTCCGGTGTACACCACCGCGCCGCCGGGGCCGGTCACCCGCTGCGGCAACGGCATCGAGTCGGTGTACGTCCGCAGCGCCAGCACGCCCATGACGAAGAACCCGAAGACCAGGACCAGCGCGACGCCCTGGATCCAGCCCCTGGAAAGAGTCAGCTCCGCGCGCCCGGAGCCCTGCACCCGCACCTGATCGGACACGTCGTCGGCCCTCCCTTCCCAACTCGGGATACTCGCATGCCGCCGATGTTGGCAAAGGAGAACGAAGAACATTGACGAAAATCAACAAGAGTGCCCGGATGGGGTTGACGTGCCCCGCGCCCATGGACGAGATGGATGTGCAGGTGCTGAGGTGGTGAGATGCCGATCGTCTTCGTGCACGGCGTGGCGACGCGCCGCGACGCCGGATATGCAAGAGCGGAGGCCGCCCGCGCGGCCCTCATGCGCCGGTTCCTCGTGCCCGCGGCGGGCCAGGTTTCGTTCTTCGCCCCGTACTGGGGCGGCCAGGCCGCCGCCTTCGCCTGGCAGCACGCCTCGCTGCCGCAGGGTGACGAGGAGGTCTTCGGACCCGGCGAGGAGACCGCCGCGATTCTGCTGGGTGAGGTGTGGGAGTCCGAGCCGCCACCGGACGACCAGGTGGTCCTCCAGGTGGCCCGGGACTCGTTCGCCGACGGGGTCGATCTCCTCTTCGGTACGGCCCTGGAGGCCGTCGATCCGCAGGAGGCGGACGGGTTCGCGCGGCTGGCGGTGCGCGCGGCGGGACTGGCCCGTCCGGCCTGGCTGGACACCGCCCGGGACGATCTCGAGGTCGTCAATCGGCTGGCCGGCGACCTGCGCGAGAGCACCGACGAGGAGGAGGCCTTCGGGCCGGACCGGGCGCTGCTGCACGTCTATGAGGGGCTCTCGCGGATCCGGGGCGCGACGGGGCGGATGGCCGGCCGGCTCGCCGTCAAGGCGCTGCGGCCGTCGCTGAACCGTTCGGCGTCGATGTTCCTCGGCGACATCCTGGTCTATCTTCGCCAGCGTGAGCGGCTCGGCGCCGACGGGCCGATCGCGACCACCGTCGCCGCCGATCTCCGGCGCGCCCGGGAGGCCTGCACCCCCGATGATCCGGAAGTGCTCGTCATCGCGCACAGCATGGGCGGCAACATCGTCTACGACCTGCTGTCCGCGCTGCGGCCCGAGCTGTCCTGCGACGTTCTCGTGACGGTCGGGTCCCAGATCGGGGTGTTCGCCGAGCTGGGGCTGTTCGACGCGGTCCGGGCGCCCGCCTCGCCGGCCACCGGGCGGATCCCGAAGCCGGCCGGGGTCGGTCGGTGGATCAACGTCTTCGACCTCAACGACATCCTGGGCTTCGCGACGGAGCGGATCTTCGACGGCGTCCGGGATTTCCGGTACTCGACCGGCAAGGGCGCCTTTGCCGCGCACTCGACTTACTTCGTCCGCCCGAGCTTCTACGACCGCCTCGCGACCCGGCTGGGAGAGATCTCATGACGCAGTTGTTCTTCGCGGCGGACCGGCCGGGACCGGGCTTGCACGCGCTGGTCATCGGGGTCGGCGGCTATGCGCACCTGCCCGGCGGCAGCGGCCGGACGATCGCGGATCCGCTGCGCTACGGCAACCTGGGCCAGCTCACCTCGCCGCCGCGATCCGCGCTGGAGTTCGCGGGCTGGCTCCGCGACAGCGATCCGGTCCGGTGGGCGGCCCCGCTCGCCTCCCTCGACCTGCGGATCTCTCCGGCGCCGGCGGATCCCGAGCCCGGCGGAGCGGGGGCCGTTCTCCCGGACGCCACGATCGACTCGATCATCGAGGCCTACGACGCGTGGACGGAGCGCTGCGCGAGCGACCCGGACAACATCGCGGTCTTCTACTTCTGCGGGCACGGCCTGCAGAGCGAGGAACAGCTGCTGCTGGCCGGCGACTTCGGCCGGTACGAGGGCAACCACTTCCGCGGCGCGTTCGCGTTCGACAGCACCCGCACCGGATTCCTGCAGCGTCCGCCCCGCACCCAGTGCTTCTTCATCGACGCCTGCCGCGAGGTGGTCCCGGGGGTGACCGCGCCGCTGGGCGGGGCGACGGCGGATCCGCTGGACCGGCCGGACGCCATGCGCCGGCGGCACTGCGATCACGACCTCACGCTGCAGTCCTCCACGCCGTTCGCGACCGCCCGGAGCCGGCCCCGCAACGTCTCGTACTTCACCGCGGCGCTGATCAACGCGTTGCGGGGCAGCGCGGCGGTCACCGACGAGTTCGGCGAGTGGGTGGTGCGCACCGACCGCGTCGCGATGGCGATCGACAGCCTGGTGGAGGTCGAGGCCGCCCGGCCGCTGCCCACCGCGAAGGGCCCCATGTTCCTGCCGACGGTGCTCTACCGTCCCGACGGTCCCCCGGACGTCGAGCTCACGCTGGCCTGCGCACCGGAGCCCGCGCTCGGCCGGGCGACGCTGTTCTACGAGCCGGAACACTCCACCCGCACCGAACGCACGCCACCGCTGCCGGAGAAGTGGAAAGTGACCGTCAAGGCCGGGTACTACCGGATCGGCGCGGAGTTCGAGGACCACACGTACGACCCGGTGAGCCGGACCGAGCTGATCAACCCGCCCCTCACGGCGCAGACGCTGCGGGCGGTCAGCCGATGAGCTTCCAGCTGTTCCTGCGGTCGTACGAGCCGGCTCTGCAGGATGTCCCGGTGGTGGTCGACGTGCTGGACGACAACCTGCACCTGGTCGAGCAGCGCACCGTCCAGGTCAACCAGCGCGCCGGCTTCGACCTGCCGGCCGGCCAGTACGCGCTGGTGGTGACGCTGCCCTCGGGCGACCGGCTGACGGAGACGGTGACCTCCGGGCCCGGGTCTCCCGGCCACGACATCGCCCTCGCGGAGATCTCACCGCACGAGTCGATGCAGCGCACGGTGGTGCTCAAGAGCGGGCCGGCCGGCCGCGGCCGGAGTTTCACCGAGCCCGGCTTCCGGTCGCTCTGGGTGCGGCTCTGGACCCGGGTCGACGGCGTATGGGGTGTCGGTTCCTGGCCGGACGCGATCGCCTACTGGGACGACGACGCGGTCGTCTACGTGTTCCCCACCGGTCGCCGGCCGCACATGTTGCAGCTCGGCGGGCCGCGGATCCCGTGGCGGATGGTCTCGCTGCCCGCCGCCGATCAGCTGGAGGTGACCGTGCAGCCGGCCGGCGACGGGGCGGCACCGGAGGTCTCGCTGACCGTGGCGACCAGCGACAACCTCGCCGAGGCGACCCTGGGCTACCTGACCGCCGGGGCCGTGACGCACGCCGGGCTGATCAGCGACCAGGCCGAACGCCTGCTCTATCGCAAGGTGACCAATCCGGCCGGGGCGGCGGTCGGCGGCTACTTCCTGCTGCGCACCAGTGACCTGGACCGGCTGCACAACTGGCCCCGGAATCTCGCGAACTGGATGCAGTGGATGCCGGACGGCGCGTTGATCCACGCCTGGCAGCTGATCCGGGAACAGCAGGAGTCCCCCGAGCCGGTCCTCGCCCGGCTCGCCGAGGCCCGGGAGCTGCTGCTGGTGAGCGTCGAGCGCGGGCTGCCGGTCTACACCGAGGGGCTGCGTCTGCTGGTGTCGGGTCTGAAGCTGTTCGACTTCCAGGCCGAGGGGGCCGACCCGGAGATCCGCGACGCGCTCGACCGGATCCGGCCGTTCGTCGCGGCCGCGGACCTGACCCAGCCCACCACCACGTTCCTCGGCTCCGGCCCGTCGGTCGCGTCGACGGCGCCGGCCTACGGCCTGCCCGGCTCGCGCCGCGGACTGGCCATCGTGTACGACGTCGCCGTGGCCGACCTCGCACCGTTGGGCCTGGTGGCCGCCGGCACGTCGCTGCGGCTGATGCCGCCTGCGCCGCTCGGCCCGGCCGAGGCGCAGCTGACCCCGCACGGCACCGTCCGGCTGGCCGACGGCCGGGAGTTCACCGACCTCTTCACCGCCGCGGCCGCCGCCGACCGGACCGACATCTGGTACTCGTGGGTGGCCGAGGGCTCCGGTCCGCTGGCGTCCGCCCGCGACCGGGCCCGCCGGGGGCAGCTGCTGCCCCCGTGAGGCCGGGCGGTCAGCCGAGCAGTTCCCACTCGGCGAGCTGGGTCTCGGCCGCGCCATGGTTGGCCGTGATCTGCAGCCGGTAGCGGGGATAGGCGGTGGTGTTGCCGATCACGAAGGCGCGGGTCTGGCGCCGGTCGGCGAAGTCCAGGTTGCTGCGGCTGTCGAGGGTCACCCAGGTGGTGCCGTCCGTCGAGCCCTGCAGCGTCCAGCTCTTCGGGTCGCGGCCCGGGACGTCGTCGGCCGAGGTCAGCGTGTACTGCCGGACGGCGGCCGTGCCGGTGCCGGCGAACCGGTACTCCAGCGTCGCGGTGTTCTGGAAGGTCAGCCACTTGGTCAGCGAGGTGTCGTCGACCAGGCTGGCCCGGCCCTCGGTCTTGCCGTTCTCGCCGCTGGCGGTCAGCGTGCCGCCGGTGGCCCGGTCGGTCAGCGGCCGGGGCGCCGCGCTGCCGGCGGTGATCGAGGCCGGGATGTCGCCCGCACCGGTGCCCCACGAGGACGGATCGGGGCCCATGGTGAAGGCGAGAGTGCCGCCGGCCAGCAGGTCGGCGTGGGTCAGGTAGTTCCTGGTGTAGGTGACCCCGTTGAGGGTGGCGCTCTGGATGTAGCGGTTGGTGTCGCTCACCCCGGGCGCCTGCACCGTGAACGTCCGGCCGTTCTCCAGGCTGATGGTCGCCCTGGGGTGCAGCGGCGCGCCGATGGTGTAGTCGGCGCTGCCCATCCGGGCCGGGTAGAAGCCGAGGGCGCTGAACACGTACCAGGCGGACATCTGGCCGTTGTCCTCGTCGCCGAGGTAGCCGTTGCCGGTGCCGGCGCCCGAGTCGTAGAGCTTGGTGAGGACGTCGCGGACGTGGGTCTGCGTCTTCGCGGGCGTGCCGGCGTAGTTGTACATGTAGAGCATGTGGTGGATCGGCTCGTTGGAGTGCGCGTACTGGCCCATGTCGGCGTTGTAGGCCTCGGTCATCTCGTGGATCGTCCCGCCGTAGCAGCCGGGCAGGAAGTCCCGCGACGCCGCGAAGACAGCGTCGATCTTGCTGGAGAGCTGGGCCCGGCCGCCGTACAGGTTGGCCATGCCCTGCGGGTCCTGCGGGGCCGGGGTGGCGTAGTGCCAGGGCGCGCCCTCGGTGAAGTCGCAGCCCCACTCGTGCGGCTTGAACGCCGCGTCGGTGGTGCGCCAGGCGCCCGACTTCTGCTTGCCCCGGAAGAAGCCGACCGTCGGGGAGTACAGGTTGGCGTAGTCGAGGGCCCGGTTCTGGAAGTAGTCGGCGTCCTCGGTGTAGCCCAGCGCCCGGCCCAGCTGCGCGATCCCGAAGTTGTTGGTGGCGTCCTCCAGCGTCCAGGAGGCCGCCTCGCCGCGCACGTCGGTCGGCACGTACCGCTTGAAGGTCGAGACCTCGAGACCCTTGCGGCCCCGCGAGCCGGAGCCGGAGTAGACGCTGGCGTTCTTGACCATCGAGGCGTAGGCGGCCTGGTAGTCGAAGTTGCGCACGCCCTTGGCGTAGGCGTCGGCGAAGGCCAGGTCCTGGTTGGTGCCGACCATGATGTCGATGTAGCCCGGTCCGGTCCAGCGCGGGGTCCAACCCCCGTTCTTGTACGCGTTGACGATGCCGTCCAGCATCTCGCCGGTCCGGGCGGGCGCGAGCAGCGAGTACAGCGGCCAGACCGCGCGGGCGGTGTCCCAGAAGCCGTTGTTGACGTACATCTGTCCGTCGTGGACGGCGTTGTCGTAGGGGCTGTGGTATTTGCGGACCCCGCCGACGAGCTCCGAGCGGTTGTTCGGGTACATGAAGGCGCGGTACAGGTTCGAGTAGAAGGTGACCTGCCGGTCGGTGGTGGCCCCCTCGATGCGGGCCTTGCCGAGCGTGGTGTCCCACAGGGCCGCGGCCTGCTCGCGGACGGTGTCGAAGCTCTTCGTGCCGATCTCCTGGCTCAGGTTGCTCGCGGCCTGGGCCACGCTGATGAAGGAGGTCGCCAGCTTCAGGTTGACCTGCTCGCCGGCGGTGGTCGCGAAGCGGATCCAGCTGGTCGCGCCCTGCCCGCTGATCGAGCCGGTCGCCGCGATGGCCTTGTCGACGGTCGCGGAGAAGTACATCCGCTGTCCCTTGTGGTCGACGTAGCCGGAGATCACCCGGGCGGCGGCGTCGACGGTGATCGAGCCGCCGGCGCTGTCCACGGTGTCGAACAGGATCACCGACTCGCTCGCGGCGGGGTATTTGAACCGCAGCGCGCCGGCGTGGTCGGTCGGCGTCAGCTCCGCGGTGATGCCGTACGTGTCGAGCTGGGTCTTGTAGTAGTGCGCCTGCGCCACCTCGTTGCCGTGGCTGAAGGTGGACTTGCGCGCGTCCGGTGTGGACTTCACGGCGCCGGTCATCGGCATCACCTGCAGCTGGCCGTAGTCGCCGATCCACGGGCTCGGCTCGTGGCTGATCCCGAAGCCCTGCACGGTGGTGGACTTGTACGCGTACAGCCAGCTGTCGCTGTTGCCGTTGGTGATCGGCGTGAAGAAGTTGAAGCCGTTCGGGACGGTGGTGCCCGGGAAGGTGTTGCCGCGCGAGTAGCTGCTGTCGGAGTTCGAGCCGCGCCGGGTGTCGACCAGATCGGACAGCCGCGTGGGCGCCCCGCCGGCCTGGATCGTGAGGTCGTCGAAGTACCCGCGGAAGGTGCCGGTGTTGAGCGGCTGGTCGTAGGCGATCAGGATGCGGTCGACCGTCCGGCCGGCGACGGCGTCCCCGATCCGGGAGGTGACGTAGTTCCACTGGTCGAAGAGCAGGCCGGAGCCGGTGCCCTGGGCGGCCGGGTGCATCCGGACGCCACGCTGGTCGACGGCGCCGGAGTCGCGCAACCGGCTGCCGTCGGTGAAGACGAGGTCGACGGCGACATCGAGGTGGCCGCCGGACTGCGGGTAGACCCAGTAGGACAGCGAGCTGGTCACGGTGACCGGCAGATCCACATCGAACACCCGGTTGTACGAGTACGACGAGGTGGCGCTGAGGTCGTTGCCGGAGTACATCAGCGCCGCCGAGCCGGTGTGCGCGGTCTCGGTGCGCGGCGCGCTCTCCATGCCGGTGAGCCCGCAGCAGTAGCCGCCGATGCCGGTGCTGCCCTCGGCGCTGTTCTGCCAGCTGGGCTGCGGATCGCCGGCCTCGAAGCCGGTGCTGAAGTCGCCCGGTGCGGCCGCGGCGGGCAGCGCGGTGGCGACCAGGCCGCCGGCGATCAGTGTCGCGGTGGCCAGCCAGGCGAGGGTGTGCTGCTTCAGGCTCATGGGGCGACCCGCATTCCACTGGGGCGGTGGGCGACCGCGGTGGGTTGACAACGCTGTCAGTGCGGCGAGTTTAGGAGCGGGTATCGCTAATCGTCAATAAACTGTTGTATTGACTCTGTCGAATATTTGTGACAACGATGTCACCATCGTGTTCCGCCGTTGACCCGGAGGTAACCCCCGTGGCATCGCGAATCCCCCGGTTGACGGCCGCCGCCGTGCTGCTGGCCGCGGCCGTCCTGGTCGCCGGCGGCAGCCCCGCCGAGGCCGCCGTGGAGCCGGTCGACCTGGTGCGGCCGTTCGTCGGCACGCAGAACTTCGGCAACACGTTCCCCGGCGCGAGCGCCCCGTTCGGCATGGTCCAGGTCAGCCCGGACACCGGCGGCCAGGGCGGCTACGACTACCAGCAGGCCGGCATCCACGGCTTCAGCCAGACCCACCTCTCCGGCGTCGGCTGCGGCGTCGCGGGCGAGCTGCCGATCATGCCGACGACCGGCGCCGTCGGCAGCGTCGACCCGAACGTCTACCGCTCGGCGTACAGCCATGCCGACGAGCAGGCGTCGCCCGGCTACTACCGGGTCGGGCTGTCCACGTACGGGGTGAACGCCGAGCTGACCGCCACCGCGCGCACCGGCTGGCAGCGGTACACCTTCCCCGCCTCCGGCGCCGCGAACGTCCTGTTCAACACCGGCAAGGCCAACCAGAACGTCTTCGACTCCGAGGTGCACGTCGTCGGCGACCGCACCGTCGAGGGCCGGGTGCGGGCCGGCAACTTCTGCGCCGGCAAGGACGACCACACGGTCTACTTCACCGCCAGCTTCGACCGGCCGTTCGCCTCGTACGGCACCTGGCGCGGCAGCACCCGCAGCCCGGGCAGCCGGGACGCGGCCGGCGCCGGCGGCAACGGCGCGTGGATCACCTTCGATCCCGGCGCCGACCGGGACGTCGTGGTGAAGGTGGCGGTCTCCTACACCGGGGCCGACGGTGCGCGGAAGAACCTCACCACCGAGACCGGCAGTTCGTACGACTTCGACGCCACCCGGGCCGCCCTGCGCGCGGCCTGGGCGCAGCAGCTCGACGCCGTACGGGTCAGCGGCGGCCCGGCCGACCGGCAGAGCGCCTTCTACACCGCGCTGTACCACTCGCTGCTGCACCCCAACCTGGCCGGCGACGTCGACGGGCGGTACATCGGCTTCGACGACAAGGTGCACACCGCCGCCGGCTACACGCCGTACCAGAACTTCTCGCTGTGGGACACCTACCGGCCGCAGAACCAGCTGCTGGAGCTGCTGACGCCGCAGGTCGCCCGGGACGTGGCGCTGTCGGTGCTGGCGATCGGGCGGGACGGCGGCTGGCTGCCGCGCTGGGCGCTGGCCAACAGCGAGACCAACATCATGACCGGCGACCCGGTCACCCCGTTCCTGGTCGAGGCGTGGTCCAAGGGCCTGCTGGCCGGGTACGAGCAGGAGGCGTACACGCTGTTGCGGGCCAACGCGCTGGGGCGGCCGCCGGCCGGGTCGCCGTACAACGGGCGCAGCGGGAACGGCTACTACGGCGACCGCGGCTACGTCCCCTCCGGGCTGACGCTCGGCACGGACTGCGCGCACCAGGGCGGCGACAACGACTGCGTGCACCCGGCCTCGGCCACTCTGGAGTATGCGGCGGCGGACGCGGCGCTGGCCCTGATGGCCACCGCCCTGGGCCGCACGGACGACGCCCGGACGTTCACCACGCGCGGCCAGTGGTACCACCACCTGTGGGACGCCTCGATCAAGCACTTCCGGCCGCGGACCGCCGCCGGGGCCTGGGTCACGCCGTACAACCCGGTCGACGCCGGCCACCAGTTCCACGAGGGCGGGGCGTACCAGTACCAGTGGCTGGTGCCGCAGGACCCGGCCGGGCTGGTGTCGCTGATGGGCGGACGGGCGGCCACCGAGAAGCGGCTGGACGACTTCTTCGTCTACCCGAAGCTGCTGAGCGACCCGGGCGGCACCGCCCGGACCGACTGGATCACCGCGCCGTACGACTACTACGGCAAGGCGACCTACAACCCGAACAACGAGCCCGACCTGCTGGCGCCGTACCTGTACCACTGGGCCGGCGCCCCCGCGAAGACCGCCACCGTGGTCCGCGCCGCCATGACCCTGTTCACCACCGGCCCGGACGGCATGACCGGCAACGACGACCTGGGCACGATGAGCGCCTGGTACGTCTTCTCCTCCCTCGGGCTCTACCCGACCATGAGCGGCGCGAACTTCCTGACCGTGAGCAGCCCGCAGTTCCCCTCGGCCACCGTGCGGATCGGCGCGCACACCAACCAGGGCGGCACCCTGACGATCACCGCCCCGGACGTCGGCGACGCCCGCCGCTACGTCCAGTCCGTCCAGGTCAACGGCCAGGCGCACGCCGCGAACTGGCTCACCTGGCAGGCCGTCGCGCGCGGCGGCACCATCGCGCACACCGTCGGCACCGCGCCGTCGAGCTGGGGCACCGCCGCCGCCGACCAGCCGCCCTCGGTGAACGCCGCGGCCTGCGCCGTGACCTCCGGCGCGCAGTGCGGTATCGACCTCGCCACGGCCCGCACCACGGACGGCACCGCCACCGTCGCGGCCACCGCGGAGGGCAACTTCGACGGCGGCGGCTGGAGCTACGACGCCGCCCTGCTCCCGCCGGCCGGCACGGTGACCTGGGCGGGCGTGACCTACAGCGCGCCGGCGCCCGGCGGCACCGCCCGCAACTTCGTCCCGGCCGCCCGGCAGACCCTGCCGCTGCCCGCCGTCCGGCGCGGCACGCTGCGGCTCGTCGCCGCTTCCCACCACGGCCCGGTGCCCGGCACGGTGACCGTCCGGTACGCCGACGGCAGCACCGCCGCGACCACGCTGACGGTGCCGGACTGGTGCAACCCCGCCGGCACGGTGGTCCTCGCCATGCCGCACCGCATCAAGGCCGGTCAGGGCACCGACGGGCCGCCGAGCAACCTGTTCGGCTTCGCCGTGGCGCTCGACCCGGGCAAGGACCTGCGCTCGGTCACCCTGCCCGACGACCCGCGGATCCAGCTGTACGCCGTGACCCTCCAGTAGGTCAGCCGGCCGGCGGGATCACGATCCGGTAGGCATTTCTGGATCACAGTCCCCCGTGATCCAGCCCGTTGCCGGGTTCGTCCGGTGCGCGGGATTTGCCCTTGGAGGTTGAGGGGTTCATCTCAGGAGGAAAGGGGCGCGAGTGGTGGACCTTGCAGCGGTGTGGTGTGGATAAAACGTTTTAGCTCACCAAGATCTGCGGGAAGGCTGCCGCTGAGGCTGCGACAACCACCTCGCCGGGGTTGGCCTTGACTTCACCAGCGCCACGCCGCCGGTGGTGGTGCCGCCGGCGTCGTCCTTGGCGCAGCCGGCGGCATTCAGCACCACCGGGGCCGGCTCACCAGATGCGCACCCGCGACGTACCGGAGGTCAGGCCGGCGACCGGCCCGGCCGCCGCGGGGTCGCCGGGCCGGCGTCGTGCCCCGGTCAGGTCCACATCGAGCACCGCCGGGGTGCCGTCGGGCTCCTCGAAGTCCGCGTCGGCGAAGCGGACCCGCGGCAGGTCCCGGCCGCCGACCACGGCGACGCGGGCCTCGTCGAACCCGGCCGGGAGGTCCGTGGTCAGGTAGACCTCCTCGCCCTCCTCGACGACCGACACGGTCGCGTCGCCGAGCACCCGCGGTCCGGTCTCGCCGGCGAACGGGCGGGCCCCGGCGGCGTAGACGTTGTCGTGGGCGTACACCGGCTGGAGCACGTCGCGGAAGCGCTGGTGGTCGCCCGGCGGCTGGGCGGCGAGGCGGGCCAGGTACTCCTCGAAGGACGCCGGGTGCTCGTCGTAGCCGGCCAGGCCGTAACCGGGCACGCCCTCGCCGTCGCCGCCCGGGCCGTAGGCCGCGGCGACGTCACCGCCGAGGAAGACGTTGCCGACGTAGCGGTCGTCGCCGCCGCGGATCACCGCGTAGCCGGCCACCTGGGTGCTGTGCGGCCGGTGGTACGGGGTGGCCCGGTCCAGCACCGGCTCCAGCCGGACGGTGCCGGCGAACAGGTTGCCGACGAACGCTCCGCCCTGGCTGAATGACTCGAACGAGGCGCGGGAGCCGAACACGTTGTGGTCGGCCAGGTAGGGACCGTGGCTGACCTCGACGAACAGGTCCCGGTTGTTGCGGTAGTAGACGTTGCGGGAGATCCGGGTGCCCTGGGTCTGCCAGTCCAGCCAGGTGCCCATCGAGCAGTCGTGGATGCGGTTGTGCCGGAGCACCACGTCGATGGCGGCGTGCAGCTTGATGCCGCCGATCTCGTAGCCGTAGAACTCGCGCTTGAGCGCGATGTGCGAGATGTGGTTGTCCTCGATGGTGGAGAAGACGCAGCCGAGGTGGCCGACGATGCCGTTCTGGCCGCAGTCGTAGATCCGGTTGCGGCGGATGATGTGCGAGCCGACGTGCTCGCGGTCCCAGCCGATCTGCCGCGCGGCGAACACCGACTCGAGCTGGTACTGGTAGCCGGGCTTGTCGCCGCGCTCGGTGGCGTAGTTGTGCCCGGTGGACGCCTCCTTGCCGATCGAGATCGCCGAGCACTTCGCGTCGTGGATGACGTTGTCCTCGATGATCCAGCCCTTGGCCCAGTTCGGGCCGATCAGGCCGGGCTGGTCGGCGGTCGGCGGGGTCCACGGGCAGGCGGCCTGGGCCAGCTCGAAGCCGCGCACGGTGATGTAGTCCAGGTGCGGCACGAGCGGGTAGAACACCGACCGGCGCACGTTGATCTCGACCAGCTCGGCGTTCGGGTCGGCGCCCTGGAAGTTCGCCCAGATCGTGGTCTGCGCGGTGCCCACCCGCGCGTGCCAGACCAGCCGGGTGCCCTCCGGGTCCCGGACCTGATCGGCCACGCCGGTCCAGTGGTCCAGCACCTCCTTGCGCAGCGGCGGATCGTCCAGCTCGGCGCGGCCGGCGACCTCGTAGAAGCTGCGCCCGTTGAGGTAGACGTCGCCGAGGTGCCGGTGCGGCGCGCCCTCGGGGTAGACGATCCAGTCGCCGGCCACCTCCTCGGCGAACGGGTTGAAGTCGCCGAACAGCGTGTTCGGCACCTCCGCCCGCCAGACCGTGCCGTCCTCGGGCACCCAGCCGGTGACCCGTTCCGAGCCCTTGATGACCACGTGCTCGCCGTCGGCGGCGGTGTAGGTGATCCGGCGGGTGTCGCTCAGGCCGCCACGCGGTGGCGTGACCCACTCCCGGTACTCCCCGGCGTGCACGACGACCGTGTCGCCCGGCCGGGCCGCGGCAGCTGCGCGGTTGATGGTGCGGAACGGCTGCGCCGGCGAGCCGTCGGCGTCGTCGGAACCGGTGGTTGCCACATGCAGGACAGAGGTCATCTTCGGCAGAGCCCTTCTGGCGTCCGGCCCCACGAGCCGTCGGCGGACGAGACCACGTCAACGTAATAGCCTGAAACATTCGGTGTCAACGCCGATACATTCCGATAGTTTGCGGTTCATTTTCGGTGCCGCCGCCGTGGCACCATCGACGCACACGACTGCGGCCAGCGAGGAGCGGCATGCGCGTCACCATCACCGGCGCCCACGGGTTCATCGGGCGTGCCCTGGCCGGCCGGCTGCGCGAGCTGGGTCACACCGTCGGCGGGGTGGACCTGCACGCCGACCCCGCCGCCGGGGTGGTCGCCGGCGACATCGGCCGGGACGGCGCCTGGCAGGACCACGTCGCCGGCGCCGACCTGGTCATCCACACCGCGGCGGTGGTCTCCAACGCCGTCGGCCTGGACGGGCAGTGGCGGATCAACGTCGCCGGCACCCGCAAGGTGGTCGAGGCGGCGGCGCGCGGGAGGGCCACCCGGTTCGTGCACCTGTCCTCGGTGCGGGCCTTCTCCGACGTCCACTTCCCCGACGGGGTGACCGAGGAGCACGCGGTGCGGCTGGACGGCAACCCGTACGTCGACACCAAGATCGCCGGCGAGCAGGTCGTGCTGCAGGCGCACGCCGCCGGGCAGATCGCCGCCACGATCGTGCGGCCCGGTGACGTCTACGGGCCGGGGTCGCGGCCGTGGACGGTGCTGCCGGTCCGGCTGATCAGGAAGAACCTGTTCCTGCTGCCCGCCAGGGGCAACGGCGTCTTCAGCCCGGTCTACGTCGACGACCTCGTCGACGGCCTGCTGCTGGCCGCCGGGACGCCCGCGGCCGCCGGTCAGGTGTTCACTCTCAGTGGCGGCGTCGGCGTGCCGTGCCGGGAGTTCTTCGGCCACTACTACCGCATGCTCGGCAGGCGCGGCCCGCTGTGCACGCCCACCGGGCTCGCGGTGGCGGCTGCCTCGGCGGCTGCCACGGCCTCCGCGCTCGTCGGCCGGGCCACCGAGATCAACGCCATCTCGATGCGGTACTTCACCCGTACCGGCACGTACTCCATCGCCAAGGCGGGCCGGATGCTCGGCTACGCGCCCGCCGTCGGCCTCGCCGAGGGCATGGCCCGCACCGAGCAGTGGTTACGCGCACAGCGCCTGGTGCCCTGAGCCCGGTTCGCCGGCCGGCGTGGCACCATCGACGGGCACGACCCGCGCGAAACGACGAGGAGCACCGGGGTTGAACCACGCGACGGCGCGGGAGCTCGCGACCGGGCTGATGGCCCAGCACAAACTCACCGGCTGGCGGCTGGTGTTCGACAACGCCAGGACCCGCGCCGGGGTGTGCCGCTCAGACCGCAAGGAGATCGGCCTGTCCCGGCACCTGATCGGCCTGTACTCCCCGGAGCAGGTCACCGAGACGGTGCTGCACGAGATCGCGCACGCCCTCGTCGGCCCGCGGCACGGCCACGACCGGGTGTGGCGGACGGTGGCGCAGCGGATCGGCTGTTCGGGCCGGCGCTGCATGCCGGACGACGCGCCGAAGGTGGACGGGGCGTGGGAGGGGACCTGCCCGGCGGGTCACCGGACGACGGCCCATCGCCGGCCGGTCCGGGTGCGGTCCTGCCTCGGCTGCGCCCCGAGGTTCGACCCGGCCGCGCTCTACACCTGGACCCACCGGGGCAGACCGGCCCCGATGCACCCCCGCTACGAGGCCGAGCTCGCCCGCATCCGCGCACCCCGGCCCGAGCCGGCCCCGGTCCCGCTGGCGGTGGGCGACCGGGTGCGGCTGACCGGCGGAGGACGGTACGCCGGGCTGGCCGGCACGATCGTCAAGCGCGGGCGCAGCCGCTACCAGGTGCAGACCCGGGCGGGCATGCTCAGCGCCGCGTTCACGTTGGTGCAGCCGCTGGCCCGGGACTGACCGGACCCGTCAGCCGGCGAGGAAGGGCTGGACGTGGGCGGACGGCGTGAGCAGCGTGACGGCGGAGCCGTCGGTGAAGGTGAGCCGCAGCCGCCCGGCCTCTTCGGTGGCCGCGGCGAGCTCGGCGCGAGCACACTCCCAGCGCAGCCGCAGGGGCGGCAGCGGAGAGCCAGCCGGGCGGAACAGCTCGCGCCACGAGCCGGGCCGCTTGGCCAGCACCAGGAGCCGGCGGTCGGTGAGCGCCAGGACCCGCGGGTCGGTGACGATGCGGATGTGCTCGTCCAGACCGACGGCAAGGCTGCGCGGCGCGCCGTTGACACCGCGCCGCGCGCCGGGGCCGTCGGGCACGGGCCGGCGGAACCGGAACGGCGACAGGTCGGCCCGGGTCAGCGCGGCCGGCGACCGCCCGTCGGGCCGGCTCACCCAGACGGCGGCACGCAGGATCTCGCCGGGCCGCAGGCACTCCCGCACCCGGCCCTCCACCTGCTCGTCACGCTCGGCACCGGCGTTCACCGCTGCGCCCCCATCCCCGACACGCTGCGAACCGTAGCAGCGCAGCTCGGCCAGGGACCTCCGGCACCCGCCTGCCGTCCCGGGATGCCTGTTCGGTGAAGCCGGCCTCGCGGTCGGCGGTAACCGCCACGCAGCCACACCTGTTCCAGCGGATGATGCCGAGCGTGCAGGTGAGCATGAAGTCGGAGAAGCGAATGCCGTCGAGGCGCGGGCCCGTCAAGGGGCGGGCTCGCCGGGGCGGAAGAAGAGGAAGGTGGCGGCGGTCAGCACCGGTAGCATGATCAGCATCGCGATCAGGGCGTACCCGAAGAAGTGCGGCATGCGCACCCCCCGGTGCTCGGCGATCTCCTTGACCATCAGGTTGGGCCCGTTGCCGATGTAGGTCAGCGCCCCCATCATCACCGCGCCGCAGGCGATCGCGACCAGCAGGTCGCTGCCCGCCGGGGAGGCCACCAGGGCGGCCAGGTAGCCCGGATCGCCGACGCTGATCCCCAGCCGGCCCGCGGCCACCGACGTGAAGGCCAGGTACGTCGGCGCGTTGTCCAGGATCGACGACAGCGCACCGGACGCCCAGAAGTACTGCCACGGCTGTTGCAGGCCGATCTGATCGGCCCGGGCGTTGAGGATGAGCAGCGGCTGGGTCATGGTGACGAACACCCCCGCGAAGATGACCGCGACCGAGGCGATCGGCCCGAACCCGAAATGGTTGGCCTCGTGCACTCCGCGGGGCGTGACCCGGTAGGACAGGTACGCGATCAGGCCCAGCGCCGCCTCCGGGACACCGAACGGCAGCGCGAGAGCGCCCTTCGCGAGCAGCACGAGCACCACCGCGGCCAGCAGCAGCACGTTGCGCCGGCCGGCCACCCGCAGCGGCTGGTGCACGATCAGCTCGTCCATCAGCCCGACGGTCCGGTCCCGCCGTTCCTCGCGGTTGACCAGGAACTGGTCGACCAGGTTGAAGATCAGGATCAGGGTGCCGTTGACGAACAGCCACGGCGCCCAGAGGCGCAAGGTCCACCCGAACGGCACACCCTTGAGGAAGCCGAGGTAGAGCGGCGGGTCGCCGATCGGGGTGAGCAGGCCGCCGGCGTTCGCGACGATGAGGATGAAGAACACGACCAGGTGGACCCGGCAGGCGCGGCGGGCGTTGGCGCGCAGGAACGGGCGGATGAGCAGCATCGCGGCGCCGGTGGTGCCGACCAGGTTGGCCAGCACCGCACCGACGGCGAGCATGCCGGCGTTCGCCAGCGGCGTGCCGGCGAGCGAGCCCCGCACCTCGATGCCGCCGGCGATGACGAACAGGGCGGTGAGCAGCGACAGGAACGAGACGTACTCGGTGACGGAGTGCGTGAGCGCCCCGGCGCCGCCCTCGACCGAGAGCAGGTGGACGGCGGCCGGGACCGCCAGTGCCACCACCACCCGGGCCTTGTTGGCCGGCCGGCTCCACCATCCGGCGGCGAGCACCTCGCAGAGCGCGATCGCGGCCAGCAGCAGCACGAACGGTGCGACGGTCCACACCGGAAGCTGGCCGCCGAGGGTCGCCGTCCCGGGTTCAGCCACCGTCGCGCAGCAGCTCTGCGGAGTCGGCGAGCATCGCGCCGGGATCGGCGGACACGCCGGTGAACAGCTCGAACGCGGCGACCGCCTGGTAGACGCTCATCGGGACGCCGGGCAGCGTGGCGGCGCCGGCGGCGCGGGCGGCCCGCAGCAGGGCGGTGTCGGCGGGGCGGTAGACCAGGTCGGCCACCCACAGGTCCGGGCGCAGGTCGGTGGGGGCGACGGGTGATCCGGGGTGGTGGCTCATGCCGACCGGGGTGGCGTTGATGACGCCGTCCGCCCCCGCGAGCAGGGCGGGCAGCTCGGGGGGCGCGCCGATGCTGACCCGGCCGGGGCCGAACTGGCCCGCCAGCGTGTGTGCCAGGCGGGCCGCCCGGTCGGCGTCGAGGTCGACGATGCTCAGGTGGCGGGCGCCGAGGGTCAGCATGGCGTGGGCGACGGCGCATCCGGCTCCGCCCGCGCCCAGCTGGACGACGTGCTCCCGGCGAGCCGTCGGGAAGTACTCGGCGAAGCTGGTGCGGAACCCGTACGCGTCGGTGTTGTGCCCGGTGGTGGCGGTGTCGTCGAAGACGACGGTGTTGACCGCGCCGAGCGTGTGCGCCTCGGCCGAGAGGCCGTCGAGGTGGCGGATGATCTCCTGCTTGAACGGGTGCGTGACGTTGAACCCGCGGTAGCCGAGGGTGCGGGCCCAGCGGAGCAGGTCCGGCAGGTCCGCGGCGGTCAGGCCGAGGGCGTGCGAGTCGATGGTGGTGTAGAGCAGCCGGATGCCGTGCCGGTCGGCCTCGTGCTGGTGCAGCAGCGGCGAGTGTGACTCCCGGATGCCGGCGCCGACCAGGCCGATCAGGATGCGGGTGGGTGCCGTGGTTGTCACCGTGCCTCTTTCGCAGTCCGGTGCCCCGGGGGCCGGAGCCCCCGAGGCGGCGCCACGTCAGGCGGAGGCCCGGATGCTCTGGTAGAGCTCCAGGTTCTCCCCCTTGTAGTGAGTGGTGAAGAACGCCTCGGCCTTGCTGATGAAGGCGTCCCGGTCGACCTGGTCGATCTCCACCACGGTGCGGGTGGAGTCGGCGCGCCAGCCGTCGAGAACCTTCTTGGTCTCGTCGTCGACGCACTTGCGGTTCTCGGCGCGCAGGTCGTGGACGGCCTTGGTCAGGGCGTCCTTCTGCGGCTGGCTCATCCGGTCGAGGGTCTTGTCGGAGACCACGACAAAGTGGGCGCCGACCTGATGGTTGGTGAGGCTGGCGACCTTGAGGATCTCGTCGAACTTCTGCGCGTGGGTGGCCACCACCGGGTTCTCCTGGCCCTGGGCGATGCCCTGCTGCAGCGCCAGGTACAGCTCCTCGACGGCGATGGCGACCGCGTTCGCGCCGAGCGCCTTGGCGTTGGCCAGGAACTGCGGGGTGTTCGGGAAGCGGACCTTCAGGCCGGCGAGGTCCTCGGGCTTGCGGATCGGCTTCGTGGCGGTGAACGTCCGCATGCCGAAGTACCAGGCGTCGATGACGGTGGTGTCGGTGGCCGTGTTGAACTCGGCGAAGAACGCCGGGCCGTGCTGATCGAGCCACTTGAAGAAGTGGTCGATGTCGTTGAAGGCGTAGGCCGCGTCGAGCACACCGATCTTGGGGAAGGCGGTGGACATCGCCGAGCCGCCCTGCAGGTCGATGTCGATGTCGCCGCTCTGCACGCCGGCGAAGCGCTCGGCGTCCGGCCCGAGCTGGCTGTTGGGGAACATGTCGATGGTGAGGTTGAGGCCCTGCTGCGCCTCGAGCCGTTCCTTGAGCAGCTTCATGCCGCAGTAGTAGTTCGGCTGGGACTCCGGCTGGGAACTGCCGATCTTGAGGCTGAGGCGGGGGTTCTCCCCCGCCGCGGCGGTGGTGTTGCCCGAGGTGGAGCATCCGGTGGCGAGCAGCAGGGGTAGGAGGATCGCCGCGGCGATCTTCGGTCGAATCATGGTCTTCTCCTCAGGGGGAGGGACGGCGATCAGAATCCGAGCAGGTCGGGCAGCCACATCACGAGGCCGGGCAGGGCGGTGACCACGATCAGGACGGTGACGAGCGGGATCAGGAACGGGGCCACGCCGCGGAAGACGACGTCCACCGGCTTGCCGGTCACCGAACTGGTGATGTAGAGGACACTTCCCACGGGTGGGGTCAGCAGGCCGATCATCAGGTTGATGATCATGACCACGCCGAAGTAGATGGGGTTGATGCCGAGGTCGACCGCGATCGGCAGGAGCACCGGCACGGTGACCAGGATGATGGCCGTGGCGTCGATCAGGCAGCCGAGGATCAGCAGGATGACGTTGACCAGGACCATGAAGACCCAGGGGTTGTCGGAGACCGAGGTCAGGAACTCGGCGACGTCGCGGGACACGTGTGCCCGGGTGAGGATCAGGCCGAGCAGCGCGGCGGCGCCGAGGATCAGCGTGATGCCGCCGGTGATCACGGCCGTCTCGCGGAACGCCTGCAGGAGCACGGATGGCCGCAGGGTCCGGTAGACCGCGCCGAGGATCAGCATGTAGAGGACCGCGACGGAGGCCGCCTCGGTCGGGGTGAAGGTGCCGGACAGGATGCCGCCGAGCAGGATGACCGGGGTGAGCAGCGGCCCGACCGCGCCGATCGAGGCCCGGGTGAACCGCTCCCGGTTGAACGGCACCGAGGTGAACTGGGGCCGCCGGGCGGTCCAGATGAAGATGTAGACGCAGAGCCCGATCGCCATGGCCAAGGCGGGCAGCACGGACGCGGCGAACAGCGCGCCGGTGGAGACGGTGGCGGTCGCCGCGTAGATGACGGCCGGGATGCTCGGCGGCATGACCGGGCTGATCAGCGACGAGGACGCGGTGAGCCCGGAGGCGAAGCCGTGCGGGTAGCCGGCCTTGACCATCTGCGGGATCTGCATCTTGCCCAGGCCGGCCACGTCGGCCAGGGCGGAGCCGCTCATCCAGGAGAAGCCGACCGCGGAACCGACGTTGACGTACGCCAGGTTGCCACGCAGCCGGCCCAGGGCGGCCAGGCAGAACTCGTAGAGCCGGTCGGCGATGCCGAGCCGGTTGGCCAGCACGCCGACGAGGATGAACAGCGGGACGGCGAGCAGCGGGAAGCTGTTCAGCCCGTCGAAGGTGGTCTTCAGCGAGAAGCCCTCGGAGCGGCCGTCGGCCAGGGCGTACCAGAGGCTGGGGCCGATGAAGGCGAGCCCGACCGGGACCCGGATGAGCAGCAGGAAGGCGATGGCGGCGCCGACCATCCACAGTTCGAGGATCATGTCGCCTCCGCCGCGTCGAAGGGTGCGTCCTCGCGGCCGGCGGCGAAGATCCGGACGACCGCCCGCACCGTGCCGGAGGCGAAGCCGATCAGGGGAATCGCGTAGAGGATCCAGAGTGGGATGCCGAGTGCGGCGGTGCGGCGCGCCGGGAACGCCAGGATCAGGTGGTAGGCCTCCCACACGAGCAGGGCGCAGATCACCGCGGTGCAGGCCGCGGAGAGCGCCTTGACCACGGCGAAAGCCTTGCCCCGCACCAGATAGTCGACGATCTGGATGGCGATGTGGCCGTTGTTGCCGATCAGGTAGCCGACCATGATGAAGGTCAGGACGATCAGCGAGTAGCCGGCGAGTTCCCCGACGCCCGGCCAGTTCAGCGCCGGCAGGAAGCGGCTGACCACCTGCCAGAGCACGCTGACGAAGATGACCGCCAGCGCCACGACGGCGACCCACAGCTCGGCCGAACCCCAGGCACGCAGCACCGCCGGCTCACGCCAGCCCGCGGCGGGAGCCGGCTCGACGGGTACGGATCTGGTCAACGAGGGACCCCCGGAGGGTGGACCACTAGCCGGACCGATTGGACCATCTTGTGGACTGCGTGTAACGTACGGGCGTCCACCGTTTCTGGCAAGTGCCTGAGTCCAGTCCGTTACGGATGGGTGAATCCGCCCCCGGGGCAGGAGAATCGTGGCTGCACGGGCAGGATGGGCTGCGGCCGTGCACATGACCGGGACGCGAGGAGAGTGGGATCTTTGGAGGCGCCGACGACGCGCAGTTCCCCGGACAAGCCGGCGGCGCCGGCCGAGTCCGTCGATCAGCAAGGGGTCCGCAGCGTGCAGCGCGCCCTGGGCATCCTCGGCCTGCTGACCGACGACCGGCCCATCGTCTCCGTCCGGGAGATCGTGGAGGCGACCGGGCTCGCCAAGACCACGGTGCTGCGGCTGGTGTCGACGCTGGAGCACAACGGCCTGCTCTGGGCCACGACCAACGGATACATGGCCGGGCCGGGCCTGTGGCGGTGGGCGCACCTGGCCCGGCAGAGCTGGGAGCTGCCGCCGGAGACCCAGCTCGGCATGCGCGAGCTGGCCGCCCGGCAGCGCGAGACCGTCAACCTGTACGTCGTCCGCGACGTCTACCGCGTGTGCGTGGCCCAGCAGGAGAGCCCGCAGCCGCTGCGGCACGTGGTGCGGGTCGGCGACGAACTGCCGATGTGGGCCGGCGCCTCCTCGAAGGTGCTGCTGCGGGACGCCGGCGCGCCCCTGCTGGAACGCATCGCCAAGGGCTCCCCGCACGGCCCGGGCCACGCGGCGGTGCTGCGCGAGTGGATCGACGAGGCCACCCGCAAGGGCTACGGCGAGAGCCACGGCGAACGCGAGGAGGGGCTGTCCGCGGTCGCCGCACCCGTCTTCGGCCGCGCGGGCGGAGTGGTCGCCGCCCTGGCGCTCAGCGGGCCCTCGATCCGGTTCACCCCGGACCGGGTCGCCGAGTTCGCCACCGACCTGCGGCACATGGCGCAGCAGATGTCCGAACGCGGCTTCGACCGCCCGTTCGGCAACCCCGGCTGACCGGGTCATCCGGATCGGCGCAGTGTCACGGTGGCGCGGGTGCGCGCGTCGCCGACCCAGACCTGCACCCCGAGCCCCGGCCGGAAGGTCGTGCCGGCCTGGACGGTCGCGATGGCGCCCGAGGCGAACTCGATGAGCGCCCCGGCGGTGTCCTCCACGTTGCTGACCGCCCCGTGGACCAGGGTGGCGCAGTGCCCGGTCACCCGGCGGGCCGGGGCCGGCCAGAACCGGCGTTCACGGCGTCGGCCACGGCGCCCACCTCGACGCCGGCGATCGCCCGTAACGCGGCCACGTGGTTCCGCGCGATCCGGCCGCAGCCGATGATCCCTATCCGCACCACAGCCTCCCCAGGGTCTACGGGTCGCGGAACCCGGCCAGCCCGCGCATGCCCAGCTCGTAGACGTCCGCGCCGAAGCCGGCCAGGAACGCCCGGGCCGCGACCGCGGTCAGCAGGTCCCGGTAGACCGGCTCGCGCGCGAACACGTTGGTCAGGTGCACCTCGATGACCGGCCGCTCGATCATCCGCAGCGCGTCGTAGAGGGCGACCGAGCGGGTGGACAGGCCGGCCGGGTTGATGATCACCGCGGCCGACTCGTCGTACGCCCGGTGCACCCAGTCGAGCAGCTGGGACTCGGCGTCGGACTGCCCGAAGAACAGGTCGAAGCCGAGTTCCGGGGCGAGCGCCTGGCACCTTTTCCGGATCTCCGCCAGCGTCACCCGCCCGTACAGGGCGGGTTCGCGCCGGCCGAGCATGGTCAGGTTCGGCCCGTTGATGATGAACAACCGCTCGGTCACGGCCGGTAGACCTCGATCTTCCCGGTGGACCGCGGGCTGGCCGGGTCGTTGTAGAAGTACTCGCCGGCCCGGCCGAACGTGTGTGTGAACGACGCGCCCGGTGCCAGGGTCACGTCGAACAACCCCTCGAAGAACTGGGTGACCCCGCGCGGGCCGGCGTTGCCCCGATGGTTGGTGAACGTGACGGTGGTGCCGACCGGCACCCGCAGGTGGGTGGGCGCCATCCCGGCGACCCCGAACGACTCGGTGGCGCCGACGGTGCCGGTGGCCGCGTCGTAGGTGCGGCCGATCACCACGGTGTCCGCCACGGTCGTGCCCTCGACCGGGCCGCCGGAGACCGGCCGGCGCACGACCGGCGGCGGCGGGGTGGGCGCCGGGCCGAGCCCTCCCCCGAGTTCGAACGCCCACAGGAAGTCGCCGCGGGGCGCCGAGTTGCCGTACGGGATGCTGGTCCCACCGGCGAAGACCGCGAGGTATTCGCGACCGCCGGCCCGGTACATGATCGGGCTGGAGCTGATCGCCGCACCGGTCTGGAACCGCCACAGCTCCCGGCCGGACCGTGCGTCCAGGGCCAGCAGATGACCGTCGGGCCGGCCGATGAACAGCAGATCGCTCGCGGTGGTGAGGATGCCGTTGCCGTGCGCCAGCGAGTACGGCATCCGCCGCTGCCACCGGACCTCGTTGGTGCTCACGTCGACGGCCACGATGCCGCCGGTCTGGTACTCGCCGGGCGGGCGCAGCCCGTTGGCGCTCTCGGTCAGCGAGTGCGCCGCGGCGACGTACCCGTAGCCGGTGTAGACCAGGCCGGTGCGGTGGCTGAACGACAGGTGCGACCAGTCTCCGCCGCCGCCGTGCCCCGGGATCGACAGGACGGGGGTGTCCCAGTGCGGGTCGTAGAGCGCACCCTGCACATAGTTCGGCACGGCCCGGCTGGGGTGGCCCGGCACGGAGGTGCCCAGCGGCTGATCGACGACCCGCTGCTCGGTCCAGCCGCCCTGCACCGGGAACGGCTGCGTGGGCCAGGTCTGCTGGCGCGGCTCCTGCGGCACCGGCCGCTCGACGATGCCCAGCGGGGCGGTGCCGTCGGTGCGGTCGAGGACGAAGAACATGCCGGACTTGCTGCCGTAGACCACCACCTTGCGCTCGCGGCCCCGGATGCGCACGTCGGCCAGCACGGGCGACATCACGTTGTCCATGTCCCAGATGTCGTGGTGGACGGACTGGAAGTGCCAGCGGTAGGCGCCGGTGCGCAGGTCGAGCGCGACCAGCGAGTTGGCGAACAGGTTCTGCCCGCCGCGGGCCGAGCCGTCCTGCGAGGACCGGTGACCGCGGGCGTTGCCGAACGTCCAGTAGGTCAGGCCGAGCTCCGGGTCGACGGCCGGGTGGATCCACGGCGTCGCCCCGCCGTCGGCCCAGGAGTCGCCCTCCCACGTGTCGTTGCCGAACTCGCCCGGCCCGGGCGTGCCCCAGAAGTGCCACAGCACGTCGCCGTTGCGGGCGTCGAGGGCCAGGGCGGCGCCCCGCGGGCCGTCGTTGGTGCCGCAGAACAGCAGGCCGTCGTGGTGCACCACGGCGACCTTCTCGATGTTGCCGTACCCGTTGACCTGGCGCTCCCAGGCCACCTGGCCGGTCTGCTGGTCGAGGGCGATGACGTAGTTGTCGTTGGACTTGGTGAAGACGTGGCCGCCGCCGACGGCGACACCCCGGCGGGTCAGGGTGCCGCGGGTCTGCTCGTAGCGCCACCTGGTCAGCCCGGTGACGCCGTCGACGGCGATGACGTTGCCCAGCGCCGACTCGATGTAGAGCACGCCGTCCACGGCCACCGCGGTGCTCTGGCTGTTGCCCGTACGCAGGCCCCCCTCGACGGAGTTCAGCCAGGCGCCGCGCAGCCGGCGCACGTTGCCGTGGTCGACGCGGCGCAGCGCGGTGTAGTTCTGGTTGCCCAGGTTGCCGCCGACCTTGGGGAAGTCGGCGTCGCCCGGGGTGTCGAAATATGCGAGGTCGGATGCGGCGGGTGCCCAGCCGGCGGCGGCCGCCGGAGCGCCGGCGGCGGGGCCCGCGGCCGCCGCCGCGGCGGCGGCCGCGGCGCCCTTGAGCAGATTCCTGCGATCGATGGTGGCCACGCTGACGTCACCTCTTCCTGTGGCGCCGTGCTATTCGAAGACGCCCTGGTAGATGTCCTTGATGTTCCAGTGCCCGGGGGTGGGCACCGGCTCGTTGACCATCGGCACGTCGATCACCGCCGGCCGGCGGGCGGCCAGGGCGGCGCGTAACGCGGCGCCGAAATCGCCGGCGCCGGACACGGTGTAGCCGTCCGCGCCGCAGGCCCGGCCGAGCGCGGCGAAGTCGGGGCTGTACGGGGCGCCGTCGGGGCCGGTGAAGTCGCAGCCGTAGCTCTGCCCGAAGTTCGCCGTCTGCAGGTCGCTGATGGTGCCGTGGGACCGGTTGTTCATCACCACGAAGATGACCGGGGCGCCCTGCTCGACGGCCATCGGCAGGGCGGGCAGCTGGGCGCTCATGCCGCCGTCGCCGACGAGGGCGACCACGGTGCGGTTCGGCTGGGCGATCTGCACGCCCACGGCTGCGGCCGGCCCGAAGCCCATCGTGGAGGCGCCGCCCGGGGTGATGAACCGCCCCTCGGCGGGCAGCTCGTAGCACTGCGCGACACCGTTCTTGTTCCAGCCCACGTCGGTGACGAGCACGGCGTCGCCCGGCAGCAGCGACCGCAGGTCGGCCAGGATGCGTTCCGGCCGCAGCGGGAACTTGTCGCCGGCGCCGCGCCCCCGGCTGTCGGCGAACAGGGAGCGCCGGGCCGCGGTGATGGAATCGCGCAGGCCCTCGCGCCGCCGCGCTGCGGGCTGCCGGGCGCGGACGGCGTCGTCGATCGCCTGCACGGCCCGGCCGGCGTCGGCGACCGCGCCGACGGTGACCGGGAAGTTGCGGCCGATCTCGGCGGGATCGAGGTCGATCTGCAGCAGCTTGCCGGGCGGGAACTGCCAGGTGTAGCGGCGGTCCCAGGAGCTGGCGTCGGTCTCGGCGAACCGGGTGGCCAGCGCGAGGACCACGTCGGCCTCCCGGGTGTGCCGGTTGGTCAGCTCCAGGCCCCAGAAGCCCGGCATCCCCAGCAGCAGCGGATGGTCGTCCGGCAGCGTGCCCTTGGCCATCAGCGAGTGCACAACCGGGATGTCGAGGTGCTCGACCAGGGAGCGCAGCGCGTCCAGCCCCGGCCCGCGGCGCAGCCCGCCGCCGAGGTAGACGAGCGGGCGCTCGGCGTGCAGCAGCAGCTCGGCCATGCGCGCGGCGACGTCGGCGGCCAGGGCGGGCCGTTCCAGCACGGCCAGCGGGTACGCGCCGGCCGGGTCCCGGGGCACCGGGCGGGAGAAGTGGTCCATCGGCACGCTGAGCAGCACCGCGCCCGGCCGCCCGGCGGCAGCCGTCCAGAAGGCACGCTCGGTGAACCGGGGCAGGTCGGCCACCCGGTGCACCTGCCAGGCCCGCTTGACGAACGGCCGGTAGATGGCGGCCTGGTCGGCGTCGGCGTGCAGGTTCACCTCCTGGTGCGGGTGCCGGCCGCGGTAGTAGGAGGGGACGTCGCCGGCGATCGCGACCAGCGGCACCGAGTCGAGGGCGGCGGTGAGCACCCCGGTGACCGCGTTGGTCAGGCCCGGGCCGACGTGCAGGAGGACCACCCCGGTGCGGCCGCTGGCGCGGGCGTACCCGTCGGCGGCGTGCGCGGCGGCCTGCTCGTGGCGGGCGATGACAAACCGGATGCTGCTGCGCCCGATCGCGTCCAGCAGGGCGATGTTGGTGTGCCCGCAGGTGCCGAAGACGTACTCGACGCCGTAGGACTCCAGCTGGGCCACCATGGCTTCGGCCGCGGTGACCGTGCTGCGGTCCGTACCGGTCCCGCGGATCTCGTCGATGCTCATCGGGCGTCCTCGGAGTCGCCGAACAGGGACAGGCCGCGCAGCAGCAAGGTCTTGACCACCGTGTAGTCGTCGATCATCCAGCGCGGCGACTCGCGCCCGAACCCGGAATCCTTCACGCCGCCGAACGGCACGTGGTCGAGGCGGAAGTTCGACGACCCGTTCACGACCAGGCCACCGACCTCCAGCTCGCGCCAGGCGGTGACGATCCGGCGGACGTCGAAGGTGAACAGTCCCGCCTGCAGGCCGTAGCGGCTGGTGTTGCACACCGCGAGCACGTCGTCGAAGTCGTCGAACGCCGTCACCCCGACCACCGCGCCGAACACCTCGTCCCGGATCAGCCGGGCGTCGGCGGGCGGCGCGGCCACGACCGTGGGAGTCACGGTGGCGCCGTCGCGGTAGCCGCCGGTGGTGATGCTCGCGCCGGCGGCTGCCGCCTCCTGCGCCCACGTGACGACGCGGTCGGCGGCGTCGTCGTCGACCATCGCGCCGACGTCGGTGCCGGGGTGCAGCGGATCGCCGACGGTGAGTTTCTCCACCTCCCGGGTGAACGCGTCCAGGAACTCGTCGTACCGGCGCCGGTCGACGTAGACCCGCTGCACCGAGATGCAGCTCTGCCCGGAGTTGCTGTAGCCGGTGGCGGCGCAGTTCCGGGCGGCGGCGGCGATGTCGGCGTCGGCGCACACGATCGTGGCGGCGTTGCCGCCGAGCTCCATGACGAGGCGCTTGGCGCCGGCGGCGCGGGCCACCGCCGCCCCGGTGGTGGGACTGCCGGTGAAGCTGATGACCCCGACCTCGGGTGCGGCGCTGAGCGCGGCGCCGACCGTACCGTCGCCGTGCAGCACCTGGACCGCCTCCGGCGGCATCCCGCAGTCGAGCAGCAGCCGCACGACGGCCGCCGAGGAGGCCGGCGCCTGCGGCGGCGGCTTGACGACGGTGGTGTTGCCGGCCGCGAAGGCGGCGCCGAGCTTGTGGGCCAGCAGGTTGGCCGGCGCGTTGAACGGGGTGATCGCCAGGGCGACGCCGACCGGCGCGCGGTGGGTGAACGCGGTGGTGCCCACGCCGCGGGCCCAGCCGGCCACCGGCAGGACCTCGCCGCCGATGCGCCGGGCCTCCGCGGCCGAGACGGCGAAGGTGTCGGCCACCCGGTCGATCTCGCCGCGGCCGTCCTTGACCGGCTTGCCGAGCTCCAGGGCCAGCAGCCGGGCGAGGTCGTCGCGGCGGCGCAGCGCCTCGCCGGCGGCACGTTCGAGGATGCCGGCCCGCGCCGCTGGCGACATCCGGGCGACGGCTCGGGCGCTCTTGCGGGCGTACGTGAGTGCGGTGGCGACGTCGTGGTCGTCCGCCTGCCGGGTGGAGCTGACGACGGTACGGGTCCAGGGGCCGACGCGGTCGCCGCGCGTCCCGGCCGTCACCCAGGAGCCGGCGATCAGGCATCCGACCTCGGCTGTCGGGTGCTCGGGGGCGTTGCGGCCGGGGCTGTCGGTCATCGCCACTCTCCTCGCGCGATCCGCTTGGTGGTACTCCTAGACCGTCCTGTGGACTAGGTGTAACGTACGGGCCGCGACCTCCCCTGGCAATGGCCGATCGGAAGGGCACGCCTCATGGATGACGACCGGCCCCTGCACGGCGTCCGGGTCCTGGACCTGACCAACGTGCTCGCCGGGCCCTACTGCAGCTATCAGCTGATGCTGCTCGGTGCGGAGGTCGTCAAGATCGAACGGCCGGGCGACGGCGACCTGGCCCGCTCGCTGGGCCCGGAGCCCGCGCTGAACCGGGCCGCGCTCGGCGCGTCGTTCCTGGCCCAGAACGCCGGGAAGAAGTCGGTCGAGCTCGACCTCAAGGCCGCCGCCGACCGCACGGTCTTCGCCGACCTCGTCCGGGACGCGGACGTGCTGCTGGAGAACTTCCGGGCCGGGGTGCTCAGCCGCCTCGGCTACGGCTGGGAGGTGCTGCGCGGGCTCAACCCCCGCCTCGTCTACTGCGCCATCTCCGGCTTCGGCCAGACCGGTCCGATGCGCCACGCCCCGGCGTACGACCAGATCATCCAGGGCCTGTCCGGCATGATGAGCGTCACCGGCACGCCGGAGACCGCCCCGCTGCGGGTCGGTTTCCCGGTCTCCGACACCGTCGGCGGGCTGGTCGCCGCGATGTCGATCGCCGCGGCGCTGGCCGGCCGCACGCGCACCGGCGAAGGCGTGTGCCTCGACGTGTCCATGCTGGAGACCTCGCTGTCCGCGATGGGCTGGGCCGCGTCGAACTACCTGGTCAGCGGCGTCCCACCGGAACCGATGGGGGACCAGAACGCGACCGCCGCACCCTCGGGCACGTTCCACGCCGCCGACGGCCCGCTCAACATCGCCGCCAACCGGGAGGAGCAGTTCCGGACGCTGTGCCGGCTCGTCGGCCGCCCGGACCTGGTCACCGACGCACGCTTCGCCGACCGCGAGGCCCGCAAGCACCACCGGTCCGCGCTCAACGACGAGATCAACGCCGCGCTGCGCCGGCGGCCGGCCGTCGAATGGGAACGCCTGCTGGCGGACGCGGGCGTCCCGGCGGCCCGCATCCTGACCGTGGCGCAGTCGGTGGAGCTCGATCAGTTGCGCGAGCGCGGGTTCTTCACCGACCTGGAGTTCCCGGCCCACCCGGGCCGCACGTTGCGGGTCAGCGGCAACGGTGTCCTGGTCAACGGCGTGCCGTTGCGTCCGCCGTCCCCGCCGCCGCTGCTGGGTGAGCACAACGCCGAGTTCCGGCCGGCCGGCCGCGACGACCCGGCCGCCGAGGAGGTGCCGGCGCCGTGAACCCGGACCAGCCCGACCCGACCGTCCAGGACGTCGCCGACTGGTGGTCGACGGCGGTCTCCCGGATCGCACCGAACGTGATCGAGCTGCGCGGACGGCCGGTCCAGGAGCTCATCGGCTCGATCAGCTTCGCCGGCGTCATCTGGCTGATGCTGCGCGGCGACACCGCGACCCCCGGGCAGGAACGTCTGCTCGAGGCGGCCCTCGTCTCCGCGGTGGACCACGGGCCGCACGCGCCGTCGATCGCCGTGGCCCGGATGGCGGCCACCTGCGGGATCGGCCTGAACAACGCCGTGGCGACCGGCGTCAACCTGCTCGGCGACGCGCACGGGGGTGCCGGCGAGCAGTGCATGACCCTGCTCGCCGAGGTACGCGACCGGGCCGCCGGCACCGATGTGGACACCGCCGCGGCCACGGTGGTCCGCGAGTGGCGTACCCGCTCGAAGTACCTGCCGGGATTCGGCCACCGGTTCCACTCCGTCGACCCGCGCCGGGATCCGCTGCTCGGGCTGGTCGAGCAGGCGGTGGCCGACGGGGTCGTCGACGGCGCCTACCTGCGCGCCGCCCAGGCGGTCGAACGGGTGCTCGCCGCCGGCCGGGCCCGGCCGGTGCCGATCAACATCGACGGCTGCACCGCGGTCGTCTACGGCGAGCTCGGCTATCCGCCCCCGCTGGCCCGCGGCCTGTTCGTGCTGAGCCGCAGCGTCGGGATCCTGGCCCACGCCTGGGAGGAGACCGGCCAGGGCCGGCGCAACAAGGGACCGATTCCACCGTCGATTCTGCCCACCCACCTCGGAGACGCCTGACGGCCGGTCTCCGCCCGCGAGGAGCCGCCATGTCCTGGAGAAGACCCACTGCTCTGCTCAGCGCCACTCTCGCCGCCGTCCTGACCGCGACCGTGCTGGTGGCCGGCTACGCCGTCCTGCGCCCGGCCGGCCCGGCCCCGGCCGCCGTCCGCGACAGCGCCGCGACCGAGCTCGGCCACGTCGACTACGGCGTCTGCCGGGGCACCGACCCCGGCTGCTACCACGACTGGGGCAACTTCGACCCGGCCGCCGGCGGCTACCGGGTGCTCGTCTACAGCCGCACCGCCGGGCCCCGCCACGCCCACCTCGGCCCGGCCCTGCCCGCCGGGCTCAACCCCCCGCTGGCCCCGGCCAACGCCGCGCAGAACGCCCTGGTCAAGCTCGGCGCCGAGCACGGCTTCGCGGTCGACTGGACCGAGGACGTCAGCCAGCTCTCCTCGCCCGCGCGGCTGTTCCGCTACCACGCGGTGATCTTCATGAGCACCACCCGCGACGCCCTCGACGACCCGGCGCAGACCGCCCTGCGGCAGTACCTCCGCGGCGGCGGCGGCTTCGTCGGCATCCACAACGCCTTCGGCACCGAATACCACTGGGAGTGGTACGAGGGCCTGCTCGGCGGGGCCAACTACTACGACCACGGACGCCACCAGCCCGGCACCGTGGTGACCACGAGCCGGCGGGACGTGTCGACCGCCGGGTTGCCGCCCCGCTGGGACTTCACCGACGAGTGGTACAACCTCGTGCCGTTCCCCAGCCAGGTCCGGATCCTGGCCCGGGTCGACGAGGCGACCCTGCCGGACGGCGCGGCCGGCGGCAGCGGGCATCCCGGGCACGGCCGGAACCATCCGGTCTCGTGGTGCCAGTACTACGACGGCGGCCGCTCGTGGGTCACCACCCTCGGCCACGCCGTCGAGGCGTGGACCGACGCGCCCCTGCCCGGCGACACCTCCTTCCTCGACCACGTCCTCGGCGGCATCGAGTCGGCCATGGGCCGCCAGCCGTTCTGCCGGTGACCGGGCAGCCGCCGGCCGCTGCTACGCGGCGGCCGGCACGCTGTCCAGCCGCCGGCGCGCGGCGGCGATCGCCAGCTGGGCGTGCTCCTTCGCCCCGATCTGCGCCACCAGCTGCGCCCGCGGGATCTCCAGCGCGTACGGCAGCCCCGGCGGCAGCGCGGCCAGGATGCCGTCGAGGTCGATGCCGCCCTCCCCCGGATAGAGCCGCTCGAACCGTGCGGTGTGGATGAGCCCCTCGTTGGTCGCCGGCACCCCGGCCGGCGCGTCGCAGACGTGCGCGAAGTGGAACCATTCGGCCGGCAGCTCCCGCAGGTCCGCGACGCTCGACCCGGAGCGGGCGAAGTGCAGCAGGTCGATCAGCAGGCCGGCGTTGGGCTGATCGGCGGCCCGCAGGACCCGCGCCGCCTCCGCCAGATCCGGCGTCTCGGTCCAGGAGGGGAACTCCAGGTCGACGGTCAGCCCGAGCGGCCGGGCCAGCTCGCACAGCTGCGCGAACCGGTCCACCTTGCGCGTCCGGTCCGGATCCGGCAGCTGGGTGATGACGTGGCGGGCGCCGAGTTCGGCGCCGGCCTCCAGGAACCGCTGGAAGTCGCGGGGGTCCTCGTCCGGGCCGATCCGCGCCAGCTCGATGTCCAGCACCTCGACGCCGGTCGCGGCGAGCCGCACCTTCGTCGTGCGCATCAGCCCGGTGTCGGTGGCCAGCGGATAGTGCGGTTCCTGCGCGGTGACCCGGGTGAGCCGCAGGCCCACGTACCGGTATCCGGCCTCGGCCGCGGCCTCGACCAGTTCCGGCGGGGACAGGCTCAGCGCGGTCAGGTGCGCGAGGGAGTAGTCGTGCGTCGGGCTGTCCGGGCGCCGGTGGGTGTCCCGCAGCCCTTGCAGCCGGCGGTGGCGGTGTGCGGCCATCCGCACCGGCACGGTGCCCGCGGCGCCGTACCCCGCGTAGCCGGCGACCCGTTGCACCACCTCGAAGAACAGCCGCGAGCCGAGCATCTCCGTGTAGAAGTGCAGGTATTCCCCGTGCTCGTCGCTGTCGTAGAGGATCGAGTGCTCCCGCAGCGTGGCGAGCAGCGCCGGTGCGGGCGCCAGCCGGGCGTCCAGGTCGTCGTAGTAGTTGTCCGGCATGCTCAGCACGGGCGCCCCGAGCTCGCGCATCGCCCGCGCGCCGGCGATCACGTCGTCGCTGGCGAACGCCACGTGCTGCGGGTTGGGTATCGCGGGAGCCCAGCTGCCGCGGCGCAGCGGCGCGGTGTTGAGCGTGATGCGCACGCTGCCCGCCGCGTCGGACGCCGATCTGCTGCGCAGCAGCCCGAACGGTGCGGCGATCTCCGTGGTGGGGCCGGATCGCAGGCCGAGCACCGAACGGTAGAAGAGGGCGACCTGGTGGAAGTCGTCAACCGACTCGGTCAGGGCGAGGTGGTCGGTGCCGGTGACCAGGCCGTCGGTGCGGGCCTGCTCCCCGCTGGCCGCGAAGTCCGCCAGCCAGCTGCTGCTGTCGGCGCCGGTGCGGCAGAAGAAGACCGCGGTGCCGTCGGGGGCGGCCACCGAACTCAGATCGGCCTCCTCGGGCTGCCGGACGCGCGGCAGCACCGGCGCGAGCAGCCGGTCCGCCCGCTGGGCCGACTGCGGCGGGTCGTCGCTCTCCACCCCCAGCGCGCAGATCAGCGCCGCGCCGGCCGCCACCGTCCGCTGGGGTGCGAAGTTCAGCAGGATCCGCGCGCTGCCCTGCTCCCACAGCTGCACCGGCTTGGACAGGTGCTGACCGGTGCGGACAAAACCGAGCGCGGTCAGCGTCCGCGCGATGACCGGCCCGGAGACCTCATCAACGGCCAGCTCGGTGAAGACGTGGCCGCCGAGCCGCGGGGCCGGCGGCAATCCGGACGGCGGGCTCGGCTGCGCGGTGGCGCCGTCGTGGACGGTGACGGCCTCCTGCAGGGCCAGCAGCGAGCGCATCCCGTCGATGGCGGCGTGCCGCGGATCGGCCTGGCGGTAGATGTCGTTGAACACCTCGAGCGAGTGCGGCCCGTCGTATCCGGTGCTGTGCACCCGGGCGACGAACGCGGCCAGGTCGAAGGAGCCGAGGCCGGGAAAGAGCCGGTGGTGCCGGCTCCACTCGACGACGTCCATCTTCAGCCGTGGCGCGTCGGCCAGCTGCAGGTGGAACACCTTCGCGCCGGGGATCACCAGCAGGCCGGCCAGGTCCTCCTCGCGGGACAGCACGTGAAAGCTGTCCAGGCAGAGCCCCAGGGCCGGATGGTCGGCGCGGCGCACGATCCGCCAGGCGTGCGCGTACGTGTTCACGTGCCGGGCCCACGCCTGTGCCTCGTAGGCGATCCGCAGGCCGCGTCGCGCCGCCCGCTCGGCCAGCTCCCGCAGGTGCTCGGCGGCCAGATCGTCGTCGTCGACCGCCTCGGCCGACTCCGACGAGCAGACCACCAGCGTGCCGGCGCCGAGTTGCTCCAGGACGCCGAACTTGTGCTCCGCCCGGCGCAGGTTGGCGCGCAGCGTGTCGGGCGGCACCGCTTCGAAGTCGCGGAACGGCTGGTAGACATCGATCGACAGGCCTCGACGGGCGCACTCCTGCCGGATCCGCGACGGCGACCAGGCCGAGGCGATGAGGTCGCTCTCGAACAGCTCGACCCCGTCGAACCCGGCCGCGGCGGCGGCCGCCAGCTTGTCCTCGAGGGTGCCGGACAGACACATGGTGGCGATCGACAGTCGTGCGCTGCCGGCGCGTGCGACGGCTCGGCTGCGGGCATTGTCACGGTCGGCGATGAGCATGACTGCGCTGCCTTCCTGCGCGGTGCCCGACGATCCGCAGAGGTCCACCAGGCGGTCCGCCCGATCCAGATTAACGTACCGGTTAGTTAGTTATAGTCGACGCCCGTCAAACTGGGAAGGGCCGCTCCCCCGGCTCGGCGATCGGTCAGGCGTTGACGTTGATGGATGGTCTGCACAGGCCATCACCAACCTCGGGACGGCCGTGCCGAGCTGGACGCCGGCGTTCGACTTCCCAGCACCGGGCAGCGGGTCAACCAGGGCTGGAGCGCCACCTGGACGCAGTCCGGCACCCGGGTCACCGCGGCGAGTGCGAGCTGGAACGGCTCGCTCGGCACGGGGGCGTCCACCTCCATCGGCTTCGCCGGCGCGTGGAGCAGCACGAATCCCGTGCCGGCCTCGTTCTCCCTCAACGGCGCCGCGTGCACCGGCTCCGTGATCACGCCGTCCGCCTCCGTGCCGCCGAGCACCCCGCCGGTCACGACACCACCGCCCGGCGGCCCCGCCCCTGCGCTCAAGGTGTCGGGCAACAAGATCGTCACCGCGGACGGCCGGGCGTACCGGCTGCTGGGCGTCAAGGACTACGTGGACCTGCTGGTCGCCAACGGCATCAACGTGATCCTCGATCTGCACTGGACCTGGGGCGCGTACACCACCGGGCCGGACTGGCACTGCACGGACGAGCAAGCCACCTGCCAGAAGCCGGCGCCCGACGCGCGCTACGCCCCCCAGTTCTGGACCGGCGTGGCCACCACGTTCAAGGGCAACAACGCGGTCGTCTTCGATCTGTTCAACGAGCCGTATCCGGAGATCGCCAGCGACTGGGACAAGACGGCGGGCTGGACGTGCCTGCGCGACGGCGGCACCTGCACCGGTACATGCAGCGGCCGGTGACCTGGGCCGACGCGCACGGCATGGGATACCTGGCGTGGACCTGGAACCCGTGGGGCTGCACCAGCGGCGCGGTGCTCATCAAGGACTGGTCCGGCACCCCGGAGCCCGGCGTCGGCGAGGGCTTCAAGGCCCACCTGCTGACCCAGAGCCCGTACCTCTGACCCCGGCCGTCAGGGCGCGGGCTCCAGGCGGGACCGGGCGGCGGACGTACCGTCGGCGTCGCCGGCCTTCTCGCACGCCTGCGCGGCCGCTTCCCAGTGCCGGCGCGCCTCGCCCGGGCCGTCGAGGATCCGGGTGACGTCGCCGAGGTGCAGCAGCGTGCGGCCGACCGGCAGGTTGTCGGCCTTGCGCAGGCGCAGGCTGTGTTGCAGGAACTCCAGCGCCTGCGCGGCACGCCGCCGGTTGCCGGGGTCGGCCGGGTCGGCCGCCATCGCCCCGGCGGTCAGGATGGCGCCGGCGTTGAGCAGCGCCGCGGCGTGGCCGTGCGGATCGTTGACCGCCGGGTGGCACTCCAGCGCCGCGCTCCAGGCCTGGGCGGCGTCCAGGCGTTCGCCCAGCCACCACTGGGCCAGCGCGAGGTCGGTCAGGGCGGCGGCGTACCCGCGGCGGTCGCCGACCGCCTCGAACTGGTTCGCCGCGCGGATCAGGTGGTGGCCGGCCCGCCCGGGCTCGTCGCGGGCCAGGAACGCCACGCCCAGGCCCAGCTCGGTGAGGGCCTGGCCGGCCCGGTCGCTGGGCGAGCGTTGCTGGCGGGCCCGCTGGAGCTGGTCCAGCGCGCCGTCGGCGTCACCCTGGTCGAGCAGCGCCAGGCCCAGGTTGGTCCGGGACTGGGCGGCTCCCCGGCGGTGCCGCAACTGCACCGCCGCGGTCAGTTCGATCGCCGCCCGGTGCGGGTCGCCCTGCCACCGGTACACCGCGCCCAGCTCGTTGTGGGCCCAGCCCGCGACCGCGGCCGAGCGCCGGGCCACCGGGCTCTGCAACACCGCGCGGCACACCGCGGCCCAGTCGTCGAGCCGGCCGGCGGCGGCATACCAGGTGCACAGGGCGACCGCGAGCCGCAACCACCAGCGGCGCATCCGGCGCGGCGGGTGCGGCGGCAGGGCTCCCGGCCGGCCCCACGGCTCGCAGACCAGCGTCCGCAGCAACGTCTCGTGCCGGCCGAACCAGTCGCCGCCGGACTCGGTGCCCGGTGGCTGGTCGGGCAGCACCGCGTCGGCGTACCGCTCGGCCTGCCGCGCCAGGTACCGCACCAGCCGGGCCTGGGCGGCGACCCGCCGCCGGGGCGGCTCGTCGCACAGCAGGTGGATCCGGGCGTACGGGACGAGCAACGGCCGCAGCCGGTACCGGCCGTCCGGGGTCACCGTGACGAACGCGCCGGTGGCCGCCTCGTCGAGCATCCGGTCGGCGTGCCCGCGGTTGGCCCGGGTCAGCGCGGCGACGGCGTTGCGGCTGACCGGCTGCGGCACGAGCGCGAGCAGCCGGACCAGCCGCCGGGTGCCGGGGGCCAGCGCGGTGTACGCCCGGTCCCGGCTCGCCAGCAGCGTCAACGTCGTGTCGACGCGGCCGTGCCGCAGCCCGTGCCGGAGCGCGTGCAGCAGATCCGGCGCCGACCAGCCCTGGGTGGCGAGCCAGGAGCCCAGCACCCGGACCGCGTGCGGTTGCCGGCCGGCCAGCCCCACGATGTCCCGCACGCTCGGTTCGCCCGGCAGGCCGCGGCGCACGTACCCGGCATCGCGCGCGGCCGCCGCGAAGAGCTCCACCGCGTCGTCGGCCGACGGCTCGCCCAACTGCCGGGTCCGCACGCCCTCGAGACCGGACAGGGCGGGGCCGGCGGCCAGCAACAGCCGGCACCGCCGGGCCGGCGGCAGCAGCGGCGAGACCTGGTCCGGCGACTCCACGTTGTCCAGCACCAGCAGGATCTTGCGGTCGCCGAGCCCCTTGCGCAGCAGCGTCGCGGCGGCCGCGGGGTCGGCGGCCTGGCGCAGGTCGGCCTCCTCGATGCCGACCTTGCGGCACAGCGCATCGACGACCTCCCGGGGCCGCAGGGACCGGGCCGCGCCGCCCCGGTCGGTCTTGCGCAGGTCCAGGTAGAGCTGGCCGTCCGGGAACTGGGGACGCACCACGTTGGCCGCCTGGACCACGCAGGCGGACGTGCCGACCGCGCGCCGGCCGAGCAGCGCCACGGCGTGCTCGGTGCGGACGGCGTCCGCCAGCCAGTCCACCACCGCCCGGCGGCCCACGAAGCCGGTGGTGTCGGGCAGGTCGGTGGGCACCCCCGCCTCCTGGACCGGTACGGCGGGCGCCGGGTCGACCACCGCGCGGTGCTCCAGGGCCCGGCGGCTGCGCACCTCGAACCCGGCGAGCACCCCGGCCACCACCACGCCGGCCCCGGCGAGGATCCAGGCGACCGCGCCGACGTGCGGGCCGATCATGTCCGCCAGCATGTTGCTCGCGATGCCGCCGACCACCGAGCCGATGGCGATCGCGGCGGTCAGCACCCACTGCCACAGGGCCGGCCGGCCGGGCGGGCGGGCCTGCTGCCCCGGGCTCATCGCACGGCCCCGGACACCAGGCCGGCGATCACCTGGCGGCGGGCCAGCACGATGACCACCAGCGGCGGCACCGACGCCAGCAGCGCGAACGCCGCCAGTGTGCCGCTGTTCGAGACGAACTGCCGGGTCTGGCCGAACAGCAGCAGCCCGAGCGGCGTGCCCGAGCCGCCGAACAGCAGGCCGACCACGAAGTCGTTCCACACCTGGACGAACTCGAGGACCGCGACCGCGATGATGGCCGGCACGGCGGCGGGCACGGTGCGCCACAGCACGCCCCATTCGCGCCGGCCGGCGATGCGCGCCGCCCGGAGCCGGGCACCGGGCACGTCGGCGAGCGCGTTGCGCAGCACCAGCACGGCGAACGGCGCACCGAGCGCCACGTGCACCAGGCCCAGCCCGACGCTGGTGCCCGCCAGCCCCACCCGGGCCAGCACCTCGTTGATCGGACCGGCCACCACCTGCACCGGCACCGCTGACGCGGCGACCAGCAGGGCTCCGGCGGCGGCCGTGCCGGGCGGGCGCAGCCGGGCCAGCGCGTACCCGGCGGGCAGCGCCACGATGATCACCAGCACCGTCACCGACAGCGCGAGCACCGCGGTGAACCCGAGCGAGCGGATCAGCTCCTCCTCGGCGAGCAGGTCCCGGTACGAGCTGAGCCGCACCGACGCAGCCGTCCAGCCCCGGGTGGCCGCCTCCCGCGGCGAGTGCAGCGAGGTGGCCACCAGCGCGAGCACCGGCACGGCCCAGAGCAGGGCGACCAGGGCCGGCAGCACCCGGCGGACCGGCCACCGGGTGTGGTCGGCCACCGTACGGGCCGGCGGGGTTTCCAGGGCGGGCGGCGGCCACGCCTGCCGGCCGCCCACCGCGGCGGCCACCACGCCGACGCCGAGGGCGACCAGCCACAGGGTGTTGAGGGCGGCGGCCGGGCCGCTGGTGGCGCTGCCCGAGGTCTGCCACACCCGGACCGCGAGGTTGGCCGCCTCGTCCAGGCTGGAGCCCGGCGCCATCACCAGGATCAGGTCGAACGCGCGGGCCGTGCCGAGCGCCACCAGCGCGAAGACGATGGCGGCGGTGCGCCGCAGCAGCGGCCGCCACAGCGCGTCGCGGAACACGTCGAGCCGGCTGCCGCCGCTGGTCCGGACCGCGTCGGCGAGGTCGGGCGGCAGCGCGTCCAGCGCCGCGCGGAACACCACCACGGGCAGGCCGATCCAGGCCCAGACGAACGCCGACATCAGCGCGACCGTGATCAGGTCGGGACCCAGCCAGGCCGGCGCCGCGTCGGCGGGCACCCCGGCCAGCCCGGCCAGCGCCGTCAGCACCGCGGTGCCGGCGCCGCGGGCCGGATCGGGGTCGTAGAACAGCCGGAACATCACGCCGGTCACCACCAGCGGCAACGCCATCGGCGCGAGCAGCAGCAGCGTGCCGGTGCGGCGCGAGGCCGCCAGCAGGTAGCCCAGGCCGATCACGACCACCGGGACCACCGCGGCCCACAGCACGGTGCGGCCCAGCACCTCCCAGGTGCCCTCGGCGGCGAGGGCGGTGCGGAAGTTCGCCAGGCCCACCCACTCGCGGCCGGGCCCGGTCAGGCTCGCCTGCACGGTGCGGCCCACCGGCCAGAGCAGGATGCCGCCCAGCAGCAGCGCGATCGGGGTGAGCAGCAGCGACGCGAACCCGCCGCTGGGATACGCCCGGCTGCGCCGGCCCGGTCCGACGTCGTCGATGACCACGGTCTCCCCGAGCAGCCGGGCCGGCGCCGGGCGGGGGCGCGCGCGCTGTGTCATGAGCCGGCTTCCCGGCGGGCCTGGGCGGCCGCGCGGACCAGCCGCCGGCAGGCCCGGTCGACGGCGTCGGGCCGGTGCACCTCGGCGAGGAAGTCCTGCAGGATCTTCCAGCTGCCCAGCCCGTCCGGGCCGCCGAGCGAGCCGCGCAGCTGGTCGGACAGGTCGAACTGGGGCTCGCCGGCGGCGTCGCTCAGCTCGGCCGCCCACGGCGCCGCGGGCCCGTAGGCGTCCGGGGTGATCAGCGTGTTCGGCGACAGGTAGCCCCCGGCGGCGATCCACGGCTGGAACGACTCGCGCCGGGTCAGCCATTCCACCAGCTCACCGCCGGCGGCCGAGCCGGCGAACACCATCGCGGCGTCGCCGGCCACCAGCAGCGGTCGCGCCCGGGGCCCGGCCGGGAAGCGCGCCGCCACCAGCGGGGCCGCCCCGGCCGGCCGGAACCGGTCGGCGACCGCGGCGACGAAGTCACCCTCGACCACCATCGCGGCGCGGCCGTCGACGACCTGCATGACCGACTCCTCCTGCTGGGTGATCAGCGCCCGGCCGATCCCGTACGGGAACACGCCGGCCACCGACCACACGGCGGCGAGCTCGGCGAGCGCCCGGCGCACCAGCGGGCCGTCCCAGGGCTCGGCCCCGCTCACCAGGCCCTGGTACTCGCCGGCGGCGGCGAACCCGATGAGCAGGTTCTCCAGCCAGTCGGTGAGCACCCAGCCGTCCGCCGCGCCGAGCGCCAGCGGTGCGGGCCGGCCGGCGGCGGCGAGCTCCCGCACCAGCGGCACGAAGGCGGCCCAGGTGGCCGGCGGCGCGGCGAGCCGGTCGGGGGGATACCAGACCAGCGACTTGTGCGCGGCCTTCACCCAGGCGCCGTACTGCCGGCCGTCGACGGTGAGCATCTCCCGCCAGGTGTCGGCGAACCGGCGGCCGACCTCCTCCGGGATGGCGTCCAGCCAGCCCCGGCGGGCGTAGTCGGCGATCAGGCTGATCTGCGGCACGATGGCGACGTCGGGCTGGTTGCCGGCCCGGAGCCGGGCGCTGAGGAAGGCGTTGATGTCGTTGCGGGTGCTGACCACGTCGACCGGCCGCGGGTAGCGCCGGACGACCTCGCGGAACCGGACCAGCTCGTCGCCGCTCCAGACCACGGCGACCTGCACCGGCCGCCGGGACCGGCCGCAGCCGGACGCGCCGGCGACGGCCGCGCCGAGCGCTCCGCCCAGCACGGCCCGCCGGCTGGTCACGACGCCTCCACCACGGTGCGGGCGCCCTCGGGTGGCGCCTGCCGGTCGGCGAAGACCGCCATCGCCGGGACGAGGCCGCCCCGCGACTCGATCCGGACCAGCAGGTCGTCCAGCGGGCCGCAGACGGCGGGATCGGGTCGTTCCAGGATCACCGCCTCGGGGATCGACATCATCGCCCGGGCCAGTGCGCCCCGCATCCGCTGCTGCGCGGTGATCTCATGGGGACGGTGGTCCAGCACCGGGCCGAGCTCGAGCTGATAGATCAAGGTGGCGAACGCATCGCGGGTCACCCCGCGCACCGCCTCGCGCCGGCTGCTCAGATACTCCATGTTCTCCCGGACCGTGAGGTGCGGCAGGAGCGCGCCCCCGCGCGGCACGTACCCGATCTGCCGGGAGCCCGGCGGCAGCGCGGTGACGTCCCGGCCCTCCATCCAGACCTCACCCGAGACCGGCGGGGCGAGCCCGGCCACCACCCGGGCCAGGGCGGTCGCGGCATCGGCGTCGGCCAGCACGACGGTGGGGTCGGCCTCCCCCGCGGCGAACGAGACCGCGACCCGGACCCCATCGGTCAGCGCCACCACGAGATCACGCACCTCGAGAATCGCCGCTCACCTCCCGGGCCGGGACATCGACAGGCTGTAACTCAACCCTATCGATTCCGTGCCCGTCCCCGGCGCCCCGGCGCCCGGCTCCACAAGTGACACGAAAGCAGGAGATGCGCCGAGCCGATCTTTCCTAGGGTTCAGCACAGCGGCGAACGAAGCCACTCGATGCGCCAAAACCACGGGGAGTCTCCATGTACCTGTTCAACCGCAAGGCACTGGCCGCGATCGGGGTGGCGGTGGCCGCCACGACGACCTTGCTGGCCGCGCCGGCGCAGGCCGCCACCACCGGCACGGCCCAGGTGCTCGGGGAGCACAACAGCGTCGTCCGGTTCACCGCCGCGGCGGGCAAGGCGAACACGCTGGTCATCACGATCTCGGGCCGCACGGTCACGCTCAACGACCGGGTCGCGATCAAGGCCGGCAAGGGCTGCAAGGCGGTCAAGGGCGACCGGACCAAGGTCAGGTGCACCACCGCACGCACGCCGACCGAGCTCAGCGTGACGCTCGGGAACAAGAACGACCGGGTCACCAACAAGACCGGCGTGCCGATGGTCGCCGAGGGTGGTTCCGGCAACGACACCCTGACCGGCGGGTCGAACCGCAACCGGCTGTTCGGCGGCAGCGGCAACGACAAGCTCACCGGCGGCGCCCGCACCGACGCGATCGACGGCGGCAAGGGCAACGACACCATCTACGGCGGCAAGGGCGACGACTGGCTGCAGGGCGGCGTCGGCAACGACACCATCTACGGCGGCAAGGGCGACGACTGGCTGCAGGGCGGCGTCGGCAACGACACCATCTACGGCCAGGCCGGCGACGACACCCTCCTCGGCGGCCCCGGCAAGGACAAGCTCAGCGGCGGCGCCGGCACGGACGAGATCACCGGGTAGCCGGCCAGCCGCATGGCGCACGTCGTTGTTCTCAACGTGCGCCATGCCAGCGCGGCGCACGTCGTTGTTCTCAACGTGCGCCATGCCAGCGCGGCGCACGTCGTTGTTCTCAACGTGCGCCTCGCCAGCGCGGCGCACGTCGTTGTTCTCAGCGTGCGCCTCGCCGGCGCCGGCCACCTCGTGACCGTGCCGCTGCGCGCCGGCGCGTGGGCTCGCCGTGACCGCCCGACGTTCGCCATTCAGTGCAGTCGCAGCCTCAGCGGCAGCCTTCCCGCAGATCTTGATGAGCTAAAACGTTCCAGCCACACCACACCACTACAAGGTCCACCACTCGCGCCCCTTTCCTCCTGAGATGCCCCCCAACCTCCACGGGCCAATCCCGCATCCGGATGAACCCGGCAACGTGCTGGATCACGGGGGACCGTGACGCGCACACCCACCAGCCGGACCCGCCGGAGGTCTTCGCCTGGCGGCGCCGGCTGACCACCGGGGCGCGGGCGCCGCCGAGGGCGTGGGCTACCTGCGGCGGACCGAGCACGTGTTCGCCGAGGCCGGCAACATCAACACGGCGCTGCGGCGTACCGATGGCGAGTTCGTGGTCATCCTGGACGCGGCGCCCTACCGCACATGCAGGACCAGGGGGTCGTGTTCGTGCGGACGCCGCGGGCCTTCCCCAGCGCGCACCCCGGGCCGGCATCGTCGTCGAGCCAGGCGGCGACCATGGGCTGCACGCTGCGGCGAAGGGGCTCGACCGCACCGTCAAGGCGGCGGTGCGGCGGTGCGGCGGTGCGGCGGGTCGTGCCGCGTGTCGCCGACCCGAACGATTCCGGCGTCGCTCACGGGTTCCTGCGGGTGGTCCTGCTGCCGGCGACTGCCGAGGAGACCCGCGGTGGTGGACACCCGTACCGGCCGCCCTGCGCTGACGTCCTGCCTGGCTATCCCGGCGCGCCGAGAGGGTTGGTTGCGGGCCGGTGGCAGGGCAGGCGCACGGTCAGCGTGGTGCCGGGTGGGTCCTCGTCGCTGGTGGCGACGATGCTCCCGCCGTGCAGCTCGACGATGGTGCGGGCCAGCGACAGGCCGAGCCCGGTGCCGGGGATGGCGCGCTGCCCGGCGGTGGCGGTGCGGAAGAACCGGTCGAAGAGCCGTTCGCGTTCGGCCTCGGAGATGACCGGCCCGGTGTTGGACACGCTGAGCCGGGCCGCGGTCCCGTCGACGGCGACGCGCACGGTGACCCGGCCGGCGTCGTCGACCCAGGCGAACGCGTTGGCGAGAAGCTCGTCGGCGACCTGGGCCAGCCGGTGCGGGTCGCCCCACACGGTCACCTGCTCGGGCAGGTCGACGTCGAGGGTGACGTCCGCGGCGTGGGTGTGGGCGGCGGTGCTGCTGGCGCGCAGGACGGCACCGAGGTCCATGTCGCGGGGCTGCACGGTGATGTGCCCGGCCTGCAGACCGGCGATGTCCAGGAGCTTGTCGATGATGGTGTGCAGATCGGCGACCCGGCGCTGCACCACGTGCAGCATCATGTCGCGGTCCCCGGCCGGCAGGTCGGGATCGCCGAGGATCATCTCGGTGTATGAGCCGATGCTGGTCAGCGGCGTGCGGATCTCGTGACCGACCAGGGCGATGTACTCGTCGCGGCTCCGGTCGAGCTCGGCGGCCAGGGCGCCGGCGCGGCAGCGTTCGAGGAACTGGCCGATGTGCGCGGCGATGCCGGTCATGACCGCGGTGCGCGCGTCGTCCTCGCTCTCGGCGTAGACGCTGTAGCAGGTCAGCACCCCGCGGGTGACCGAGCCGATGGGCACCGGGACGGTCACCGCCGAGCGCAGCTCACCCCAGTCGAGGGTCTGCGCGCGGGCGTCGGCGTCCGTGCACAGGTCCACGGCCCAGACCGCCTCGGACGTCTGCCAGGCCCGTCCGGGCATCCCGTCGCCGTAGCCGAGGCTGTCGGGCAGGCCGCCCGGTGGCGGGACGTGCGCGTCGTCGCTCCAGCAGAATTCCCGGCGCAGGACGTTGCCGACCTCGTCGACACCCCAGAATTCGGTGGCCGCCCAACCCAGCATCCGCCCGATGGCGGTGATGGCCTCGGCGAGCCGGTCGTCGGTGTTCTCGGTGTCGGAACCGGACAGGATCCGGCGTACCGCGAGCTCACAGTCCTTCAGCAGCGCGGTGCTGTGGGTCTGGGTGACGTCCTGCATGGTGACCACCGCGCCGAGCAGCGCACCGGTCGCGTCGACGATCGGCTGCGCGTCGGCGAGCAGCATCGACGGCCGTTCGTGCGGTCGTTTGACCACGACTTCGATCTCGTGCAGGCGTTCGCCGTCCAGTGCCCGCAGCAACGGCACCGCCGCGGGCGGCAAGGTGGCGGCGGGGTCGGTCGCCAGCCGTCGCTCGGCCCACACCCGAAGGTCGAGGTCGCCGGGCAGTTCGCCGTTGAGCCGGCGGTTCGCCGCGTTGGTGAAGACCAGCCGGCCGTCGGCGTCGCACGCCGCGACGCCCGACTGCAGGCTGTCGAGCAGGGCGTCGAGCAGCCGGCGCGCCCGGTCGGCCCGGCCGTGCGACAGCTGCTCGATGACAAACGTGGTGCACGCCTGCGCACCCTCGTCCACCGCGGCGAGGTGGCCGGGCTCCCAGGTGCGCGGGTGGTAGTCCAGCACCGCGCACACCCCGGCCAGGTCCCCGGCGGCGTCGCGGATCGGGAAGCCGACGTAGGCCCGCTCACCCACCGCATGCCCCGGGTCGTCCTGCGGCACCCGGGCGTCCGACCGCACATCGGCGATCACCACCGGCAGTCCTTCGGCGATGACAAGACCGCCCAGGGTCGACGACACCGGCACCGAAGGGGCGGATGCCCACGGCGCGGGCAGTCCACAGCTGCCCACCAGCCGCAGCTGGTCACCCTCCAGCAGATGGATCATCGCGGTGGGCGCCTGCGCGGCCTGCGCGGTCAGCACGGCCAAATGCCCCGCGGCGACCTGCGACAACAGGCCGGAGCTCAGCTCCAGGCGCCCGGACTGCACCGGCACCGGCTGCTCCTCGCGTACCCGTCCCCGCTCGGCCATGAGGACCTCCAAGAACGACCGTACCGGAAATAGCGCAACATATCGGGCGATTGATTGGATTGATCTTCGCCAGTTCCGGCGTCGCCGGCGGCCCGGCCCTCCGGCTAGGCTCTCCGCATGGCAGCGGACCGGGTCGGCCGGCACCTGTCCGCGGGCTTCGCCGTCGTGGCCTCGACCTACGTCATCGCCGGCGTTGCCGCCTGGGCCGTGGTCGCCGCTTTCCCTGGCCGGCACCCGCTGCTGCTCACCTTCGCCGCCGACCTCGTCGCCACCGCCGTGTTCGCCGCGAGCACGGTGGTCGCCAACGCGAGCCTCTACGATCCCTATTGGAGCGTCGCACCGGCCGTGATCGTGGTCGGGTGGGTGCTGGGGCAGACCGGCGCCGACCCCAGCGCGCTCACCGGCCGCCAGGCGGCTGTCGTGCTGCTCGTGCTCGCCTGGGCGATCCGGCTGACCGCCAACTGGGCGTCGTCGTGGCGCGGCCTGCACCACGAGGACTGGCGGTACGTGCAGGTGCGCGAGCGACGCCCGCGCCTGCTGCCGTGGTGGCTGATCAACCTCACCGGCATCCAGCTCCTGCCCACGCTGGTGGTGTTCGCCGGCCTGCTCCCGGTCTGGCCCGCCGTGACGGCGACCGGGAGGCCGTGGGGGCTCGCCGACCTCGCCGCCGTGGTGGTGACCGCCGCCGCCATCGCCGTCGAGGCCGTCGCGGACCGGCAGCTGCGCCGGTTCGCGCGCGACCCCGCCCACCGGGGCCGCACGCTCGACAGCGGACTGTGGCGGTACTCGCGGCATCCGAACTACCTCGGCGAGATCGGTTTCTGGTGGGGCATGTGGCTGTTCGGCCTGGCCGCCGCACCGTCCTGGTGGTGGACGGTGCTCGGCCCGATCGCCGTGGTCCTGCTCTTCACGACGGTCAGCGTGCCCCTGATGGACCGCAGGTCACTGTCCCGCCGCCCGTCCTACGCCGACCACATGCGCCGGGTGCCGGCCCTGCTCCCCCGCAAGCCGCGTTCTCCGTAGATCACGCGAGGGTCTTGCAGAGGTTCTCCATCGTGCCGAGCTGAACCGGGACCTCCCGGACACCGCCCGGCCGGTCGATCACCACGAAGTCCCCGTGAGTGATGTAGTCGCCGCCGGGGAATCCGGTGTTGGCCGCCCGCACCGGCAGCGCGTTGTGCCCGTGGAGCTGCTGGATCCTCGAGCCGTCCGCCAAGGAGTACACGCGGATGCTGCCGGTCGCGTCACGCACGACCGACCGGCCGTTGCCGGTGTTGGTGAACCGGATGACCAGCACCCCGCGGAAGTCCTGCACCCGCGGCGAGCCGTCCGGGAACGTCGCGAGGGTGCGCATCCACTCGCGGTCGGCGACGATGTCACCCTTCACCTCGAAGGAGCAGATCTGCCCCGCCGCGAGGACGAACGGCGGCGTGCTGGTCGGCTCCCAGCCCCCGCCGCCACCACCGTCGGGTGCGGCAGCCGCGGGAACCGCGGTCACCGCGACCAGAGCCGCGGCCAGCAGCACTGTCTTCACCACTCGCATGTCGACCTCCGTAAATCCGTGACACCTGTCCCGGAAATGGTGGGTCAGCCCACGCGGCGGCTCCACGATTCGGTCCTCGCCGAATGGTCACCGGTCGCGGCGGCGCCCAGCAGGTCGGTGCCGAGCAGCGTGCGCTGGTACAGCACCGACCGCCCGGACCGGCGGGCGGTGACCAGGCCGGACCGGCGCAGCACCGACAGGTGCTCGCTGACCGACGCCGCGCTCTGCCCGAGCTCCCGGGCGACCTGGGTGGTGGACAGCGGCAGGTCCAGCTTCGCCAGCAGCGTCGCGCGGCTGCGCCCCAGCAGGTCCGCGATGGGCAGCTCCGGCCGCCGCGCCGCGCCGTCCCAGACCTGCCCGACACCGCGCGGGCTGTAGATCAGCTTCGGCGCCCGCGGATCGGTGTCGACCAGCAGCGAGGGCCAGACGAACACACAGGGCACCAGCAGCACGCCGGCGCCGTCGAGCCGGCTCTGCGACTGCCACGTGGGCCAGCGGATCCGCAGGGCGTCCTGCGCGTACTCCAGCTCCGGGTGCAGGTTGCCCAGCAGCCGCACGATGCCGCCGGACGTGAGCTGGTCGGCGCGGTGGCCGACCTCCGCATCGAGCAGCGCGGCCAGCCGGGGCCAGATCGGCTCGATCGCGGCCGTCCAGTAGCCCCGCACCTCGGCGGCGAGCCGGCCGAGCTGACGTTCCGGGTCCTCGTACAGCGGGACGAGCGCCGCCGGCAGCGGCGCCGCACCGCCGAGCAGGTCCAGCTGCGACCGGACGACCGCCTCCGGGGTGGCACGCAGGCGGTCCAGCTCGTCGGCGAACCTGGTGTCCAGCCGATCCGGCGACGGGGTCAGGAAGTCCGGGAAGTACCGCGGGTCGCCGAGCAGCGGCCGGAGCAGGTCGAGCCGCAGGCCGGCGACGGCGCCCCGGACCGAGCGCGCCCACGGCTGGTGCATCCGCGCCCGATCGGCCCGCCGTCCGATGATCATGCTGGTCATGAGCTCGTGCATCGGCGAGCGGGCGAACCGGATCCGCGCCAGGTCACCGGACTCGCACAGCAGCTCGATCACCCATTGACGGTAACTTATGGTGGTGGCGGCAGCACAGCGCGCGGGATGCGCACCCGCCCGCCGCGACGTGCGGCCGGGCATGATCGCGCCGCGCGAGCCGGTCGTGCGGGCTACCGGTGGCTGACCCGCACCGGCAGCCGGTGGCAGATGAACTCGGCGGCCTGCCACGCCGCCGGCGGGTCGAGGTTGGCCAGCACGGCCACGACGTGGCCGCTGCCGGGATAGATCGTCAGTTCGGCGCTCGCGCCCGGTGACCCACCGAGACAACCGAGCGTACGGACGCCGTAGACCGTGCGATCGAGGAAGCCGTACGCGACGCACCTGCCGCTCCAGCCGGCGTTCAGCTTCGCCGTGGTCACCAGGGTGGTGTGCCGCGCGTCGAGCAGCCGGTGCCCGGTGAGCGCGGTGGCGAACCGCCACAGATCCTCGACCGTGGTGTAGCCGCCACCCGCGGGTGAGCCCCGGTACGGCAACATGTCGGTGTCCCGCGTGACCTGCCCGCTCTCGGCGGTGTACCCGACGGCCAGCTCGGCCACCGTCCCGTCGTACGGCAGCGCCCCGGTGCGGGTCATGCCCGCCGGCGCGAACACGTGGTCGTCCACATAGTCGTAGTAGCTCTGCCCACTCACCTGCTCGATCACGGCGCCCAGCAGGACGAACCCGTAGTTGCTGTAGTCGTACCAGGCACCCGGCTCGTACAGCGGACCCCGCCCGCCGAGCAGCCGCACGAAGTCCGCGACAGTGCGGACGTCCCGGTGGTGTTCCTCGTACTCCGGACCGAAGATGTCCCCGGTGCCGCCGGTGTGCGTCAGCAGCTGATGGACGGTGACCTTGGTGGCCACGTCCCGGTTGGGGTAGCCGGTCAGATAGGCGCCCACCGGGGCCGCGGGATCCACCAGGCCGGCCTGGATCAGCCGGCCCACCGCCACCGCCGTGAACATCTTGGTCAGCGACCCGTTGCGGAAACGGGTCGACACCTCGTTCGGGATCTTCTCCTCGCGATCGGCCAGGCCGTACGCCTCGGCCAGCACTCTCTCGCCGCCGCGGCCGACCAGCACCGCCCCGGCGAAGCGCCACTCCGCCGCCTCCGCCTCCGCTATCGCCCGGAAGCCACGGATCCAGTCGTTGTTCCCACCGCCCGTCTCGTCCATGTCGCGACGCTAGGCCGGGCGGCCCCGGCAGACCACCGATTTTCCGGGGGCAGAATCAATCGAGAAAATGTTACGCCGGCCGCATCGCATAAGTCGCGCCAATGCCATTCCACCGGTTCTTGAATAACCGGAAACATTCTGGCAACATTGCCGCATATCTATGGGAGCGCTCCCAGGGCGTCACCCTCCTTTCAGGAGCGAATTGATGAAAAAACTCGGAGTGGCCGGCGCCGTCATGCTCACCGCGGCCGCGGTTGCCGTGGCGCTGCCCGCCGGGGCCGCGGCCGCCGGCTGCGCGGTGAAGTACACCGTGTCGTCGCAGTGGCAGGGTGGCTTCGGCGCCGACGTCACCATCACCAATCTCGGCGACCCGCTGACCGGCTGGACCCTGACCTGGTCCTACAGCGCCGGTCAGACGGTCACGCAGGCCTGGAACACGACGCTGACCCAGAACGGCGCCGCGGTCACCGCCAGGAACGTCAGCTACAACGGGTCCATCGCCACCAACGGCACGGCCTCGTTCGGCTTCAACGGCTCCTCGCCCGGCAGCAACCCCGCGCCGACCGCCTTCGCGCTCAACGGCGTGGCCTGCACCGGCGGCACGACGACGCCGACCACCGGGCCGACCACCCCGCCCACGACGCCGCCGACCACCGGGCCCGTCACCACGCCCGACGTCACGGTCAACACCGCCACCAGATACCAGACCGTCGACGGGTTCGGCGCCGCGGTGTCGATCTGGGGCGGCGCCTGGTCGACGGCCGAGACGCAGACGCTGGTCGGCACGGGCGCCGGTCAACTCGGGCTGTCGATCGTGCGTACCGGGATATCGCCGGTCTCCGGTGAATGGCCGACCCAGGTGAACGCGCTGAAGACCGCAAAATCGTACGGCTCGAATGTGAAGATCCTCGCGTCGCCGTGGACCGCGCCGGCGGCGTGGAAGACGAACAACAGCCGGATCAACGGCGGCAAGCTGAAGACCGACTACTACGACGACTATGCCAATCATCTGAACAGCTACGTCCAGTACATGAAGAACCAGGGCGTGGCGATCGACGTGACCTCGGTGCAGAACGAGCCGGACTGGCACCCGGCCTACGACTCGATGGACTGGAGCGGCACCGAGCTGCGTGACTTCGTCCGCGACCAGGGCGCGAAGGTGCAGAACACCAGGCTGATGGTCGCCGAGGCGGTGAACCTGAACTACGGCTACACCGATCCGACCCTGAACGACGCGGGCGCCCGGAACAACGTCGGCTACCTCGGCGGCCACCTGTACGGCACCGAGGACTCGGGGCGGCTGAAGCCGTACCCGCTGGCCGACCAGCACGGCAAGCCGGTGTGGATGACCGAGTGGAACTTCCACGAGGCCGACGGCAGCGGCTCCAACATCTGGGGCAACCCGGGCAACCAGGCGGTCTGGGACGAGACCCTCGACGACATCATGCGCACCGTGCACAAGTCGATGGAGTCCAACTGGAGCGCCTACATCTGGTGGTACGGCAAGCGCTACTACTCCTTCATCGGTGACGGCGAGTCCGCGTACGGCACCACCGCGGGAGCCCCGCTCAAGCGCGGGTACGCCTTCTCCCAGTTCGCCAAGTACGTCCGCCCCGGATACCAGCGGGTCGCCCTGACCAAGAGCACCAAGGCCGCGCCGCTGGAGGTGACCGCGTACCAGGGCGGCGGCAAGATCACGCTGGTGATCCTCAACCGCTCGACCAGCGCGGTCAGCAACGCCGTGCTCCAGGCGCCGCAGCACGTCACCCGGGCGGAGCACTACCTGACCTCCCAGAACGCCAACGCGGCCGGTCAGCCGACCAGCGTCAACGGCGGACAGGTCACCGTCACCGTCCCGGCCCGCAGCATCTCCACCGTGGTGTTCACCCTGTAGCGGCTCAGCTCGGCCGGCGCAGCGGGATGGGGTTGTCGTCCGGCAGCACCGTCCAGGCGCGGGCGGCGAGCGGCGCCAGCAGGTCGGCGCACCGCTCGGCGCCCGCGTCGCCCAGGTGCCGCCACGGCGTCTCGGCCAGCCGATCGGTGACCGCCTCGACCTCGGCGTACGCGTTGCGTCCCGCGGGGGTGGCCACGCCCTCGGCGGTGAGCCACCCGCGCTTCTCGAGCCGCCGCGCGGCGTCCTGCCACTGCTCGTCGGTCCAGCCGCGGGCCGGCTGGGTCACCTCGCGGAGGCGGCCGCCGTCCAGGCCCACCCGCCACACCAGCGACTCGCACCCGTCCACGCCCGCCGTGAGCAGCGCGGCCACGTGCCCGTCGCCGCGGTGCTCGCGCAGGATCGTGGCCGCGTGCCAGAGCCGGCCGATCGGGTCCGGCGGCCACGGCAGGTCGGCGTGGGCCGCGGCCAGCACCCGCCCGGGCAGGTCGGCCGCCCGCGCCGCCGAGCCGAGCAGGTCGGCGGCCTCAGCCACAGCGGACGGCGGCAGGTCCGGGAACAGGTCGGTCAGCGCCGCGCGCGCCCCGGCGGTCCGGGCGGCGATCGCCGCGGACGGGGCGATCCGCGTCCACACGTCCGGCAGGGCCCGCGACACCATGGCCGGCGCGAACCCGAAGAACGCGGCCGTCACCGGCCCCGGGCCGACCGCGCCGAGCGCCGCGGCCCGCCCGGCGAAGTAGCGCCGCCAGAAGCCGGTCAGCCCGGCTTCCCCGAAGGCGGCGGCGGCCTGCGGCGTGAAGTAGGTGACGGCGTGCAGGGGCTCGAACAGCGCCCACAGGCGGCGCGGGGCGGAGGGCACACTCATGGTCGTAGCCAAACGAGCCGCGGGGGCGCCGGTCAAGGTCCAGTACGCACCGGGTGGTTCGCGCGGGCACCGCCCCCGCGCGCCGTCAGAAGGGTGCGGGGCCTTGGCCTGCCAGCGACATCAGCACCTGCGAGGCGAGCAGCTTGCGCATGCCGGTGACGGAGACCGTGCCCAGCCGGTCGTAGGGCAGTTCCAGTTGCAGCCCGTCGACCGCGTTGCGGAGGTCCGTCGTGATCTCGTCCGGGCGGAACGTGCCGCCCCAGCCGTTGATCCCGCCGCGCTGGTTGGTGCTGAGGGAGGCCATGCCGGATATGCATGCGCCGTCGACCAGGATAAGCCTGGCGGGACCCGAGTAGGTCGTGGTCATAGTCGTCAACCCTTCAGGATGCAGCGCCGTGCAGGCACCACACCGAGACGGCGGGCATTCTGCCGATCAGACATTTTCGCGGTGCGGTGGTAAGCGGGTGAAACGGCGAACAGCGGCCCGCTGAAATCTCGGGCCGCCGTTCGCAGAACGTGAATCAGAGCGGGCGGATGTTCTCCGCCTGCGGGCCCTTCTGGCCCTGGGTGATGTCGAACTCCACCTTCTGGTTCTCGTCGAGGCTGCGGTAGCCGCTCGTCGAGATCGCGGAGAAGTGGGCGAAGACGTCCGCGCCACCGTCGTCCGGGCTGATGAAGCCGAAGCCCTTGTCAGCGTTGAACCACTTCACGGTACCTGTAGTCATGTCTGCTCCTTGGTGGGGACCGCACTGTGCGGTCCCGGGCGCCGCCGCGTTGATCACCCGCGTCGAAACGACACGAAAAACGAAAGGCGCCAGGATGGGTTTCAGATAACCCATCAGGCGCCGGAAAACGTCTACGGAAATCAAAACTGCAACAAGACGACCGTAGCACATGAGCCTGGGCGGGCCCGGTAGCGGCGGCTGAAACCGCCTTGGGTCATCCATTCTTGTGACGAACCCCCGGACACCACGGGGTGTCCGATCGTGGTCGCGGCCTTACGATCGTCACCGTGCCGCGGCCCCCCGGCGGGCACGGCAGACGAAGGTGACGGGGCTGCGTGCCGGCCAGGACGAGCCCCACCGGTGGAAGGGCAACGTGATGCGGGTCTTACTGGTCGCTCCTCCCGGCGCAGGCAAGGGCACTCAGGGCGCGCTGATCGCCACGCATTTCGGCATCCCGCACATCGCCACCGGTGACCTGCTGCGCGACCACGTGGCGCGGCGCACCGAGCTGGGCCGCGCCGTCCAGGACCGGCTCGACAAGGGTGAGCTGGTGCCCGACGACGTCGTGCTCGACATGGTGCGGTCGGCGTTCCTGGACGCGAAGCACAGCGGCGGCGGCTACGTCCTGGACGGCATGCCCCGCAACATGCAGCAGGCCCGCGCGCTGTACGAGATCGGCCTGAGCCTCGGCATGACCGCGAACGTCGCCCTGCACCTGAAGGCCGACGACGAGGAGCTGACCCGCCGGCTGCTCGCCCGGGCGGCGCTGGAACGCCGTTCGGACGACACCGAGGAGATCATCCGCCGGCGGCTCGCCCTCTACCACGAGGTGACCCATCCGATCATCGACTGGTACGCCGGGCGCGGCATCCTGGTCTCGGTGGACGCCGTACGGCCGGTGGACCGGGTCGCGCGGCAGATCCTCACCGCGCTGGAGGCGATGCGCCCCCTGATCGACCACGTACCCGAACACGCCCGCCGCTCGGTGGACCTGACCGGCCTCGGCGCCGCCTTCGGCCAGAGCCCGCCCCGGGGCTGACCCGCCCGCCCCGGTCAGCCGGACGGCGGGAGCAGCAGTTCCACGCAGCAGGAGCCGGGGCGGGGAGCCAGGCGCGCCTCGGCGACCTCGTCGAGGCCGCCGAGCAGCCCGGTGACGAACCGGAGGTTGAGGTCGCAGACCAGCGCGGTGTGCCGGGCGGCCAGCGCGTGGAACGGGCAGTTGCCAAGCCGCATGCCCTCCGCCCGGCGGTCGGGCTCGAAGCCGAGGTGCTCGAGTGCGTCCGCGATGCTCGTGCCGAGCAGGCTCGCGCCCAGGTCACGGCCACGCCGACCGGCCACCTCGGCCGGGGCCTGGCCGCTGCTCGCGGCCTCGGCGAGGATGTCCGCGATCAGCTCGTACTGCCGTTGCGGGATCGTGACGGCCAGGCCGTCGCCGAGCGGCTCGTACACCTTCGGGGCGCGGCCACGGCCGCGCGGCCGGCCGGCCGGAGCCTCGTACCGGGCGGTGAGCAGGCCGGCCTCCACCAGCTTGTCCAGATGGAACGCCGCCAGGCCGCGGGACATCGCGGTCGCCTCGGCCGCCTCTTCCCGGCCGACCGGGTGGTCCTGCCGGCGCACGTAGTCGTACAGGGCTCGGCGGGAAGCGTCGACCAGGGTGGCCACGGCGATCCAGGGGTCGGTCACCCCCGCAGATTATCACCAACCGCCGCTATTGAATTTGCGCGGCCGAGGGTCCAGGATGGCAATAACGCCAATCGGCGCTAGCGAAAACCCTGGAAGGCCCTCGATGACGGTCACCGCAGAACGGATCATTCCTCGCCGCACCGGCCGCGACCCGGGCGGCGCCGAACGCGCGGCGGCGGAGTTCCTGAGCGCCCTGGGCCTCGACCTGACGGCGCCGGGCCTGGCCGAGACGCCGGCGCGGATGGCTCGCGCCTACGCGGAGTTGCTGACCCCGCGCGCCTTCGACCTCACCACCTTCGACAACGACGAGGGCTACGACGAGCTCGTGCTGGCCCGCTCGATCCCGATCAGGTCGCTGTGTGAGCACCACCTGCTGCCGTTCGTCGGCGTCGCGCATGTCGGCTACCTGCCCGGCGGCCGCATCCTCGGCCTGTCGAAGCTCGCCCGCGTGGTGGAGCTCTTCGCGCACGGCGCCCAGGTGCAGGAACGGCTCACCAAGCAGATCGCCGGCTGGCTCGACCAGCACCTGCACGCCCGCGGCGTCGGCGTGGTCATCGAGGCCGAGCACCTCTGCATGAGCCTGCGCGGCGTACAGGCCGTCGGCGCCCGCACCGTCACGTCCACGCTGCTCGGCACCCTGCGCGACGACGGCCGTTCCCGGGCCGAGTTCTTCGCCCTCGCCGGGATCGGCGGCCGGTGATGGCCGACAACCGCACCTTCGTCATCGTCGGCGCCGGACTCGCCGGCGCCACCGCCGCCGAGACCCTGCGCGCGGAGGGATTCACCGGCCGGGTGGTCCTGCTCGGCAGCGAGCCGGAACGCCCGTACGAGCGGCCGCCGCTGTCCAAGGGCCTGCTGCTCGGCACCACCGAGCGCGACGCCGTCCACGTGCACGACACGACGTGGTATCCCGACCACGCCGTCGAGCTGCGCACCGCCTGCACCGTCACCGCGATCGACCGGGCGGCCCGGCGGGTGCGGCTGACCGGCGGCGAGGAACTCGGCTACGACAAGCTCCTGCTCGCTACCGGCGCCACCCCGCGAGACCTCCCGGTGGCCGGCGCCGACCTGCCCGGGGTGCTGCAGCTGCGCACCCTCGCCGACTCCGCACGGATCGCGGACGCCGTGGCCGACGGCACCCGGCTCGTCGTGATCGGCGCCGGCTGGATCGGCCTGGAGGTCGCCGCGGCGGCCCGCGCGCGCGGCGCCACGGTCACGGTCGTCGAGACGGCCGACCTGCCCCTGCAGCGCGTGCTGGGCGACCGGATGGCCGCCGTCTTCGCCGGCCTGCACCGCCGGCACGGGGTCGTCTTCCACTTCGGCGCCCGTACCCGGGAGATCCGCGGCACCGACCGGGTCTCGCAGGTCGTCCTCGACGACGGCACCGTCCTGGACGCCGACGTCGTCCTGATCGCGGTCGGCGTCACCCCGGAGACCGGGCTGGCCGAGCGGGCGGGCCTGCCGGTGGACAACGGCATCCTCGTCGACGGCCGGCTGGGCACCGACGACCCGGACATCTTCGCCGCCGGCGACGTCGCCAACGTCGCCCACCCGCTGCTCGGCGCCCGGGTCCGGGTCGAGCACTGGTCCCACGCCCTGCACTCCGGTCCGGCCGCGGCCCGCGCGATGCTCGGCCAGGACATCCGGTACGACCGGCTGCCGTACTTCTTCACCGACCAGTACGACCTGGGCATGGAGTACGCGGGCTGGATCCCGCCCGGAGCCGCCACGGAGCTGGTGATCCGGGGCGACCTCGACCGGCTCGAGTTCGTGGCGTTCTGGACGATCGACGGCCGGGTGGCCGCGGGCATGAACGTCAACGTCTGGGACGTCACCGACCCGATCCAGGACCTGATCCGCGCCGGGCTGGCCGGCACCCGGGTGGACCGGGCCGCGCTGGAGGATCCCGCGGTCCCGCTCGCGGCGCTCAGCTCATGACCGGCTCTCGCCCGCAGGTGCGGGCAGCGGGAGCGGCGTGCAGGCGGCGGCGATCCCGGCGGCTCACGCCGGCGCCTGCTCCCGGGAGCCTCTGCAGCACGGCTCAGACGTGGGGTGGGATGTCGCTGCACGCCTGGCACGCCTCGCAGCCGACGTCGAACAGCGAGCAGGCCAGGCAGGTCAGCGCGCACTGCCAGTCGCCGGACTCCGCGACGGCCCCTTTCACGGTGGCCCGCTCGAACAGGGCCGTGCCGTGGGCCGCGACGGCGTTGCGCAGCGCCGTGTCGAGCCGGTCCGGGTCGCCGCGCAGGGCCTCGCGGATCAGCAGCGTGTCGCCGTAGATATCTGCGTCATCGGCGCCGCCGTCGACGGAGAGCGTGATCCGGGACAGCGAGCCCGTCCGGAGGGCGGCCGCCAGGAACAGGGCGGTGGCCCGGTCGTCCTGCGAGCCGCCGTCGAGGCGTTCCAGTCCCGCGCGGACCTCGTCGTCGACCTGATCCGTCAGGTCGAGATCCTTGGTCAGCCCGCCGAACCGGTGAAGCACCCGTTGTACCGCTACCCGTTGCATGGTCATCACTTCCGCGCTGTCAGCAAAGCCGCGTGACCTGTCAGAACGTCACGCTAGACCGCGGCGGCCGGGCGCGACAGTAACCGATCGGGCGCTACCCGTATCCCATGGCGGGGATGACCCCCTCGAGTGATCGTTCGACGTACCCGCGGGTTGCGGGGTCGAACTGGTCCTTGCGGTTGTCCAGGCGGTGCGGCTCGAACGTCGATCGGGTCGCGTGGTCGTCGACGCCGAGCCGGGCGAACAGGGCGCGGCGCTGCCCGGGCCAGTCGGCGGCGAGATCCTCGGCCCGCACCTCCACGTAGCGCCGGCCCGTCAGGTCGGCCGTGGTCTTCCAGGTCAGCCATCGGTCGTAGACCGGCTTGAGCCAGGCGAGCGCGCCGTCGACCGTGGACGGCGCCCAGGGCTGGTCGACGTGCGACGCGACCACCGCGACCGGGTGGCGCTTGATGTGCACGATGGTCGCCTCGGGGACCAGCTCCCAGAGGAAGTCCATGCACAGCAGGTTGAACGGGGTCTTCTCGCACCAGCCCGGCTTTCCGGCGTCGGCGGCCGCTCCCCCGAACATCGTGTCGACGGCGCGGCGCAGGATCGTGAGCAGGTCGCGGCGATCGCTGAAGTATCTCGGCAGCGCCCGCCGGTGGCGCTGCGGCTCGAACGGCCCGGCCGGCCAGTCGGCGTGCCGGGCCCCCGCCGCGGGCACGGCCTCGTCGTACGTGCAGGCGACGAGCTCCGACCACAGCCGTCCCACCGCGTCCCAGTAGTGCCGCTCCCCGATCGCCATCGGCACGGTGTAACCCCGATCGCGGCCGAGCCGGCCGGGCAGCCGCACCGTCAGCATGTCACCCAGCCTGCGGAGCGCGTCCTCCCCGACGATGGGGTCGCACCGGATCGTGAGAGCGTCCGCCAGGTCCCGCAGGCCGCCCGGATCGACGATGAACCGGGTCTCGATCGGGATCCGGTGGATCAGCGGGTGCTCGCCGAGGATGTCCGCGAGCTGCGAGGTTCCCGAACGACCCGTACCCGCGACGAAGACCGGTGAGGGGGTGGACATGGCGTTCAGCTAAGTCCCGGAGCCGCGCCCGCGCAACGAGATAACCGGCCCTCTTGACGCGCAACATGTTTGTCACAAAACTGTGCGGAAGTACGCGGCAGCGGGGGTGGCGGGTTGACGATCGTGATCGTGGGTGCCGGCATCGCCGGGCTCACCGCCGCGCTCAGCCTGCACCGGGCCGGGTTCCGCGACATCGCCGTCTACGAGCGGGCCGCCGGGCTGCGGCCGCTCGGCGTCGGGATCAACCTGCTCCCGCACGCCGTCCGTGAGCTCACCGAGCTGGGCCTCGGTGAGCGCGTCGCCGCGCTGGGCACCGCACCCGGCACGCTCGCCTACTACAACCGGCACGGCCAGGAGATCTGGCGCGAGCCGCGCGGCCTGGACGCCGGCTACCGCTGGCCGCAGCTGTCGGTGCACCGCGGCCGGTTCCAGCTGGAACTGCTCGCCGCGGTCCGGGAGCGGCTGGGGGCCGGCGTCGTGCACACCGGGCACCGGCTCGTCGGCGCCGCGCACGGCGTGGCGCGCTTCGCGACGGCGGCCGGCGAGGTCGACGTCGCGGGTGACCTGATCATCGGGGCGGACGGCATCCACTCGGCGCTGCGCCGGCAGGGACAGCCCGGCGAGGGAGCGCCCGTCTGGAACGGGCTGACCCTGTGGCGCGGCACGGCGCGGGTGCCGGGGTTCCTGGACGGGCGGACCATGATCATGGCCGGGGACGCGGGGCAGAAGGTCGTCGCGTACCCGATCGGCCCGGACCTGATCAATGTCGTCGCCGAGCGCCGCGGTCCCGGGTTCGCCGGGGCGGACGCGGACTGGAACCGGGCGGTCGACCCCGCACCGATCGTCGCGCTCTTCAGGAACTGGCGGTTCCCGTGGCTGGACGTGCCGGGACTGCTCGCCGCCGCCGACGAGATCCTCGAATACCCGATGGTGGACCGGGATCCGATCGGCTCGTGGACCCACGGGACCACCACGCTGCTCGGGGACGCGGCACACCCGATGTATCCCAACGGCTCGAACGGGGCGTCGCAGGCGATCCTGGACGCCCGTACGCTCGCCTTCCACCTCGCCACCGCGCCGACGGTCGCGCGGGCGCTCGCCGCGTACGAGGCGGACCGGCGGCCGGCGACCACCGCGCTCGTGCTGAGCAACCGGCGGCAGGGCCCGGAGCAGGTGATGGTGCTCGCCCACGAGCGGGCGCCGGACGGGTTCGCGCACATCCACGACGTCGTCCCGGCGGACGAGCTCGCCGCGATCGCCACCGGCTACAAGAAGGCGGCCGGCTTCCACCCCGCCGCGCTGAACGAGCGCCCCTCGCTGACTCCGCCGTCCGGCTCGGGCATCCTGCCGTGACCGACCTGGACGCGGCCCGGCTGGCGGCGGTGATCTCGCCGCTGCGCCGGACGCTGCTGGCCGCCGCCCGGGCCGCCGAGCGCCTGCCGGAGATCCCGGACGCGCAGATCGAGATCATCCGGGCGCTGCCCCGGGCCACCGTGGCCGGCCCCGGCGAGCTCGCCGACCGGCTCGGGCTGAGCCGCCCGACCGTCAGCAACCTGCTCTCCACGATGGAGGCGAACGGGCTGGTCGAGCGCCGGCCGCGCCCCGGCAACCGCCGCCACGTCGAGGTGCTCGCCACCGCGAAGGCCCTCGACCTGTTCGACCGCTTCGACCTCGCGAGCGGCAACCTCGTCGCCGGCGCCGCGGCCACCCTGTCCACCGCGGACCGGGCGGCCCTGGCCGCCGCGGTGCCCGCACTGGAACGCCTGCGCGACGCGCTCGCGCTCGCCAAGGAGGTCTCATGAGGACGTTGCGACAGCGGTTCTCCCGATGGGTGCAGGCACGGACCCTCGCCGGCCTCACCCCCGGCCCGCACGACATCACCATCCGCCGGGACCTGCGCGTGCCGATGGACGACGGCGTCGAGCTGCTCGCCGACCTGATCACCCCGATCGGGCCGACCGACCCACGGCTGCCGACGATCGTGATCCGGGGGCCGTACGGCCGCCGCGGCCCGGTGGCCGGCCAGGCCCGCGCGCTCGCCCGGGAGGGGTTCCCGGTGCTGTTCCAGAGCTGCCGGGGCACCTCGGGCTCCGGCGGTGTCTTCACCCCGCAGCTCGACGAGCAGGCCGACGGCATCGCCACCCACCGCTGGGTACGCCGGCAGCCATGGTGCACCGGCTCGGTCGCCACGTTCGGGCCCAGCTATCTGGGCTACACCCAGTGGGCCGTGGCCGGGCGGCTGGCGCTCGACGACCCCGCACACGCCCCCGACGCGCTCTGCCTGCTCGTGACGATGCCCGACTTCGGCGCGATCACCTGGGACAACGCCGCGTTCTCGCTGCGCAACGCGCTCGGCTGGACGCAGCTGATGGACCGGATGATCCGCCGGGACCTGCTCCCGCTCGGACTGGCCCTGCTGCGCCCCGACCCCAAGCTGCGCCGGGCCTTCGGCGTGCTGCCGTTGAGCGCCGGTGACACCGTCGCCACCGGCAGGGCGGTGCACTGGTATCAGGACTGGGTCAGCCACGAGCGGCTCACCGACGACTACTGGACCCGGCAGTCGCACACCGCCTCGGTCCCCGACGTCACCGCCCCGGTCTACATGATCACCGGCTGGTACGACATCTTCCTGCCCTGGCAGCTGCGCAACCACGCCCAGCTCACCGCCGCCGGCCGGCCGCCCCGGCTCACCGTCGGGCCGTGGGGGCACACCTCCCGGGGCATGGGCGGCCCGGCGGTGGGCGAGACCGTCGCGTTCCTCAAGGAACACTTCGCCGGCGCTCCGAACGACCGGCCGGCGCTCGTCCGCGCGTACCGCACCGGCGCGGACCAGTGGCACGACCTGCCGTGCTGGCCGCCGCCGGGCGTCACCAACCGGCCCTGGCACCTGCACGAGCAGGGCCGGCTCTCCCCGGAGCCCCCGACCGGCGGGGTGACCACCTACGGCTACGACCCCGCCGACCCCACCCCCGCGCTCGGCGGCCCCAGCCTGCTGCCGAACTCCGGCCCGATCGACAACGCCGCCCACGAGAACCGCGCCGACGTGGCCGTCTTCCGCGGCGACCCGCTCACCGACCCGGTCACGATCGCCGGCGAGCCGCTGGCCCGGATCCGCTTCCGGTCGTCGCAGCCGAGCGCCGACGTCTTCGTCCGGGTCTGCGACCTGCACCCCGACGGCCGCTCGATGACCGTCTGCGACGGCATCCGCCGGATCGGTGGCATCGCGGCGGCCGTCACCGACCCGGAACCCGACGAGGACGGCTTCCGCGAGGTGACGGTCCCGCTCTGGCCGGCCTTCCACCGCTTCGCGGCCGGTCACCGGATCAGCGTGCAGGTCAGCTCCGGCGCCCACCCGCGGTACGCCCGCAACCCCGGCTCCGGCGAACCGGCCGCCGAGGCGGCGACCCTGCACCGCGCCACCCAGGAGATCTCCCACGCCGAGTTCCGCCCCTCCCGGCTCGACCTGCCGGTCTGGTCGCCGGGGCAGCCCGGGTGAGCGCGCCGGCGGTGCCCGGCCTGGAGACCGCGTTCGAGGTCGAGGCCCGGCTCGGCGCGCTGGAGGACCACGGCATGACCCGCGCCGGCCACCGCCGCGTCGTGCCGATCATCGGCGGCCGGGTCACCGGACTGTTCGCGGCCGACATCCTGCCCGGCGGCGCCGACTGGCAACTGGTCCGCCCGGACGGCGCGATCGAGATCGACACCCGCTACTCGGCGCGCACCGCCGGCGGCGGCCACGTCTACATCCGTACGTCCGGTGTCCGCACCGGGCGCCCGGAGATCCTCGAGGCCCTGCTGCGCGGCGACCCGGTCGACCCGTCGGAGTACTACTTCCGGCTCGGCGTACGGCTGGAGACCGCCGACCCGGCGCTGGCGGCCCTGGAGCAGTCCCTCTTCGTGGCCTCCGCGATCCGCGAGGCCGACCGGGTGCGCTACACCGCCTACCGGGTCACCTGATCCCGCATCGCCGGGTCAGGGCCGGCTCAGCCGGATCGCGGTCCAGGAAACCGGCGGCAGTGTCGCACGCAGGACGCCGTCGGCCACCCGGGCGTCGTCCGCCGGGCGGGGCACCACGCGGTCCGGTGCCGCCGCGGTGTTCACCGCCATGAGGTCCTCGTCGGCGAGCGTCCAGGACTCCGCGACCCGCAGCCCGGTGCCGAAGCCGGCCACCGGCACGGTCAACTCCGCGGCCTGTGACAGGTCACGGTTGACCACGAAGACGGTCACGTCGCCGCTGTCGGTGTCGTGCGTGGCGACCGCGTCGAGCGTCGGCACCGCACCGAAGCGCGCGGTCTCGTAGGTCGGGCAGCGCGCCTCGACGCGCAGCACCTCGCCCCTCGCCAGCCGGGAGGTGATGGCGAACGGGTGAAAGATGGTCTGCCGCCAGGCGGGGCCGCCGGGCTCGGTGCGGATCGGCGCGATCACGTTGACGAGCTGGGCCTGGCAGGCCGCGGTCACCCGGTCGCTGTGCCGCAGCAGCGCGATGAGCAGGCCGCCGACCACCACGGCGTCGGCGACGGAGTAGCAGTCCTCGATGACGCGCGGCGCCACCTGCCACTCGGTGACCTCGGTGTCCCGCCGCGCCTCGAACTCCCGCAGGTACCAGACGTTCCACTCGTCGAAGGAGATGTTCAGGCGCTTCTTGCTCTTGAGCCGCGCGCCGACGCTGTCCGCCGTGGCCACCACGCTGTGCACGAAGTGGTCGAGGTCCACCGCGGAGGCCAGGAAGCTGGCCAGGTCGCCGTCGACGGGCTCGTAGTAGGCGTGCGCGGAGATGTAGTCGACCGCGTCGTAGGTCAGCTCCAGCACCTCCGCCTCCCAGGCGGCGAAGGTCGGCATCGTGGAACTGGAGCTGCCGCAGGCGACGAGTTCCAGGCCCGGCTCGGCGGAACGCAGCGCCCGCGCCGTCTCCACGGCGAGCCGGCCGTACTCACGGGCGGTCTTGTGCCCGGTCTGCCAGGGCCCGTCCATCTCGTTGCCGAGACAGAACATCTTCACCCCGTACGGCTTCGGCGTGCCGTTGGCCTGGCGCAACTCGGCCAGCCGGGTGCGGTCGGGGTGGTTGAGGTACTCGTGGACGTCGAGCGCCTCCTGCACGCCGCGGGTGCCCAGGTTGACCGCGTACATCACCTCGACGCCGGCCTTGTCCGCCCAGCGCATGAACTCGTCGATGCCGACCTCGTTGGTCTCCAGGCTGTGCCAGGCCAGGTCGCGGCGGACCGGCCGGTCGGCGACCGGGCCGATGCCGTCCTCCCACCGGTAGCCGGAGACGAAGTTGCCGCCGGGGTAGCGGACCACGGAGACGCCGAGTTCGCGGACCAGGGCGAGCACGTCCTGGCGGAAGCCGTCGGCGTCCGCGCTGGGATGTCCCGGCTCGTAGATGCCGGTGTAGACACATCGGCCCATGTGCTCGACGAACGAGCCGAAGGTGCGCCGGGACACCGGCGCGATGGTGAAGGCCGGGTCCAGGCTGAGCGAAGCGGAAAACACGGGGCTCCCAGGGATTGAGCGGGTCACTTGAGGCTGCCCAGGGCCAGCCCGCCCTGCCAGTACCGCTGCAGGGTGAGGAAGGCGATGATCAGCGGGATGATCGATACCAGCGAGCCGACGATGATCAGGTTCCACAGCGACTGGCCGCCGCCGTTGTTGGAGCTGGCCAGTTGCGACCAGAGCCCGATGCCCACGGTAAGGGGGTAGAGCTTCGAGCTGGACAGCATGGTCAGCGGCAGGAAGTAGTTGTTCCAGGTGCCGACCACCGACAGCAGCAGGACGGTGATCACGCCGGGACGCATGAGCGGCAACGCCACCTGCCAGAACGTCCGGAACTCGCCGGCGCCGTCGATCCGGGCCGCGTCCAGCAGCTCGTCCGGCACGGACGCGGCCGCGTAGACCCGCATGAGGTAGACGGCGAACGGGCTGAGCAGCGACGGCAGGATCACCGCCCAGATCGTGTCGGTGAGCCCGACGTTGCTCATCATCACGAAGGTCGGGATGACCAGGGCGGTGAGCGGCACCATGACCGAGCCGAGGACAAGCGCGAAGACCGCGTTGCGGCCGCGGAAGCCGAACTTGGCGAAGCCGTACCCGGCCAGCACCGACACGACCGTGCAGCCGATGCCGCCGACGAACGCGTACAGCACCGAGTTGCCCAGCCAGCGCAGGTACTCGCCGTTGTTGAAGGTGAACAGGTCGCCGAGATTGTCGAACAGGTGGAAGCCGGAGAACCACAGTGCGCCGGAGCCGGAGAACAGGCCCTGTGCGTTCTTGGTGCTGGCCACCACGAGCCACCAGACCGGCACGAGGAAGTAGCAGACCATGGCCAGTAGCAGCAGTTTCGCCCAGATGTGGCGGGGCCCGCGCCGCGCGTCGATCACGTGAAGATGCTCCCCTTCTTGCGGGTGACGACCATGAAGACGGCGACCGTCACGAACACCACGAAGCCCAGTGAGAAGGAGATCGCCGAGGCGTAGTTGAACTGGGCGTAACTGAACGCCAGATTGAACGCGTAGATGTTCGGGGTGAAGTCCGGCGTGACGGTGCCGTTGGCGATCGGGCCGAGGATCTGCGGTTCGGTGAAGAACTGCAGGGTGCCGATCAGCGAGAAGATCAGGATGAGGGTGAGCGCCGAGGAGACCAGTGGCACCTTGATCCGGAACGCGATCTGGCGTGCGTTCGCGCCGTCCATCCGGGCCGCCTCGTAGATCGAGGTGTCGATGCTGCGCAGCGCCGCATAGATGATGATCATGTAGTAGCCGGCCCACTGCCAGGTGACGACGTTGAGCAGGCCGTAGAAGATGTTGCCCTGGCTGAGCAGGAACGGCGCCCGCACGTCGAACAACGTCGCGATCTGCTCGATCGGTCCGAAGCTGGGGCTGTAGAGGAATCCCCACATCAACGCGCCGAGGACCGCGGGGATCGCGTACGGCAGGAAGATCACGAGCCGGGAGAAGCGCGCCAGCCGGCCGGTGACCTCGTCCAGCACCAGCGCCGCGACCAGCGCCACGATCACCTGCAGCGGGATCACCACGAGGCTGAACCGCAGCACGAACCACAGACCCTTGAGGAACGACGGGTCGCTGAACGCGCGGGTGTAGTTGTCGACGCCGGCGAACGTCGTGCCGGTCGCCAGTCCCTTGGTGTAGAGGCTGAGGTATCCCGCGTAGGCCAGCGGTGCCACCAGGAATGCCAGGAACACCACCAGGAACGGGAGGATGAACAGCCAGCCCAGGGCGCCGCGCCGGGTGGACCGGCGGCGGGCCGGCGCGACGCCGGGTGGATCGGTTACGCCGGCGCGGTTCGCGCTCGGCTCGGTGCCGACGATGCCGGCCACGGCACGTCTCCCTTCATGCGGATGGGGTCCGGGCGGCCGCCCGGGTACGCGGCCGCCCGGGGCGGATCAGCGCACGGTGAAGCCCTGGGTCTTCGCGTACTTGACGATCTCGTTGTGCAGGTCGGTGGCGGCCTGCGCGCCGGTCGTCCGGCCCGCGTTGATCTTCGCGATCTGGGCCTGGAGCTGGGCGTAGTAGTAGACGGTGAAGGGGCTGTAGACCGCGCCCCGGTACGCGTTCGCGGCCGGGATGTAGATGTCCTTGTTGGCGGTCTGGCCATTGAAGAACGCGCTCTTGGCGCCGACGAACTCGGCGGAGGTCAGCACGCTCTGATTGAGCGGGAAGATGGTCTGCGTCTTCCAGCCGTCGGTCAGCGACGGCTCATCGGCGTACAGGCCCATCGCGACCTTGGCCGCGGCCGCCTTGTCGCCGGCCTGGCTGGTCACCGCGAAGGTGGAACCGCCCCAGTTCACCGCGACCGGGTTGGCCGGATCCCACTGCGGCAGCGGGGCCACCGCGAACGTGCCCTTCTCCTTGCCACTGCCGACCCCGGCACCGGTCAGGTAGCCGGGCGCCCAGGCGGCCGAGACGTAGGTGGCGTACTTGCCGCCGACCATGCCGGAGATGTAGTCGGTGGTGAACTGGTCCTCCTTGCCGACCAGCCCCTGCCTGGCCAGGTCACCCCAGAAGGTGAGGACGTCCTTGGTGGCCTGGTCGTCCAGCTTGATGGTGATGTTCTGCTTGTCGGACAGGTCGTAGACGAACGGCTGGGCACCCTTCTGGATCATCAGGGCGGTGGTCACGGCCGGGACGTTGCTGCCGAAGTCGCCGAACACCGGTCCGCCGGCCGCCTTGACCTTGGCCGCCGCCGCGGCGTACTCGGGCCAGGTCTTCGGCGGGGTCTTGATGCCGTACTTGGTGAAGACGTCGGTGCGGTAGATCAGGGCCATCGGGCCGCCGTCGACCGGGATGGCGTACACGGCGTTGCCCTGCGAGACGTCCTTCCAGGCGCCTTCGCTGAAGTTCTTCTTCACCTCGCCGGCGCCGAACGGCGCCAGGTCGACCAGCGCGTCCTGGATCTCGAAGCCGACCAGCTGGTCGGACTCGAGCATGATGACGTCGGGGGCGCCCTTCTTGGCCGCGATCGCGGTCTGGAACTTCGCGTACTGCGGCTGGCCCTGGCCGGCGTTGGTCCAGCAGACCTGCACGTCGGTGTGGGCGTTGTTGAAGTTGTCGACGACCTTGGCCATGTTGGGGTACCAGGCCCAGACCGACACGCGGTTCGCGTCCTCGTGCACGATCTTGTTGGTGCAGTTGGTGGGCTTGGCGCGGGCCGGGTCGGCGCCGTCGTCGCCGCCGCTGCAGGCGGACAGTCCGAGGACGACGGCCACAGCGGTGGCGACTGCGGGCAGGCGTCTGCTGATAGGCATTTCTCCGGGCCTCCTGAAGAGAGTCGAGCGTCGGAGTACGGGCAGCACGACATGGCCGCACCTGGACGTGCGGCTCGAGCTGCGGCGACGCGCTTTTTGGGAAAGTCTGTTGGCAGAAAATGGGGGACCTGAACGGCGCCGCGGAGGTGTGAGGTAGATTCTTTTGCAGCGCTGCAAAGGACTATGCACCGGGCCTCTGGCTCTGGCAAGAGGCAACGTGACGGAAATACGATCGTTGCCGCGGGGAGACACTTCGCCCCGTTCAGGCGGGGAGGCTGCTCATGCGGGAAAGCACATTGCGGGACGTGGCGGAGCTGGCCGGCGTCTCGCCCCGCACCGTGTCGAACGTGGTGAACGGCTACGCCCGGGTCACCGAGCCCACCCGGCGCAAGGTCGAGCGCGCCATCGCCGAACTCGGCTACCGCCCGAACGTCCTCGCCCGCAACCTGGCCACCGGCCGGTCCGGGCAGATCGTCGTCGTGGTGCCGTACCTGGACACCCCGTACTTCGCCGAGCTGCTCCAGGCGGTCATCCCGGCCGCCCGCAAGGCCGGCTACAACGTGCTCATCGACCAGACCGACGGCGACCGGGAGCACGAAGCCGAACTGATCGGCCGCGGGTCACGCCGCTTCCTGTTCGACGGCATGATCATCAGCCCGCTGGGCCTGTCCCAGGCGGACCTGGCGATCCGCGATCCCGCCCTGCCCCTGGTGGTCCTCGGCGAGCGCACCTCCGACGGCACGTTCGACCACGTCGGCATCGACGACGTGGCCGCCGCCACCGAGGCGGTCCGCCACCTCATCACCATCGGCCGGCGCCGGATCGCGGCGATCGGCGACCAGCCCTACCCCACCGGCGAGGCGGCGCAGCTGCGCACCGAAGGCTTCCGCGCCGCCCAGGCGGCGGCCGGACTGCCGGTCGACGAGTCGCTGATCATCAGCACCACCCGGTTCAACCGGGTGGACGGCGCCACTGCCATGGCCGCCCTCCTCGACCGGGCGGACCCGCCGGACGCGGTGTTCTGCTACAGCGACCTGGTCGCCTCCGGCGCCATCCACACCGCGCTCCAGCGCGGCTTGCGCATACCCGAGGACCTCGCCGTCATCGGGTACGACGACATCGAGGACGGACGGTACGGGCGCCCGACGATCAGCACCATCTCACCCGACAAGAAGGCGATCGCCCAGCTCGCCGTCGAACGGCTCATCATGCGGATCGGCAGCACCAAACCGGTGCCCGGCAGGGAACTCCGGGCGGCGCACCGGCTCATCCCGAGGGAGAGCACGCTGGGCCGCGCGGCTGCGGGGGTTGCGGGCGGCCAATAGCCTGCCGGGCCATGGATCAACTTCAACCCTTCCGGCACGAGGCGATCAGCCGCGGCATTCCCGCCGAACCGGCTGAGCGGTGGTGCGCCCACCCGCTCAGGGCCGGGGCCCGCCCAGGTTCAGCCAGGCGGTGGCTATCGGGCGGCCGTCCACTGTGGCATGCAGGCGCAGCACCCCGGTGCCGGGCGCGCGGATCGAGAAGCAGCCCACCTCGTCGATCGGGCCCTCGTCGAACGTCGCCTCCGGGGTCTCGCAGCGCATCGTCCCCGGGCCGGCGGGGGTGATCTGGCCGATCACTCCGCCGGCGCCGTCCAGCTCCGCGTCGATGCGGTAGCCGCCGCCGTCGAACACCAGCATCCGGCTCGCCTGGTTCGCGCCCGAGCGGGTCGCCAGCGCTCCCTGTGGCAGTGCGCTGTCGAACGACAGCTCCGCCAGCAACAGATCCTCGTTGATGGTGCGCCAGGTGAAGGCGGCCCGGGCCGCCGCGGCGAAGGCCGCCGGCAGCGCCTCGCGGGCGGCGAGCGCCTCGCGCAGGTCCGCCACCAGGGCGGGATCGTCAGCCCACGGTTGCTGCGTCACGGAGGACCTCCTTGCCGCCCCGGAAGGCCATCAGCGCGGGACAGGTGCGCAGTTTGTGCACACACCGGCCGCGGGTCGGCCCGATGCTGCCGACCGGTACGCCCAGCCGCGCGCCGATCTCCTCATAGCTCAGTGGCGGATCGGTGAGCAGCAGCCCCACCAGCTCCCGGCAGCGCGGCGACAGCTCGTCGTACGCGTCCCGCAGCGCCTGGTGACGTTCCGCCTCCAGCAGTTGTTCGTCCAGGTCGCCGGGGCCCGGGGCGGCCGCCGTGACCACCGTCTCGGCCGTGCGGTCCAGCGGGTCGAACAGCCAGGTCCGCCGGTCGACGCGGAGCAGGCGCAGGCACTCGTTGCGGGTCGTCTGCATGAGCCAGCCCGGCAGTGCCTCCGGTTCGCGGATCCGGTCCAGGTGCTCGACCAGGCGCAGCCACACCGTCTGGTTGACGTCGGCGGCGTCGGCCGGGCTCAGCGTGAAGCGCCGGATGACCGCCATCACCAGCGGGCCGTACCGGTCGATGAGGGCGTTCCAGGCCTGCTCGTCGCCGTGGGCGGCGGCGTGCACCAGGTGCGGCGTGGTGGTGGTCATGTGATCAGCACCCCGTAGTCCGGGTGCCAGCGCTGCTGACTCAGCAGGGCGTCGGCCGCGTCCGGGGCGGACAGGCCCTTCTCCGTCATCAGCGCCGCGATGCGGCCGGCGACGTGCGGGGCCGCGAACGACGTGCCGGACCAGCGGGCGTAGCCCTTGAACTGCTCCGGCTCCTTGCCCACGTCGAGCCGGCCGGTCACGTAGGTGCTGGTGCGGGTGCCTTCCGCGCAGGCGTCCACCCAGGACCCGAAGTTGCTGTACGGCGCCGCGGCCGTACCGTCGGGACCGCCGGTGACCGCGGCCACCGCGACCACACCCGGCAGCGCGGCCGGCCAGGCCGGGCGGTCGCTGCCCGCGTTGCCGGCCGCCGCGACCACCACGACCCGGCGGTCGAGCGCGGCGAGGCGGTCCGCGATCGGCAGCGGCGGCACGTCGTCCTGGGTGCGGCAGCCCAGCGACAGGTTGAGCACGGCCATCCGGCGGTCGAGCCGGTCGATGGCCGCGACCAGCATCTCCTCGTCGCCGACGCCCGTGCCCGACAGCGCCACCTCGGGGTCGAAGGCCACGTCCGGCGCGGCCTGGCGCAGCACCCCGGCGACGAAGGTGCCGTGCCCGCCCTGCAACGCCAGCACGTCGTCGTGGAGGTAGAGCGGGTCCTCGTCGTCGGGCTCCGGCAGGTAGGCCCCGCCCAGCCGGTCGGCGTGGAACTGCGGGGCGTCGCGCCAGATGCCGGTGTCGCAGATGCCGACCAGCACGCCCTTGCCGGCGCCGTCGTGGCCGGGCAGCGCCGGGGCGGCCGCCGCGACCGGGCCGCTGCCGGGGTTGCCCATGATGTTGTCGTAGCCGATCAGCACGTGGTGCGGCTGCACGGCCGGCGGCGCGGCGCCCGGCCACTGACCCGGGTCCCGGAGCTTCGCCACCAGCGACGGGATGTCGGCGTCGGCGGCCAGCAGGAACCGGCCGACGCTGCCGAAGCCCTTGTCCGTGCGGAACGGCACGCCGGCCGTGCGCAGCCAGAGCGCCACCCGCCGGACGTCGGCGCGCGCGGCCAGCAGCTGCCCGGGGCGGTACCAGAACTCGCGGCCGGGTTCGGCGTACATCCGGATCTGCGGGTCCTCGGCGATCGCCGCGGCGAACGCGGACCGGTAGGATGCGCCGTCGTCGTCCTCCGCCCGGGCGGGTGCCGCCCAGGCCGGCAGGGCGACGGCACCGGTCAGCGCGGCCGTCCAGCGCAGCAGGCCGCGCCGGCTCACCGGCGCTGTGGTGAATCGGTCAGGTGCCACAAGTCCTCCGCGGTGACCACGAGATGCGAGGCTGGTCCCATCGTCGGGGCGCCGACGGGCGAATCGGGAGGAATCTACGGGGGTTCCGGCGACTCAGACTAGCAAAAACCAGACAGGATGTCGGTTGTGGCGGGTAGCGGACAGTCCTGGGAAAGTGCCGCACAGCAGGCGTTGGACGCGGTACAACGCGATCCCCGTGCGGCAATCAGGATCGGTCAGCGGGTCCGGGAGAATTCCGACTGTCCCCGCGCCGCCGCGGTCGCCGCCCGGGCCCTGGGGCTGGCGCACCGCGAGCTGAACGAGCTGGGGACCGCGGTGACGCACCTGCGCCGTGCCGTCCGCCTGGCCCAGCGCAGCGGGTCCGCCGAGCTCACCGCGCTGGCCCGGATGAGCCTGGGCTACGTGCTCGCCAACAGCGGGCACAACGTCGCCGCCCTGGGCCAGGTCAGCGCCGCGCTGCGCCACCTCACCGGGCTCGACGCCGGGCGGGCGCGGATGCAGCGGGGGGTCGTCCTGCACTACGCCGGGCGCTACGAGGAGGCGGCCCGCGACTACACCGCCGCGGTGGAGATCGCCCAGCAGGAGGGTGACGCCCTGCTGGAGGCGCGGGCCCGCAACAACCGGGGGCTGGTGCAGACCCGGCGGGGCATGGCCCGCGGCGCCGCCGACCTGCGCCGTGCCGAGGAGCTCTTCACCGCGCTCGGGCTGCCGCTGGCGGCCGCCGACACCCGGTGGAACCTCGGCACGGCAGCCGCCCGCCGGGGTGAGGTGGCCGAGGCGCTGCGGGTCTTCGCCGAGGTCGACCGGCGCTACCGCGAGCTGGACGTGCCGCGGCCGGCCCTGCAGCTCGACCGCCTGGAACTGCTGCTGGCCGTGCCGTTGCCGGCCGAGGCGACCGAGGTGGCCGAGGCCGCGGTGCGCGAGCTGGGGGCGCGCGGGATGGCCTCGGATCAGGCCGAGGCGCTGCTCGGGCTGGCCCGGGCGGCCCTGCTCGCCGGTGATCCGGCCGCCGCGACCGCCGCCGCCCGGCGGGCGGGTGCGGCGTTCCGCCGGCAGGGCCGCCCCGCCTGGGCCGCGCTGGCCCGCGGCGTCGCCCACCGGGCGGAGCTCCGCAGCGGTACGCGCACCGCCCGCTCGGTGACCGCCATGCTGCGCACCGCCGCCCAGCTCGACGCGACCGGCTGGCCCGGCCCGGCGCTGGCGGCCCGGATCGACGCCGGCCGGGTCTGCGCCGAACTGGGCCGCACCGACCAGGCCCGCGAGCTGTTCACGGTCGCCGCCCGGGCCCGCCGGGGCGGCACCGCCGAACGACGCGCCCAGGGCTGGTACGCCGCGGCCCTGCGCCACCGCCTCGACGGCAACACCGCGCAGGCCCGGGCGGCGCTGCGCCGGGGCCTCGCCGTGCAGGACGCCCACCGGGCCCTGTACGGCGCCACCGAGCTGCGCACCAGCAGCGGCGCGCACGGCCGGGACCTGGCCGCCGAGGGCCTCGACCTCGCGGTGCGCGGCGGCCGGCCCACGCTGATCCTCACCTGGGCCGAGCTGTGGCGGGCCACCGCGCTGCGGATGACGCCGGTCGTGCCGCCCGCCGACCCGGAGCTGTCCGCGGCGCTCACCGAGCTGCGCGGGGTGGCCGCCGCCGCGGAGGCGGCGGCGCTGGCCGGGCGGCCGGCCCCGGCGGACCGCCGCCGGCAGAGCCAGCTGGAGCAGCGGGTCCGCGAGCTGGCCCGGCACGCGGACGGCACCGGCGAGCTGCGGCGCCCGCCGTCGGTCGGCGAACTCGCCGCAGCGCTGGGCGACGCCGTGCTGGTCGAGCTGATCGCCCACGGTGGGGCGATCCTCGCCGTGGTGGTCCGCGACGGCCGGGCCGGCCTGCACCGGCTGGGCACCCGCGAGCAGGCCCGGCAGGCCGTCCGCCAGCACCGGTTCGCGCTGCGGCGCCTGGTCACCCTCGGCGACCCGGCCGCCGCACGGGCCGCCGCCGCGCAGGCCGCCGGCCGGCTCGACACCCAGCTGCTCGCCCCGCTGCGGGCGCTGATCGCCGACCGGCCGCTGGTGATCGCGCCGATCGGCGACCTGCACGGGCTGGCCTGGGCCGCGCTCCCGGCGTGCGCGGGCCGCCCGGTGACGGTGGTGCCGTCGGCCGCGGCCTGGCTGCGGGCCTGCCGGAGCGCCCCGCCGGCCGGCGGACCGGCTGTGCTGGTCGCCGGTCCGCGGCTGCCCGAGGGCGAGCAGGAGGTGGCCGCGCTGGCCGCGGCCGACCCGGCGGCGACCGTGCTGACCGGTGCCGCGGCGAGCGCCGCGGCGGTCACGGCGGCGCTGCGGGCGGCCCCGCTGGCGCACATCGCCGCGCACGGCGTCTTCCGCGCCGACGCGCCGCTGATGTCGACGCTGGAGCTGGCCGACGGGCCGCTGACCGCGTACGAGCTGGAGCGGCTGGGCCGGGCGCCCGCGGTGGTGGTGCTCTCCGCGTGTGACTCCGGGCTGTCCGGGGTGCAGGCCGGCGACGAGCTGCTGGGTCTCGCCGCCGTGCTGCTGGGCGCGGGCACCCGTACGCTCATCGCCAGCGTGCTGCCCGTGCCGGCCGGCCGTACCGCCGATCTCATGCTGGATCTGCACGCCCGGTTGCGCCGCGGCACCGGGCCCGCCGCCGCGCTGGCCGGCGCCCAGCAGCACCTCCGCGCCGGCGGTGACGCCCTGTCCGAGGCGACTGCCGCGGCGTTCCACTGCATCGGCGCCGGGAACAATTTTCCGGGGTGACGTATCTGCGTCCGGGTGGGCGCCTCTGAGGTGGTGCGGGACACGGGACCACCGTCGTCCCGGACATCGACAGGGGGACCAGATGTTCGTCAACAAGCCGGCCGGACGCCGGATCATCGCGGTGGGGGCCGCGGGCATGCTCGCCGCGCCGGTCTTCGGCGCGGGGGCGGCCGCCGCCGAGGAACCGCAGACCGTGCCCGTGTACGCCGTCGTGCAGGAGGGGCTCACGGCCGCGCAGGGCGCCGCCCTGGCCGAGGTCTTCGGCACGCCGAACGCGTTGCAGGGCAACGGATACTTCGGCTACGTCGACGCCGCCGCGTTCGGCCGGGTGCCGCTGACCGCCGTGGGCCGCGCCGGCAAGGACGAGTCGGGCCGGGCCACCCAGGCCCAGGCGATCGACGCCGCCGCGCTGGAGAAGCTCCAGCCGGTCGCCGACGAGGAGGCGCTGGGCCAGGGCGAACGGCTGCTGAAGCTCAGCGAGCTCAGCCCCGACCTCACCGCCCGGCCCGAGGTGACGCACACCGAGCTGACCCTGACCGACGCCGCGAACCGCAAGCCGCAGGTGCACGCCCTGGACACTGTGGTCAGCTACCGGCTCGACCTCGCCGGGCTGCCGGTCACCGGTCAGGGCGCCAAGCTGCGCCTGACCGTCGGCCCGGACGGCACCGTCACCCAGCTCTCGCACGCGCTGCGGGCCGTCGAGCGCAGCGGCGACGTGCCGGTGATCGGCGAGAAGGCCGCGCGGGAGGCCTGCGCCGGGCTCTACGGCGCGGACGTCCGCCAGGACACCCCGACGCTGGGCTACCAGTTCCCGGAGCTCACCGCGACCGACGCGGACGGCAAGGGCACGGTCCGCAGCATCCAGCCGCAGTACACGTGCAACCCGGTCGGCGGCGAGAGCGCGCAGGCGCACCGCCTGGTCCCCGCCGTCGCCGGCGCGGCCCCGGCCGGCAAGATCGGTGCCGGCCGCAGCGGCGAGACCGTGCAGGCCTCGGTGTCGGTCTCCGGTGGCACCGCGCCGTACACGTACCGGTGGTCGTCGTCGAGCACGGTGCTGCCGTCCGAGGGCGGCGGCGAGGACTCGATCACGTACCGGCGGACGCCGCGGGAGCGGTCGGAGCAGGCCGCCGAGCAGCTCACCGTCGAGGTCACCGACGCCGACGGGCTGGCCGCCTCCGCCTCCGTCGAGCTCCCCGGCGACGGCGACGCGAGCGCCGAACTCAAGCCCGGCGGTGGCGGCTTCGGCGCGCTGGCCGTCGGCCCGGCCGACGTCGGCATCGAGCAGACCATCAACGAGTGGCAGTGCGCCCAGGACAGCGCCAACGGCTTCCGCAACGTGATGGCGAACCACGGGATCGGCACCCAGTTCGACTGGCGGGGCGCCAGCGCCTGGGAACGCGACTTCAAGGACCCGTCGCTGGGCGGGCAGGACAGCTCGTACGTGGACGACGTGGACGCCACCTGGTACACCGGGCACGGCTGGTCCGGCGGCTTCACGTTCAAGGGCAACAACTCCGACACCCAGATCACCCCGGCCGACGCCCGCTGGGGCAACCGGGACCTGGAGTGGCTCCAGCTGGAGTCGTGCCAGGTGCTGCGGGACACCAACGGCAGCCACGACTACTTCGGCCGGTGGCGCCAGGCGTACGCCGGTCTGCACATCCTCAACGGCTTCGACACCAACGCGTACTGCGTCGGCGGGGGCACCGGGGCGACGTTCGCCGGCTACCTGTTCCCGAAGAAGTTCCTGTGGTGGGAGCTGCGGCCGGCGTACCGGGTGCAGAGCGCCTGGGCGGCGATGGCGATCGACCGGGAACCGACCGGCGTGAAGTACCGCTCCATGGGCCTGATCCGCGCCGACGGCACCACCAACATCGGTGACCACTTCTGGGGCCAGGGCTCGACCGGACCGGACATCGCGCTGACCTCCACGACGGGCCAGTGGTCCATCTCCGGCACCGTCTGACGGCACGACCTGATCCACAGAGTCCAGCGGCGGGCCGGGGCGTGACGCTCCGGCCCGTCGCCGTACCCAGGACAAAGGGGGACCAAGGACCCTGTCAGCCATCCGTGGCCGCGACGATGCTTGTCTTGACGCCCACCGGATGCGAACCAGCACCGCGGCGGCCGACGGACAACGAGGTGGCCTTCGGGGCACCAGACCCACCGTCGTCAAGACGGGCACCCGGCCGGCGCGAGGCGGGCCACCGGTGGGCGTCCTATCGAGTTCGATCCGCGTCGTCCCGGCAGGAGGCTCGCCATGCAGGCCCACATCGGTGACCGGCTCGTCCTCGAGGGTACCCACCTCGGCGACGCCCGGCGAACCGCCGTCATCACCGCCCTGCGCCACCGCGACGGCTCACCGCCGTACGAGGTCCGCTGGCTCAACGACGGCCGCACCACCCTCATCTTCCCGGGCCCGGAGGCCCACATCGAGACCACCCGGTTGCCGGGGAAGATCCCGGAGCGCGCGTCATGACCGCCCTGCCCACCGCCCCCGTCGTGGTGGGAGCCGACGGATCGCGACGCGGCCTCGACGCGGTCGAGGCCGCCGCCGCGGAGGCGGCCCTGCGGCACCGCCCGCTGCGCATCGTGCACGCCCTCGTCTCGCCGGTCATCGACTTCGCGTTCGCACCGGGCCTGACCGGCTCCTCCCTGCAGGCGCTGCGTGATCAGGCCGACGCCATCGTGCGCGAGGCCGCGCTGCTCGCCGCGAAGGTCGCGCCCGAGGTCACGATCACCGCGGAGGTCGTGAACGGCGGTCCCGGGCAGGTGCTGCGGGACGAGAGCCGCACGGCGGGCCTGATCGTCGTGGGAAACCGCGGGCTCGGTGGCTTCGCCGAGCTGCTGATCGGCTCCGTCGCGGAGCAGGCCGCCGTCCACGGCTCCTGCCCGGTCCTGGTCCTGCACGGTGACCGGCACGGGACGGGCCCCGTCGTGGTCGGCGTGGACGGCTCCGCCGTCTCGATGCGGGCCCTCGAGTTCGCCGCCGAGGAGGCCGCGCTGCGTGATGCGGACCTGCTCGCCCTGCACGCGTGGACCGGTGACGCCGCTACCGAGCTCAACGACACCCTGCCGGCGAGTTCCGCGACCGGGTCCGACGCCGGCGAGGAGGCCCGGGTGCTGGCGGAATGCCTCGCCGGGATCGCGCCGCGGTACCCCGACCTGACGATCCACCGCGAGGTGGTCCGCGGGTCGGCACGCCGCCTGCTCGTGGAGCGGTCGGCCACGGCCCAGCTCGTGGTCGTCGGCAGCCGGGGCCACGGCGGCGTGACCGGGGCACTGCTCGGCTCGGTGAGCCTGCACCTGATCCACCATGCGGCCTGCCCGATCGTGGTGGTCCGGCCCGCGCCGTGACAAGGTGAACGGCCGAACGGGACCAATGGCCCCGGCGGCGCCGCGGCGACCGGCCTACGCTGTCGTAAAGCGGGCATCGACCGGCACGGCCGGTGTGCGCACGAAGCCTGGCCGGGAGGTTGGCTCGATGGGAACCAACGACAAGCAACGGCAGTTCGACCAGATCGTCGCCCGCCTGACCGCCGACTATCCCTCGCTGGCGCGGCGGCCGGGACGATCCCGCCGGTTCCTGATCACCGCCGCCGTCGGCGGCGGGCTGCTCTGGGGACTGCTGTCCGTGGCGATGGTGGCCTGGGGCGCCGCCGGCGTGGTGCTGACCTGTGCCGTGGTCACCGTGGTCGGCGCGGGCCTGGCGATCGACGCGTACCGGCAGCGCCGCTGACGGGTCCGGCCGTGATCGGCGGGCCGGTCATCCGGCGCCCGCCGATCCGGCCCTGGCCGCCGCCCATCGCAGCTGCACGGCCTCGGCCCGTTCCGCCTCGTCCAGCCGCTCGGTGAGCGCCCGGAGCGCGGCCTCCAGACGCGGGATCCACCGGTCGGCGATCGCGCGCCGCCGCCGGCGGGTCTCCCGCGTCTCGGTCTCGATGATCCGGTACGCCGCCGCGGCGGCGGCGTCCGCGACGGCGGCCCGCAGCGCCCGCTGATGGGCGGTCGTGGCCTCGATCAGCGCGGCGGTGCCGGGGCTGCGCGCGCCGCCCGCGTCGCCGGGCAGCGAGCAGACCGTCCGGCCGGGATAGCGCACCCCCATCAGGTCGTCCCAGGTGATCTCGACCTCGGCGAGCCGGTCGGCGGCACCGAGCCGGATCTCGCGCTGTCCGCCCAGCACGGCCGCGCGGATGAGCCACTCGTCGGCCGCGTGCCGCGCCGCCAGCCATTCCGCGTGGGTCCGGTCGGCGGCCGCCGCGAGCCGCTCCTGCTCGATCCGCAGGACACGCAGCTTGTGATCGAGCAGGGTGGCCGCCCGGCGGGCGGTCTCCAGGCGCTCGCCGAGCCACAACCGGCCCGCACGGCCGGGCGGCACCCGCAGCTCAGCCATGGTCGTCGCCCCCACGCGCCGCCACGTACCGGGCGTCGAGCACGTCCGGCGACACCATCGCCAGTTCCCGGCGGGGCAGCAGCGAGAGGACCCGCCAGGCCCGGTCGAGGGTCTGCTCGATGCTGCGGGTCTCGGTGGCGCGCTGATCGACGAAGTCGCGGCCGAACGCGCGCTCGACGTCGAGGTAGCGCCGGTCGGTGGCGCTCAGCGCCGCCGCGCCGATCAGTTCCGCCAGCTCCCCCACCTGACGGGCCCGCGCCAGCGCGGCCAGCAGCTGGGCCGCGACGTCGAGATGGTCGTCGCGGGTCCGGCCCGGCCCGGCGCCGTGCCGCATCAGCCGCGACAGCGACGCCAGCGGTTCGACCGGCGGGTACCCGCCCCGGGCCGCGACCCCGGTGGACAACACGATCTGCCCCTCGGTGATGTAGCCGGTCAGGTCCGGTATCGGGTGGGTGATGTCGCCGCCCGGCATGGTCAGCATCGGCAGCACGGTGACCGAACCGGGCCGGCCCCGGATCCGGCCGCAGCGCTCGTACAGCGAGGCCAGGTCGCTGTAGAGGTAGCCGGGATAGGCGTGCCGGGCGGGCACCTCGCCGCGGGACGCGGAGATCTCCCGCACCGCCTCGCAGTAGCTGGTCATGTCGGCCGCCACCACCAGGACGTGCCGGCCGAGGTCGAAGGCGAGGTGCTCGGCGACGGTCAGGGCGATGCGCGGCACCAGGATGCGTTCGACCACCGGATCATCGGCGGTGTTGAGGAACAGGGTCAGCTCGCCGGCTGCCGACCGCTCCTCCAGCGCGTCGCGGACGGCGTCGGCGTCGGCGTGGGTGAGCCCCATCGCGGCGACGACCACACAGAACGGCTCGTCGCCGGCGGTGGCCTGCGCGGCGATCTGGGTGGCCAGTTCGAGGTGCGGCAGCCCGGCCACCGAGAACACCGGCAGCTTCTGCCCGCGTACCAGGGTCATCAAGCCGTCGATGACCGACACCCCGGTCACCACCGGGTCGGCCGGCGGCTCCCGCATGGTCGGGTTGAGCGGGTGCCCGTTGACCGGCGCGGTGCGCGCGGCCAGGACCGGGGGCCCACCGTCGACCGGCTCGCCGCGGCCGTTGCAGACGCGGCCCAGCCAGCCCGGACCGACCGGGATGCGCAGCGGGCTCCCGTCGAAGGCGGCGGAGGTGCCGACCCGCTGGACGCCACCGGTGCCCTCCAGCACCTGCACGACGGCCAGGTCCCGATCGACCTCGAGGACCAGGGCGTGCCGGATCTCCCCGGAGGCCATCCGGATCCGGGCGAACTCGTCCCAGCCGACCCCGGCCACCCCGCGCAGCACCAGCAGCGGCCCGCGGACCTCGACGATGTCGGAGTATTCGATGGCGGCGGTCATGACAGCTCCCGCAGGGCGTTGAGCACGGTGTCGCGCCGGGACCGGATGCCGGCGAGGTCGAGCGGCCCGGTGTCGTCGCGGGCCCGCAGCAGCACGGAGAAGTCCAGCTCCTCCACGGCGGTCGCCGGCACCCCGGCGACGACCCGTTCCTCGGCCGCGCCGAGCACGTCGAAGACCGCGTCGATCAGCGCGGCGGACTTGTCCGGCGGGCAGTGCGCGTCGTGGGGTGACAGGGCGTTCTGCTGCAGCACGCCCTCCCGCAGCAGCCGTCCGGCGAGCAGCACCATGCGCTCGTGACCGGGCAGGGCGCCGGCCCCGACGAGCTCGGCGAGGTCGGCCAGCCGGTCGGCCTCGGCGAGGATCGAGACCATCCGGGTCCGGCGGACGGTCCAGTCCGGATCGCCGTGGGCGGCGTACCAGGCGCTCACCCGGTCGGCGTCGCGGGAGTACGAGCCGGTCCAGGCGACAGCCGGATAGTGCCGGGCGTACGCCAGCTCGCGGTCCAGCGTCCACACCGACCGGACGAACCGCTGCGTGGCGGAGGTGACCGGCTCGGTCAGGTCACCGCCGGGCGGCGACACCGCGCCGATGATGGAGACCGATCCCTCGCCGTCGCCCAGCGTCCGGACCCGGGCGGCCCGCTCGTAGAAGGCCGCGAGCGCCGACGCCAGCCCCGCCGGATACCCCTCCTCCGCCGGCAGCGCACCGGCCCGCGACGCGAACTCGCGGACCGCCTCCGCCCAGCGCGAGGTGGAGTCGGCGATGACCACCGCGTCGTAGCCCATGTCCCGGAAGTACTCCGCGACGGTGACACCGGTGTAGATGCTCGCCTCCCTCGCCATGATCGGCATGTTCGAGGTGTTGGCGATGACCACTGTGCGGTCGGCCAGCGCGCCGCCCGTCCGGGGATCCGCGAGCCGGCCGAGCTCCATGACCACCTCGGCCATCTCGTTGCCGCGTTCGCCGCAGCCGACGTAGACGATCACGTCCGCGTCGCACCACTTGGCGACCTGTTGCAGCAGCATCGTCTTGCCGGTGCCGAAGCCGCCGGGCACGGCGGCCGTGCCACCCTTGATCATCGGGTAGAGGGCGTCGAGGACCCGCTGGCCGGTCCGCAGCGGGACCGGATCCTCCAACCGCTCCCGGTACGGCCTCGGCGTGCGCACCGGCCACCAGTGCGCCAACGTGATGTCGACGTCGTCCACTCTTGCCACCGGGGCGTCCGCCGGGTAACTGCCGGCGGCGGCAGTCCACCGCACCAGGCCGCTGACCCCGGCGGGCACCAGCAACCGGTGGATGATCGCACCGGCCTCGCGCACGGTTCCCAGCACCGTGCCCGGGGCCGCTTCCTGCCCGGCCCGGGCCGACGGCACGAACGGCCAGCGCCGGTTCCCGCTCGCGCGGGCGGCGCCCGGTTCCAGCCAGACCGGCGCGCCCGTCAGCGGGCGGAGCAGCCCGTCGAAGACCCCGCCCAGCAGGCCGGGGCCGAGCAGCGCCGAGATCGGCCGGCCCAGCGCCCGCACCGGATCGCCGGGGCGGAGCCCGCCGGTGTACTCGTAGGCCTGCAGCGTCACCGTGCCCGGATCGTCCGCACCGGTCCCGGCGCGCATCGACACCACCTCGGCGGGCAGGCGGCGCGGACCGATCTCGACGATCTCGGCCATGCCGGCGCCGCTCAGCCCGTCCGCCTCGACGAGCGGGCCGTTGACGCGGCGCACGACACCGGTCGTCATGGCTGGTCCATCCCGGCCGCCACCGTGTCCACCGCGCGCTCGGCGAACGCCGCCAGCGACAGGTCGACGCTGCGGGCACCGGCACGGCCGACGACCCCGCCGCCGTCCGCCTCGACGATCTCGGCATCCGGCCCGAGCAGGCGGCGGGCCTCGGCATCAAGCGCGGCGCGGAGGGCGGCGTACCCCGGCTCGGCCCTGACCAGCACGGCGGCTTCCCGGCTCCGCCGGCGCAGCTGCTCGTAGGCGGCACGGTGGGCCCGGAGCGTGCGGGCACGCGCCGCGCGCCGCGCCCGGGACCGGTCGGTCGTGGTGACGGCCTCGGCGTCGGCGGTGCCCGCGGCGCCCGCCGCGGTGACGATGTGTTCGGCCTCCCGGGCGGCCGCCGCCACGATGCCGGTCGCCTGCTCCCGGGCCCGTGTGACGCGCTGGTCCGTCTCCCGCCGGGCCGCCGCCAGCAGGGCGGCCCGCACCGGGGCCAACGCCTCGGCCGTTCGCTCGTCGATCCGGACGGTCATGTCATCACCGCGATCAGCCGACCGTCGTCCGCGCCGGTCTGCCCGCGCAGCGCCGCCTTCGCCGCGGCCGTCAGCACGACCACGCCCACGTCGGCGGGCAGCGTCGCCCAGGCCCGCCGTACGGCCTCCGGGTCCTCGGCGACGCGGACCAGCGCACCCACCAGCCCGTAACCCTGCACCGCGGTCCGGGCGCCGATCACGGCGACGGAGCTCATGGTCAGGCCTTCCCGATCAAGATGATCGACACGATGAGGCCGTAGATGGCGATGCCCTCGGCGAGGCCGACGATGACCATGGCACGGCCGAACAGCTCGGGTCGCTCGCTCATCGCGGCGAGGGCGGCCGCGCCCGTGTACGCCACCGCGATCGCGGCGCCGATCGAGGAGCCCGCGACGGCGATCGCCGCGGCGAGCAACGCCATGCCGCCGGCGCCGTCGGCGGCCGGGGCGGCGGAGACCGGGGCCGCGACCGCCGAGCCGGCGGTCAGTGCCACCGCGGCGGCAGCGGCCAGGATGACGGCGTTGGTCGCGACGAGGATCCGGATGCCGGTCTTCCGGCGGCGCACCAGCACCAGGGCGTATGCGAGACCAGCGGCCAGGGCCGGCAGGGCGATCAGCCAGGCGAGCATGGCGCTTCTCCGATCAGATCGGTGGGCACGTGCCAGGGGCGGAAGGGCCGACCCTCCCGGCGGAACACGCGTGAGAACAGTTCGTAGTACTCCAGCCGCAGCGCCTGCACCCCGGCGACGAGGGCCTCCAGCGAGAAGGCGAGGGTGTTGCCGACCACGAAGACGACCACCGCGGCCGCCGCGCCGGCGGGGCCGCGCGGCCACAGCCCGGCCGTCGCCGCCCAGACGATCCCGCTGAGCACGGCGTGGGTCAGCCCGAACGCGGCGAGACGGGCGAACGACACGGTGTTGGAGCCGAGCCGGACGATGAGGTCGATGGACTCGATGAAAGCCTGGAACGCTCCGGACACCCCGCCACCGGCCTCGGCCAGGAAGCCGACGTAGGCCAGCAGCAGACCGGCCGAGGCCAGCAGGACGGCGAGCACGACAAGCCCGGTCAGCGACAGGTACCAGCCCGCCACGGCCAGGCCCACGGCCAGGAAGAGCGCGCTGCCGGCCACTCCCGACGGGGCCGTCAGCGCCACCGGCCAGCCGCTCTCCCGGACCCGGTTGACGGTGCCCAACGCGTACGCGCCCGCCAGCAGGACCGCGCCGAGGCCGACCCCGGCCAGCAGCAACGGCACGGGGTTCGCCATCGGCGCCAGCCAGAGGGTGGGTACGAGCCCGGTGGGGCCGAAGCATTCGCCGTACAGCAGGCCGAACAGCATGCTGAACAGGCCCGCGCCGGCGACGAGCCGCCAGTACGGCTGCAGCCGGGCGAGCCGCCGCGGCCGGGCCCAGCGGATCGCGAGCGCGCCGAGCGCCAGCAGGGCCCCGTGCCCGACGTCACCGAACATCGCGCCGAACATCACCAGGTACGCCAGGCCCGCCGGCAGGGTCGGATCGACGTCGGCGTACGGCACCGTGGCGTAGGTGGTCACCAGCGGCGCGAAGTCCGACCGCACCGGGTCCGGCGACGTCGCCGTCGGCGGTTCCAGCCCGCGCGGCGCCGGCAGCGGCACCACGGCGCCGCCGACGTCGGCGAGCCGCGCCCCGAGCCCGGGCAGCTGATCCGACGGCGCCCAGCCGAGCAGGGCCGCGACGTCGTCACGGACGACCGCGTCGGCGCAGCGCTCCGCCAGCTGGGCCTCGCCGGCGAGCAGCTCCGTACGCCCGTCCCGGGCCCACGCGTCGAGGTCCGGTGCGGCCGGCGACAGCCGGGCCGGGCCGGTCGGCGCGCCCGCACGCTGCAGCAGCCGGGCGGCTTCACCGGCCGCGGCATCACCGGGGGCGACAGTGCGTTCGAACTCGATCACGCCGGCGTCGGCCACCCGGACCAGCACCTGCCGCAGGCACGCTTGCGGCGCCACGACGGCCACCCTGGTCATCGGGGTCGTGCGCAACGCCTCACGCCAGCGCATCCCACACCTCCGGCAGGGTGCCGCCCCGCGCCGCCAGCTCCAGCGCGGCGGTCACGAGCCAGGCGTCGGCGGCGAGGACGGCGACGGCGCCGAGAGGCCGCTGCGGGCCGGCCTCGGCGCGCCGGAGCAGTGCCGTGCCGTCGCGGCGCAACCGGGCCCACCATCGCGTCTCCGCCAGCCACAGATCCGCCGTGCTCGTCACCCCGTCCAGGGCCCACCGGGCCGGCTCGGGCAACCGAGCGGCGAGGCCGGCCAGGTCGGCCGCATCGCGCCAGCCGGTCCCCAGGAGCCGGCTGGCCACCGCGACGACGGAGTCGGGCAGGCGGACGCGGGCGGCGATCTGCTCGCGGGCGACCAGCAACGCCAGGGCGCCGGCCGCCCACGGCCGGGCGGGTCCGGGATCGGCGCCGACGCGCGCCGCCCACGCGGTGCGCAGCCACGTCGTGACGGCCCGGGGTGAGTCGGCACCCGGGTCGCCCCACGCCGAGGCCGCGAGCGCGGCGCGCAGGTCGGCGGGTGAGGTGGTCGTCGACAGCCGTGGCCAGGCCGTGGCGAGGCTGCCCAGCCGGAACGGCGGCACCCCGGGCTCGTGCGGGTCGGCGGTGAGACCCCGCAGGTGCTCGTCGATGTTCGCGATCTCGAACCCGGCGGCGAGCCGCCGGAACAGCTCGGCGCCCTCGACGGGCAGCCAGCCGGCCAGCACCCGTACGTTCCACAACGTCGTGGCCGCCACCGCGTGCTCGGCGGCGGCGAGCTGATCGCCGGGGTGCGCGCCGGCCCCGTACGGCGAGCCGGCCAGGACCTCCAGCGCCGCCGGCAGCCCGGGGCAGCCGGCCAGCTCACGGGCCGCGCTCGCGCCCATCCGCCGGCGGGCCATCGCGGTGGCCCGTACGCTGCCCGCGACCCAGCCGGCGGTCATGGCGCCGATCCGATCCGGGTGCCGTCGCCGAGCGCCGCGATGTCGTGCCGGACCCGCTCGACGACCTCGTTGACCAGGTCCGGCAGCCGGCCCTCGGCACGACGGGTGAGCTCCTCGGCGGTGGCGCGGGAGTCCGCCTCGATGGCCGCGAGCTCCGCCTCGGCGAGCCGGCGCGTCCGCGCGGCCGCTGCCGCCCGCGCCGCCGGGGCCGCACCTTTCGCCTGGGTGAGCAGCGCCGCCGCCCGCCCGCGGGCCTCGTCGAGACACCGCTGGGCCTCGGCGGCGCCGTCGGCCCGCCGTCGTTCACACCCGGCGACGGTCTCGGCCAGCGCGGCGAAGACCGGTTCGAGCTCCGCGGTCACACCGGCTCGCAGATCAACGGGCACCCCGGCCGCGCCCGGCGCACCGGGCGCGCCGGCCGCCCGGAATCTGCTCAGCAGTTCCCGCAGACCCGGCATGGCCGCGCTCCTTCCGAAGAACCACGTTGCCAGCGCGGTGTGGTCCCGGTCAGGGCCGAAGTACCCGGCACCCCGGGCCCTCGTTCAGGACGTCAGGTGCACCGGACGGTGGGTGAACTGTTCGATGTCGCCCGCCGTCGCGTCGAGCAGCTTGTACGCCAGGTCGGCGAGGGCCCGCGCGGTCGCCAGCTCGTCACCGATCTCCGGCACCTCCCGGTCCGCCGGGCTCCGCCGGGCCTCGCCCTCACCCCGCAACGGATTGCGGGCGTCGGTGTGCAGACGTGCTTCCGCGCGGGTCCGGCGTTCGTCGTCGTACTCACTGATAAGAATCTCGACCGTCCACGTACGCGTATGCATGGCACGGCACCTCCTGTCCTCCTGCCGGGGGCGGCGCGGTCCGCACCCCGTTCGATGGTCGCGCCGGACGGATCGCCGGGGCAGAGCCGGAGGTGGGCACCGCCCGGGCCCAACGGCCCGGGAAGCGGTCCGAGACCTTGGACTCTGCCGCTGTGCCCGGCATCGGCACACCATGGAGGAAGAGTTCCGTCGGACCGCCGCGCCACTGGAGGTGTCCGATGTCCGACCAGCCCACGTTGCAGTTCCCGCCGGTGCCCGCAGACCCCGCGCCCGCCGCCGGGCACCGCCACCCGGCCGTTCGGGCCGCCCTGCTGGCCGCCCTGACCACGCTGGTGCTCGTGCTGCCGATCGCGCTGTTCCTGCTGCTCCGGGGCGCTCCCGACGACAACACCCAGCCGGGCGCGGCGCCGCCGTCCGCGACCCCGGAGACGACCGCACCGTCGGCCGAGCCGAGCCCGTCGTCCGCGGCGCCCTCGCGGCCACCCGACGGGCGCATCTCCCTGCGGGTGCTGAAGAACGCCACCCTGGACATCCCGCGCTGGCCGGCCGACAACTTCCAGGGCGTGCAGGGCAGAGTCCGGTTCCGCGACGGGCAGGCGGACATCCCGTCCCGTCAGGTGCCGGCCGGAAGTGCTCCGTACGCCGAACACGTCGTCATCCTCGCCGTGACCTACGGCGACGTCGATCGGGACGGCGCGCAGGAGACCGTGGCCGAGATCGGCTGCCTCATCGAGGGAGGCAGCAAGCAGCTGGTCGCGTTCGACCGGGACCGCGCCGGGCGGATCGTCACCCTGGGCACGGTCGTCAGCACGACCGGGGAGCTCCGGGACCTCCGTACCGGCAGCGCGCGGGTCTCCCGCTCCGGCACGGTGACCGTCCGGGTCGGCGACTACCAGGGCTGCTGCGACGATCGGACGCCGGTGACCTGGCAGACCCGCGGCTACCGGTGGCAGGACGGCCGCTTCGAGCAGACCAGCGGCCCGACGAGCATGCCGGTCAACCCCGCGGTCACCGAGACCCGGATCTTCGCCGGTGAACTGACCCTCGGGCCGGTCGTGGCGGACCACCGCTACGGCACGGTGCAGGTCACGGTCAGCCACCGCTGGGGCACCCGGCCGCGGGCCGTCAAGCTCGTCTTCTTCCCGCCGTCCGGTCTCGAGCGGGCCGGGACGGGATGGCCGCCGGTCACCGAGGACAAGGTGTCGTTCACGGTGACGATCGACCCGCCCCTGCCGGGCGGCATGACGACCCACCGCTACGCGTTCCGGGCCCCGCCCGCGATGACCACCGGGCACCTCGACATCGAGTCCTGGGCCGTCGGCGACAGCGGCGGCCGCGCGCCCCTGAGTGAAGCGGTGAGCTTCAACAACACCACCGTCGCGATGATCCGCGGCGTGGACTGAGCCCGGCCCGGCGACGACGACGGCTCAGGAGGCCACCGACGTGGTCAGCCTGAGGGCGCGGCGACGCCGGGCACGGTCCGGGTGAGCACCGCGACGGTCATGATTTCTCTCACCCGCATGATGTCGCCCCACATCGTCATCGTTCCGCCCAGCGTTCGGCATGCCGGGGCCCTGACATCAGGACCGAAGGTCCCGGTGACGGGGCCTCGGCACCGGTGGCGACGTTGTCTCATCCGGCGGCGGACGCGGTGGACCGCGTGCGCACATCTCCTGCGATCCCGGCGAGGGCGGCCCGCTCGACTCTCGCCATTCCTGGATCACGGCCCCTCGTGTTTCAGCCCGTTGCCGGGTTCGTCCGGTATGCGGGTTGTCCCCTGAAGGTTGAAGGGTTCATCTCAGGAGGAAAGGGGCGTGAGTGGTGGACCTTGTAGCGGTGTGGTTCGGCTCCAGAGTCTTTTGCGTGGTTGGTGTATCGGGCGATGGCAATGGCCCGCCGGAGTGACGTGGGCCGCGCGCCGACCGCCACCGACGCGCAAGATTTCGATCTTGTTGATGTGGTGTGAGCTCCGAACCTTAAGTCCACAAGATCGACAATTCGCTGCTCGCTTCGTGACTTTTACGCCCTCTGTTCTCTTAGGAGTTCCTGCGATGTGAGAATCCTGCTCAATATGTGGCCCAGTGCTGCAGGTTCGGCGGCGGGCAGGCCTCCGGCAATGCTTGGCGCGGCCGTTCGGCGCGGCAGAAGCGTGTCGCCCGTCCGGGGGATGGCGATCGATCATCACACCAGCCATGCAAAAGACTCTGGAACGTTTTAGCTCATCAAGATCTGCGGGAAGGCTGCCGCCGAGGCTGCGACGGCGGGATCGGTTGCCGCTCGTTCAGTTCTTCTCGTCGAGGGCCAGGACGACACCGCGGATCTCTTTGAGCGTCGCGTCGAGCACGTTCACCGCGGCGGTGATCTGCTGGACGGCGAGCCGGTTGCCGATGAGACCCAGGGCGTTCTCCATGATCATCGAGGCCTCGAAGATCCGGTACACGACCGTGTCGTGCACCGCCTTGGCTATCCGTTCCCGCTCGTTGAGCAGTTCGAGCCGGCGGACCTGTTCCTCCATGCGCCGGTGGTCGGTGTCGTCGCGGGTCACCTTCGCGAAGCCGTCGATCCGGCCCGCGGCGCCGCGGATCGCGGTGACGGTCACGGCGGCCCAGAAGCGGCTGCCGTCGCGGCGGACCCGCCAGCCCTCGTCGTGCGCGACGCCGCGTTCGGCCGCGTCCCGCAGCACCCGGTCCGGCTTGCCCGCACGGGCGTCCTCGGGCGGGTAGAACAGCGAGAAGTGCCGCCCGAGAATCTCGTCGGTCTCATAACCCTTGATCCGTTGTGCGCCCGCGTTCCAGGTCACGACCCGGCCCTCGGGATCGAGCATGAAGATCGCGTACTCGTCGACCGCGTCGATCAGCAACGCCGCCAGCCTGGTGTCCGTCATCGTGGCGGTCTGACCGGTTCTGTCGTGGATCTGCACAGCGTGGTCCCGGCTGTCCATCTTCCCTCCAGGTCGAACCTGTCGAGCAGCTGCGCACCGCACGAGAGCGGGCCGAGGCGCGATGGGTACGGTGCCGAGACTGCAGTCCAACACGGAGGCTGCCGCTGGGACACCGGAACACCGGAAAGGTTCAGAAGTGCCTTGTGTCGCATATCGGAATAATGTTACGAAGCGGCGATTTGCTGCGGGCGTTCGCCCAGCACGCCCCTGAAGAGCGCGTCCCGGACGGCGATCTCGCGCTGGTCGAGTCGCCGACACCGTTGCCCGCGGGAATCTCCACCCGCAGCAGCTCGGGTGTGTTCAGGGCGGTGTCCACCATCAAATCCCGCGGATTGCTGACCGACCGGCGGGTCAGGCTGCCCGGCCGCAGCATCGCCAGCAGCGTCCGCGGTGCGTACTCCCGCAGGTGCAGCAGCATCGCCAGGCTCCGCCGGCCGTGCACTGCCGCCCGGCGCTCCGGGTCGAAGCCGCCGGGCAGGCCGATGAAGAAGTCGGCGCCCAGCGGCCCGGCGATCTCCTCGGCGAAGAAGCGCCCCAGCGTCCGCCCGGCCGGGTCCACCCGGCGCACCAGCTCACTCTCGTACCAGCCGAGGGTGATCGCGTGATAGCCGTGCCGGGTGCCCGGCGTCCACAGCGGCCGTTGCAGGGCGATGGCCGCCGCCACCACTGACACCCTCCCTCGCCGCTCCCGTCAGGGCGAGGTTTCTCCGGCGGGTGTCCGTTCCGGAAGGGGCGATCGGCCCTAAGTCCCGACGGTCCGCCCGGTCAGCACCTCGGCGACCAGCGTGGCGTAGGCGTCATCGGTCGCCGCCGCGTTGTGCCGCTCGGCGTAGGCGCGGGCGTTGCGGCCCAGCCGGGTGCGCCGGGCCGTGTCGCACGACAGCTCCTCGACGGCCCGGACCAGCCCCCCGACGTCGAAGGGCGCGACCTTCACCCCGCACTCGGCCGGGATCCAGGTCAGCTCCGGCAGGTCGAAGTGGACGACCGGCTTGCCGTGCGCCATCGCCTCGAGGGCGACGAGGCCGAACGCCTCCTCGCGTGAAGGCATCACCAGAAAGGCGGCGTCGTTCAGCAGGTCGCTCTTGCGGGCGCCGCGGACGTACCCCACGTGACGGACCCGGCCGGCGAGCGGCCGGATGAGCCTCGCCAGGCGCAGCTCGTCGGCCCGGGTGCCGGCGCCGGCCACGATCAGCGGCAGCGCGCACGCGCCGGCCCGCCGGTACGCGTCGACCAGCAGATCAAGCCCCTTCCCGGTGACCTCCACCCGGCCCAGGAACAGGCAGAACGAGCCGGTTCCCGGCCGGGCCGGCGGCGCGCCGGGCATCTCGATCGCGTTCGGTATCAGGCGGACGGTCGCCGCCGGGCTGCACGCGCGGACCAGGTCCCGGTCGCGCGGATTGAGGACGATCACGTGGTGGTAGCGACGCAGCGCGAAGCGTTCGATCGGCACGAGGACGGGAAGCCGGTACTTGCGGGCCATGCCGCGGGCGGAGAGGCTCTGCGCGAGGCCGACGACCGGACGACGCGTCACCATCGGCAGCAGGCTCGACGAGAACGGCGGCGTGAAGCTCTCGATCCACAGATCGTGCCGGACGACCAGGGCCGCGAGCCGCAGCAGCGGGTGGTAGAGCAGCTGGCCGAGGCGGGGCCCGGCCCAGCCCACCGGCAAGGCGATCACCTTGACGCCGGCCGGCAGGTCGATCCCGCAGCGGTCCGTGGTCACCAGGACGACCTCGTAGTCCCGGCTCAGCCGGTTGATGATCCGCCGCACCACCACCGGGCCACCACCGGAGTACGCGGGGTGGTCGAACAGGGAGACGACGATCCGGGGCCGCCGCGCTCGACGCGGTGTCGTGGTCACGGCGGATTCACCCCGTCCGGCACCCGCGGTGGCACGAAGTAGCGCTCGGGCAGGCTCGGCACGGCGCCGTCGGGGAACAGCGCCGTGAACTGCGACCGGTAGCCCCGGATCAGCCGCTGCTTGCCCGCCACCCCCTCGTGCCGCTCGACCGCTACGAGGTGGTGCCGCCGGACGAACTCCGGGTCCGCCGCGTGCCGCGTGGCGTAGGGGAAGTCCGCGTAGTAGACCGCCAGGCCGGGACAGCGTTCGCCGACGGACCGGGCGATGAGGTGATCAACGTGGCCGCCGAGTCCCAGCGGCAGGAAGACGGTCGCCGGGCGCCGGGCGGCCACGAGCGCCATGATCTCGTCGGCGGCCCGCCGCACCACGGCCGCGTCGCGCCGCGACGGCCGCCCGGTGATCACGTGCAGGCGGTACGTCGGATAGGTCAGGCCCAGCTCGGGCCACCACCGCGCGGCCAGCCGCCGGGCGCTCGTCATCCGCTCCGGGCGGCGGAAGAGCGCCTCGGTCAGGCCGAGATGCACCACCTCCACGCCGAGTTCCGTCAGCACCTTCCGGTCCTCCTCGCGCCGGGCCCGGTACAGCGCCTGGGCGTCGCGTGCCCCGCACTGCCGCAGATAGCTGCGGGCCGACAGCGACACCGGGCCGGGCGCCGCCGCGGTGAACAGCGTCGCCACGGTCACCTGACGGGTGTCCCGCAGCGCCGTCAGCAGCGCACCGCAGGAGAGCACGCAGTCGTCCAGATGCGGCGAGACGAACAGGTACGGCCCCGGGAACGACGCCACCGGCTCCGCCGCGGCGCGCTCGCCGGCGCCGGCCGCCCTGGCCGGACGGCGTGCCCGCAGCAGCAGGTATCCGCAGCAGCAGCCGGCGGCGACCGCCGCCACGAGCCAGGCTTTCGGGTACGCCCGCAGCGGCAGGAGCACCGCGGCCAGTGCCGCCGGCAGGACCAGTGACCTCAGCGGCACGGGGTTCCAGCGCCGCCCGGAACCGTGGGCGAGCACCTGCAACACGATCGCCGTTCCCGCCGCCGCCAGCGCCGCGCCCACCGCGACACCGGCCGGGCCGCCGACCCGCCAACCTGCGGCGATGGCCGCCGCCGACACCAGCAGGCCGCCCACCTGGACCGGGATCGCCGTCCGGTACCGCTGCAGGGCCTGCAGGTAGGCGGTGATCAGGCCGACGACACCGACCGCCATGCCGACCACGGCCAGCAGCGGCAGCAGGGCCGCCGAGCCGGTGAACCGCACCGGGATGACGATCGCGACGAGCTCGGCCGGCGCGGTGCACAGCACGGCCAGCACGACCGCCGCGATCGCCGCGTACCAGCTCATCGCCCGGCGGAGCACGCCGGCCCGGTCCCGGCTCTCGGTGAGCAGCGGGAACATGACCAGCGACAGGCCGGTGGACACGAACACCGGAACCCGGCCCAGCACGGCGGCGGCCTGGTAGCCCGCGGCCTCGTCGAGCGGCAGCGGCAGCACGGCCACCAGCAGCACGTCCAGATTCGCCTGGGCGGCCAGCAGACCCTGCATCGAGGTCATCGCGACCGTGGTGCGCAGCGAGCGCCGCAACTGCTCCAGCGCCAGCACCGGGCGCAGGTCGTGCCGCATGCAGACGACGCCGAACAGCACGGCGGACAGCGCCCCGGCGCCGAAGCCGGCCAGCGCCCCGGCACCGCCGAAGCCGGCGGCGATGAGGCCCACGCCGACCACGATCTTCACGACCACCTCGGCGACGACGACGGTGGCGAGCAGACCGAACCGGCGTTCACCCTGGAGCCAGCCGATCGTGGTGTTCGAGACGAAGATGGCCACCACCGAGCCGGCGATGACCAGCCGGGCCGGCCCGGACGCGAACCGGCCCGCCACCCCGGCGGCCACCAGCGCGCCCGCCAGGCCGGCCACGGTGTTGGCCAGCAGGGCGAACGACACCGCGGCGCGGCGGCGCAGCCGGTCCGACCGTGCGGAGGCCAGCTCGTGCGCCAGCACCCACGGCACGGCGCACTGCGCCATCGCCCCCACCGCCAGCAGGAGGGCCTGACCGGCGGCGAACGTGGCGTAGTCCGCCGCCTGCAGCAGCCGGAGCAGCACCAGCGCGTATCCGTAGTTCAGGGCCCCGGCCGCGACGGTGGACAGCAGCAACCACCGGGACCCCGAGCGCAGCTCGTCGGTGTCACCGGGCGGCGCCGGCGACCGTGGCGCCCGCACCGGCTCCAGCGCGGTCACGACGCCCTCCGGACGGGTTCCGGCCCGGCCGCCCGGGTGCCGGTGAGCACCACCGGTCGCGGCGCGGCGGTGACCACCGCGGCGCGGCCCTGGACCGGTACGCCGAGCCGGCGGCCCCGGTGACCCGCCCGGAGGGCCGGGGCGCACCCGCGCAACAGGACGACCGCGTGGATGAGCGCGAACGCCACCCCGTTGAGCACGCCGGGGCTGGGGTCGTGCCCGATCCCCCACGCGGAGACCCCGATCAGCAGCCCCGCGGTGGCGAGAGCCGGCGCGACCACGCGGGGCTGCCGGCCGCCGTGGCCGTTCTTGGGCGTGACCACGAACGCCGCGGGACGGCGGAGCACCGCCCGCACCGTGGACACGATGCCGACCCAGAAGGTCGCGGCCGAGAGCGCGAACGCGCCGAACGTGTACGCACCGGAACCGGCCCGGGCCACCCCGGCGATCGACAGCACGAAGTACGGCGCGAAGTGCAGCAGGAAGGCCGAGGCGCTGGTCGACGAGAGCGGTTGCGCGCCGAGGAGAATCCGGACGAGGGGCATCAGCATGTACACGGCCAGGGTCCAGCCGTACAGGAAGTACGACGCCGACAGCAGGTACTGCAGGCGGATGCGGAACGGCAGGGGCGCCCGCAGCACCTGCGGGAGCGCCGAGATGCAGCCCCGCGACCAGCGCAGCTGCTGGCTGACGTAGGAGGCGGCGTCCTCCGGGCCGAGCCCCTGCGCGAGGACCTGGGGGACGTACACCGACCGCCACCCGGCCGCGTGCAGCCGCACCGAGAGGTCGAAGTCCTCGGTCAGCGACGACTCCGGGAACCCGCCGGCCGCCCGCAGGGCCGCCCGCCGGAAGACGACGTTCGTGCCACAGCAGAACATGGCGTCCAGCGCGGCCTTGCCCGTCGCGATGCCGCCGAAGAACAGCGCCTGCTGCGACCAGGCCGCGCCGGCCGTCTCGTTCCGCGCGGCGTTGGCGTAGTACTGCGGCGTCTGGACGAAGGCGACGTCGGGGGCGGCGAAGTGCCCGACCGTGGCCTCGAGGAACAGCGGACCGGGCACGTGGTCACAGTCGAGCACCGCCACCAGCGGGGCGTCGGTGCGGGCCAGCGCGTCGTTGAGGTTGCCGGCTTTGGCGCCCCGATGCGACGGCCGGCAGTGGTAGGCCGCGCCGAGCCGGGCGGCGAGCGACGCCATCTGCGGGGCGTGGCCGTCGTCCAGGAGCGCGACGTGGACACGGGCGCCGCGCAGGGCCACCGCGGCCCGGACCACCGGCTCGACCACGTCGACCGGCTCCCCGTACACCGGGATGAGCACGTCGACGTCCCACCCGCGGCGGGACGGCGGCGCGGCCTTCGGGCGGGGTGACGGGCGGGCGCAGGTCCACCAGAACCCGAGCGCCTGCGCCAGGTTGAACAGCTCCGCCAGGACCAGCAGGCCGTACAGCACCGGGTTGCCGACCCGGTGCGGCTGCAGCAGCCACCCGAAGTACCACAGGGCCGAGACGGCGGAGATCCCCGCGAGCAGCCGGAACGTCATGGCCTCGCCCCGGCTCGCCGGCTGTGGTTGCCAGGGCGGCGGCGCGGTGCGGGGATCGCTGCCGTTCATGCGAGGACCCACAGCGTGACGTTGTCCCAGTGTCTGGTCTGCCGGACGGTCCGCCCGCTGTGCTCCAGGGTGTACACGGTCGTCTCGGCCAGCCGGGCCGTGCCGGGGTCGTTCAGGAAGCTGGCGATCAGGAAGATCCGGCCGGGCGACGGCGGCAGCGGCGCGTCCTCCCGCACCGCGGCAGCGGGCGGTTCCGGCCGGTAGTAGTCGATGACCGGGCTGAGATAGTCCGGGGCGTAGAGAATCAGATCACCCGGCTGGGCGTGCCCGGCGACGTACTGGAAGGCGCTCCGGTAGTCGTACAGCCGGGGGTTGCCGGGGTTGAACTGCTCGTTCGCCAGCCCGGCCAGCAGCGTCAGCGCGAGCAGGCCGGCCGCGGTGGCGCGGGCGGCGGTGCTCGACAGCCAGCCGGTGGCGGCCCGTGCCGCCAGCAGGAGCAGCGCGGGCAGGACCGAGATGAAGTACCGGACCTCGAAGAACGTCCGGGCGCGCACGCTGATCACCAGGGCGCCCAGGACGGGAATCAGCACGGCGGCCACCAGCAGGTTGGTCGCCCACGATCGCCCCTTGCCCAGCAGCGCGAGCACGATCAGCATGGCGGCCGGCCAGAGCGCCACCAGCCGCGTCATGAGCGTGTCCGCGTGGTAGCCCCACACGCTCCAGACGAGGTTCGCGGCGACGACGTACGCCGAGACCGGCTCGCCGGTGGTCGCGGCGCCGCCGGGGCTGCCGGCGTGCGTGAGCTGCTGGATCGCGTACGGGGCGAGCGGCAGGCAGAGGACGGCGGTGGCGGCGATCGACAGCATCCACGGTCGCCGCAAGCCGGCGGTGCGGTGGCCGCCGATCCGCCCCCGGGTCGCGGCCACGGCGAAGATCAGGTGCTGGGCGGCCAGCTGCAGCACCGAGAAGTAGTGGGTGTAGATCATGGCGGCGGAGCCGAGCGTGAACAGCGTCCACCCGAGCCGGTCGCCGCGGTTGAGCACCCGCGCCTGGCCCAGCAGTGCAAGGACGGAGAAGAGCAGGTAGCAGGCGTACATCCGGGCCTCACCGGAGTACCACACCGCCAGCGGCGCGACGGCCATGAGCACGGCGGCGGCGAGGCCGGCCCGGCGGTCGTAGAGCTCCCGGCCGAGCAGGTAGGTCAGCGGGATGCAGGCCGTTCCGGCGATCACCGAGGGGATCCGTACGGCGAGCGGCCCGTCACCCAGCACCCGGAGACTCAGCCACAGCACGCTGCCCCACAGTGGAGGATGCAGGTCGTCGTTCATGAACTGGGTCAGCATCCGGCCGTACGGCAGCCGGGCCTGCCCGATGCTGATCGCCTCGTCGAGCCAGACGCTGCGCAGCGGGAACAGCCGCAGCAGCGCCCCCACCACAGTCACGACGGCCAGGGCGGCGTGGTCGAACGAAAGGCGCCGCCGGTGGCTCTGGCCGGCCGCGGCTTGCACGTAAAGAGCTGCGCCGGTCATGCGTACCTCAACAGGTCGTACGGGCGCGCCAGGCGCAGGCGGATGCGAATGTCCGGGCGCGAGGACAGCCCGAGCCGGCGCACGACGGTCAGCGCGTCGATCTCGTCGGCGCCGTGCAGCAGCCCCACGACGGTGTCACCCTCCCGGGACCAGCTGTCGGTGCGCCTGGTCAGGCCGCGGAGCCGCGGCAGATCCGGAACCGCGCCGGTCAGCTCCAGCACCGTCGACACGTCACCCGCGGTCCGCCTGTCCCGGGCAGCCGGGACGTGGCGCGCATCCGCCTCCAGCACCCGCCGGATCTGCTGCGCCGTCCGCCACCAGTGGAAACCGGCGGCCCAGGCCCGGGCCCGCGCCCGCCACCGTTCCGCCTCGGCCTCGTCCCTCAGCCGTTCGGCCAGGTCGGCGATGGCCTGCGCGAGGTGGGCCTCGTCGTCGACGAGCAGACCCGTGCGGCCGTCCCGGACGGCGTCCTGCACCCCCGGTACGCGCAGCGCGACGACCGGAACGCCGAGCGCGCCGGCCTCCACCAGGCTCAGCCCCCAGCCCTCCCCGGCCGAGGCGCTGACCGTCAGCCAGGCCGTCCGCAGCAGACTCCACTTCTGCGCCTCGTCGAGCCGCCCGTGGACGACGGCGCAGTCGGCCAGGCCGCGCCGCTCGATCTCCCGGGTCACGGCCGCGCGGGACGGACCGTCACCGACGAGGTGCAGTTCGAGGCCCGGCACACTTTGCCGCGCCTCGGCCACCGCATCCAGCACCAGCTCGACCCGCTTGTGCGGGACGAGCCGCGTGACCAGGACGATCCGGGGCGACGGCGCGCGGGCCACCGCCGCGCCGGCCGGCAGGTCGGTGCCGCACGGGGTGATGAACACCGGTCCCTTGAGCCCGAGCTCGCGCCGGATGGCGTGCCGGGACGACGGTGACACGGTCACGATGGGCCGGCGGCGGTACACCAGCGCCGTGCCGCGTCGCTCCAGCCACCGGCCCACGCCGGAAACGGGCCACGGGAAGTACTGCCGGAACTGCCGCTGATGCACATGGTGGATCAGCAGCACCACCGGCACCTTCCGGCCGAGGACCAGCGGGGAGAAGAACGGTATGCCGTTCTGCGAATCGATCACGCCGTCGATGTCCCCGCGGTGCCGCCAGAGCCAGATCAGCGCGGCCCCGTACACCGTCAGGGTGCCGCCCCTGCGGACCAGCCGGAAACCGTCGTGTTCCTCGGTCGAGGGACGCCCGGGGACCCTGGCGGTCAGGTAGGTCACCGCGACGCCCTGCTCGACCAGCTCAGCGGCGACGCGCTCGCAGTACAGCTCGGCACCGCCGGCCCGCGGATGAGCACAGTCACGCCAGTTCAGAACGGCAATCCGGATCCGGCTCACCACACACCTCCCCCGTCGTCGCCGGCCCGGCGGACGCCGCCGGAGCCTCCGGTGGGCAGGGGGGAAGCAGGCCCGGATCGAGGGTCAGGATGTCGACCGGCTCCTCAGCGATCATCCGGAGCCCCCGCAACTCCCGGTAGGCCCGGATGCCGTCCCGGACGCTGCGCAGCGTGGAGCCGCGCCGGTCGTACCAGTCGACCGGGAGCTCAACCACGGGCAGGTGGGCGCTGTGCGCCAGGGCGAGCAGTTCCAGGTCGAAGGCGAACCCCGTGGTGCGGGACTCGGCGAAGAGCCGCCGGGCCAGGTCGCCGTCGAAGAACTTGAAGCCGCACTGGGTGTCGGTGAGGTCACCGACCAGGCGGCGGCTCAGCGTGCGGAAGCCGCGGCCGCCGAGCCGCCGGAGCAGGGACTGCCGGACCATCACCCGGCCGCCGGCGCAGTACCGCGAGCCGATCACGATCGGGTGCCCGGCGATCAGCAGGTCCACGGCCGGCGCGATCAGCTTCGCCGGGGTCGCCGCATCGGCGTCGCAGTACCCGACCCAGCGGGCCGGGGAGGTGAGGACCCCCCGCCGCACCGCGGCGCCCTTGCCCCGCCGCGAACATCCGATCACCAGCACCGGGACCCGGCCGGCGACGTCGTCGGCCACTTCGGACGTCCGATCGGTGCTGCCGTTGTCGACCACCACGATGCGGCTGCTCCACGGCTGCGACCACAGGACCTCGGCGGTCGCCCGCAGGGTGGCCCCGAGCCGCTCCTCCTCGTCGAAGGCGGGAATCACCACCTCGAGATCAACGGGCGACCGGGCGACATCGGTGATCACCCGACCACGACCGCTCGGCGCCCGGCTCCGGACACCGCCGCTGCGCAGTAGATCCATGGTTCTCCTCCCCGTGTGCCGCACCGTGCTAAGGCACGCCGGCCGACGGAAGCTCGGCACGGTGCCGGAGCGTCGCCCGGTGGCTCTCGACGCGGCGCACGGCGTCATCGTCCGGGCTCGCGTCGTTGCTGTAGTGGTCCGCCATGAAGCCCCACGCGAACAGCCCGTCGCGGGCCAGGTCCGCCAGCGACGCGGTGGTGAAGACCTCGGCGGCGAACCGTTCGAACGCCGTGCGCTGACAGCCGGCGTCGCCCCACAACTTGAAGTGGGAGACCATCACCGGTTTGCCGAAGCCGCCGAGCTGACGCACCGCGCCGCGGACCTTGGCGACCGCGATGTTGCGGCCGCCGACCTCGTCGTCGCACGGCTGCATCTGCTGGACCGCGACAAAGTCACTGACGGCGATCTCGTCGCGGAACCGCGCGATGTCCCGGTCGTGCACCCCGTCCCAGGCGTAGCCGCCGAAGCCGAGCGCCACGCGCGCCCTGTCGTACTCGTCGTGAATCGCCGCGACCGCCCGTTGATAGGCGGTCATCAGGGCGTCGCGGTAGGCCGGGTCACCGTCGCGGTAGGTCTCGAACTCGGAGAACAGCACGACGTACAGCGGACCGTAGTGCGGTCCGGGGCCTTTGTGCAGCCGGGTCAGCAGGCGGATGTCGGACTGGAAACGATCACTGATCGCGTACTGCGGCTCGTCGGCCAGCCAGACCACCAGCTCGACGGCCGCGCCCGCGGCGTACACCTCGGCCACCGCCGGGCCCTCGACCTGCCGCATCCAGTCCAGGTCGGCCGGTCCGTTGAACCACGCCGTGACCATCCCGGCCACGCCGTCGCGGAAGAAGAAGCTGCCGAGCGCCGGCCCGAGTTGATCGCCGATGCCCCACAGGATCCGCGGCCGGGACGACGGGCCGGTGACCCCCGGGTCGTCCCCGGGCACGGTGACCGCGCCCAGGACGATCGTCAGCACCAGCACCAGGCACACCGCCGCCACGTGCCGGAGGGCGGGGAATCGCATCGGCCATCCTCCCCCCGGGACGCTCGTCACCTGCCTCCAGCACATGCCCGGGCGGGCCGCAGCGACAGAGCCGGCAGTCCCGAGCAACACCTACATAGGACACGTTCGCGGTGCGCCGGGTCCCGGGCGCACCGGCGCCGGGGGGGGGGGGCCGGGGCGGGGGAGCAGACCGGGGCGTCCGGCGGGGAAAAGCAGGGGTAGAGGTCAACCCAACCAGAAAGAGCAGTTCCCTCCGGCGGGGGTG
>NZ_JBITLX010000033.1:0-23766 GCF_044465625.1 Actinoplanes sp. NPDC049599
TCCGGCCGCGATCATCCGTGATCTGGACCTGCTGCGCCCGATCTACCAGCAGACCGCCGCGTACGGCCACTTCGGCCGGGAACTGCCGGACCTGCTGTGGGAGAGCACGGACCGCGCCCAGGACCTGAAGTCGGCCGCGGCCTGAGCTTGGCCAAGACGGGAACGGGTGCCTCGACCTCGGTCGGGGCACCCGTGCTGTTCGCGGCGGAAGATGTCGTACCCACCCGCGAGACTGTGCGGGTGAGGGCGGCAAAACCAAAACCCGACCGCGAGCCGGCACCCCGGCTCCCGATTGCCCGGGTGAGCGTCGAGGTCCCCCTGCCTCACCTGGACCGCCCGTTCGACTACCTGGTCTCGGCGGCCGACGACGAGGCCGCCCAGCCGGGCGTGCGGGTGAAGGTCCGGTTCGCCGGGCAGCTGGTGAACGGCTTCCTGCTGGAACGCGCGGAGTCGAGCCCACACGGCGGCAAGTTGGCTTATCTGGACAAAGTGGTCTCTCCGGAGCGGGTGCTCGATCCGGAGGTGGCCCGGCTGGCCCGCGCGGTCGCTGACCGGTATGCGGGGAATCTGTCGGATGTGTTGCGGCTGGCTGTGCCGCCGCGCCATGCGCGGGTGGAAGCCCAGGCGACCCCGCCAGCCCTTCTCCGACCTTCGGGCGCTACTGCCTCAGGACCGTCGTCGTCCGGCCCGTCGTCCGGCCCGTCGTCCGGCCCGTCGTCCGGGCAGGCGGAGTCCGGGCAGGCGGAGTCCGGCGCGGGTGCTGGGAGTCTTTCAGCTGAGGCCGTGGAGCCGGTCGGGTTGGACCGGTCGGATGCCTTGGGTGATCTGCCTTCGTCTTCCGCGCTGGAGGGGCCCGGCCACCCGGAAGAATCCCTGGCGCCGCCGCCCGGGGGAGTCGTTGAGCCCGGCGGCTCCGGTGATCGGGTAGCTGACGAGGCGGTCGCGGGCGAGGGTGACCAGGGCGGCGGCCAGGTTGCCGCGGGTCTCTCCGGGGATTCACCCAATTTGCGGGATTCGCCCGGTTTCTCCGGCGACTTGGCCGGAAGTGCGCCGGCAGCCGATCCCACCGGTGCGCCGGCGGCAGCCACAAGCCACCCGGCCCTCAACAGCTCCGCAACCACGACACCAGCCGATGGGCAGACCGGGCCCGCTAGCCGTGCCGGGCTGGTCGGGGCGGCGACCCGTGTCGGGCGGGGTGAGGCGGCGGTTCCTGTTGAGCCGGCCGGGGGGCCATCCTCGGCCGGGCTGGTCGGGGCGGCTACCCGTGTCGGGCGGGGTGAGGCGGCGGTTCCTGTTGAGCCGGCGGGGGGGCCATCCTCGGCCGGGCTGGCTGAGGCGGCAACCTCTGCCGGGCCGATGGCGGCGGCCCATGGCTGGGGTAGTTATCCGGCCGGGCCCGCGTACCTGCATGCGTTGGAGCAGGGGCGACCCGCCCGGGCCGTGTGGTCCGCGCTGCCGGGTGAGGATTGGCCGGCGCGGATCGCCGAGGCGGTCGCGGCCGCCGTGCGCGGTGGCCGGGGTGTGGTCGTTGTTGTCGCGGACGCGCGGGATCTCGACCGGGTCGATCGGGCGCTCACCAGGGTGCTCGGGGACGGGCGGCACGTGGCGCTCAACGCCGCCGCCGGTCCGGCCGAGCGGTACCGGCGTTTTCTCGCCGCCAGCCGGCACCGGGTGCCCGTCGTCGCCGGGACCCGGGCTGCCATGTTCGCGCCCGTGGCCGACCTGGGGCTCGTAGTCATCTGGGACGACGGGGACGATCTGCACGCCGAGCCGCGGGCGCCGTATCCGCATGCCCGGGATGTGCTGCTCACCCGTGCGCAGTTGGCCGGGTGCGCTGCGCTGGTGGGTGGGTTTGCGCGTACGGGTGAGGGTCAGCTCCTGCTGGAGACCGGGTGGGCCAAGGAGATCGTCGCCGGGCGGGACACGTTGCGGGCGCGGAGCCCGCTCATCGCGCCCACCGGGGACGACCCGCAGCTCGCCCGTGATCCCGGCGCCGTCACCGCGCGGCTGCCCAGCCTGGCCTGGCAGGCGGCGCGGGGAGCGTTGAAGGCCGGGATGCCGGTGCTGGTCCAGGTGCCGCGCCGGGGCTACCTGCCGTCCACCGCCTGCGCCGAGTGCCGCACGCCGGCCCGGTGCCCGCACTGTTCCGGGCCGCTCGGGCTGGCCGGTTCGCGGGACGTGCCGGCCTGCCACTGGTGCGGCCGCGCCGCGGCCGATTACGCCTGCCCGGCGTGCGGCGGGCGCCGGCTGCGGGCCTCGGTGACCGGCGCCCGGCGGACCGCGGAGGAGCTCGGCCGGGCGTTCCCGGGTTTTCCGGTACGCACGTCCGGCCGCGACGAGATCCTCGACGTCGTGCCGGACGAGGCGGCAGTCATCGTCGCGACTCCGGGGGCGGAGCCGGTGGCCGAGGGCGGTTATGGGGCGGTGCTGCTGCTCGACTCGTGGGCGTTGCTGTCGCGCGCCGATCTGCGGGCCGCCGAGGAGACGATGCGCCGCTGGCTGTCCGCGGCGGCGTTGGCGCGCCCCGGTCCGGCAGGTGGGCGGGTGGTTGTCGTCGCCGACGGTTCGCTGGCGCCGGTGCAGGCGCTGCTGCGCTGGGACCCGGGCTGGTTCGCCGCCCGCGAGCTGGCCGAACGCCGTGAGCTGGGCTTCCCACCGGCGGCCCGGATGGCGAGCGTGACCGGCAAGGCCGAGGCGGTGGCCGAGTTCCTCGACGCGGCCCGCCTGCCGGACGACGTGGAACTGCTCGGCCCGGTCCCGGCGGCGGACGACCAGGAACGCATGTTGCTGCGGGTGTCCCGCGGTCGCGCGGCGGCGCTGGCCCGGGCTCTGCACGAGGCGGCGGCGGTCCGCAGCGTGAAGAAGTCACCCCACCCGATCCGCATCCAGATCGACCCGGCCGAACTCCTCTGACCGACAACAACAGCGAGGGACGCACCGAAGGGAGCATCAACGACGACACCGGTTGGAACACTGACAGACGCGCCGCCGGCAGCAGCGGCGGGATTCGCAGCGGGTGCCTGCGACGCGCAGCCTGGGCCGGGCGTCCTCTGGCTGGCCGTGCTTGGTCGGGCGTCCTGTGTGGTCCCGTATCGTCGCGGGCGTGGAGATCCTGGACTTCCGGCAGGTGGCGGGCCGGCCGGTGCAGGCCCACGGCAGTGCGGGAGTCGTGGCCCAGGCCGTGCTCAGCGGTGACGGAGGCGCTGTCACCGTGCTGCACGTCGACGCCGGTGGCGAGATCGGCCGCCATCCCGCGCCGGTTGATCAGCTGCTCGTGGTGGTGGCAGGACAAGCCCGTGTGCAGGGCGGGGACGGGACTTGGGCCGGGATCGGGGCCGGCCAAGCGGTCGTGTGGCGAGCCGGCGAGGAGCACACAACCCGGACCGACGCGGGCCTGACCGCCCTGGTGGTGGAGATCCCGGCCACACCGCACGACTGACCGGCCGAACCGCCGACCGCCCGACCACTCCCGCCCGGGCCGTGCGGGTTCGCCCGGCTGTGCGGGTTCGCTCGGCCGGCCACTCCCGCCCGGCTGTGCGGGTTCGCTCGGCCGGCCACTCCCGCCCGGCTGTGCGGGTTCGCCCGGCCGAGCGCCCGGCAAGACCCGATCCGGTTGCGCGGATCCGGTCCCAGACGATCGAGGTCGGGGCATCGGGTGCGCCCCGATGCCCCGATCGTCATGCCGGCAATCCGGTCACCGGTGACTCAGCGCAGCACCCGCGGGTCTGGGTGCAGCGACGCCGGCAGCCGTACCGTGATGAACTCGTTGTTGTCCGCCACGTTCGGGGTGCGGCCCGCCGAGCCCGGGAAGTTGTTGTCGTTCAGCACCGCCAGCGTCCGGCCGTCCAGCAGGGCCACGTCCTCGATCGTCGTGAACGGGAAGCGGAAGGTCTTGCCGAAGCCGCCCACGCCGCGCGGGTTGGCGATCTTCAGCAGGTCCACCACCAGGGTCTTGTCCATCACGCCGTCCTTGTTCCGGTCGCGGCGGTCGGCCAGGTAGATGCGTTTCACCTGGGCCGCGTCGCCCTGGGCGCCGTCGCGTTCGATCACCAGGAAGCGGTTCGTGTCGACCGGGATCGCGTCGCCGATCGCGTGCGTCGGTGACTCCAGGCGGTAGGTCCAGCGCTTGCCCGTGTACGCCCCGCGCCGCACGTCGAACTCGTTGAACCGCAGGTCACCGGCCACGTCACCGGCCACCGTGCCCTCCAGCAGCGGGTACAGGTACCAGCCGTCGGGGGAGTGTGCCATGCCCTCGAAGCCCTTGCTGCTGCCCAGGTTCGGGGTGCCGGCCGGGTTTTCCGGGGCGCGTACGTCCGGCAGCGGGATCGGCGCGGTCAGCAGCCGGCCCGCCCGGTCGAAGTGCAGCAGCCACGGGCCGAACTCGTCGCCGATCCACAGTGAGCCGTCGCGGTCGCGCACGATCGATTCGACGTCGAAGTCCGCGCCGGTCAGCACCCGGTCGGCGCGGACCAGCGGGAACGGGACCTTGGCCGCCGGGTCGGTCAGGTTGATGCCGCCCAGCACGTCGATCTCGCCGGTGGCCGGCACCGGGCCGATCTTCTGGATGCGCAGCAGGAAGTCGGCGCTGTTGGCCTTGGTGCCGAAGCCGTTGTCGGAGAGCACGTCGTAGCTGCCGTCGCCGTTCGGCAGCACCCCGGAGAAGCCCTGCACCGGCTGGTCGTCCCAGGGCGCGGCGATGCCGTTCACCGGGGCGGTGCCCAGCGCGGCCCCGGCGGGCTCGCTGCCCGGCACGAAGGTCAGGGCCGGCAGGGACGCGAAGCCGGTCAGCGTGGGTACGGCGGCCGAGTGGGCGGAGGAGGGCACGGCCACCAGGCCGAGCGTCAGGACGAGCAGGCCGACGCCGGCCGCCCGGGATGCATTTCGTCGCATGAGCGCGGACGGTAGGAGGCCCGGATGAACCGGGGCCGACGGTGACGTGACGGCGCGCCGGACATTGGCCCCGCCGGGCGGCTCCGGGCCGCCGCCGGGGCTCCGTAGACTAGGCGCGATCAGGTTTTTTCTGTGAGCAGTCAGGAGTGGCACCCGCGTGACCGTCCAGCCCATCCGTCTGTTCGGCGACCCGGTGCTGCGTACGCCGGCCGACGCCGTGGTCGACTTCGACAAGGAACTGCGCCGGCTCGTCCGGGACCTCACCGAGACGATGCAGGACTCCGGTGGCGCCGGCCTGGCCGCGCCGCAGCTCGGTGTGGGTCTGCGGGTGTTCACCTTCCACGTCGACGAGGTGGTCGGCCACATCGTGAACCCGGTGCTGTCGTTCCCCGACGACGAGGAGCAGGACGGCCCCGAGGGCTGCCTGTCCATCCCCGGCGTGTACATCGACACCAAGCGCCGCCAGCACGTCGTGGCGCAGGGCTTCTCCGAGCACGGTGACCCGCTGCAACTGGTCGGCACCGGCCTGATGGCGCGCTGTGTGCAGCACGAGACCGACCACCTGGACGGGGTGCTCTTCCTGGACCGGCTGGACACCGCCGCACGTAAGGACGCGATGAAGCAGATCCGGGCCGCCGACTGGTACGACGCCGGCGCCCCGCCGACGGTGAAGACGAGCCCGCACGAGCGGGGCATCTTCGGGCTGGGGCGGTGACCCGGTGCGCCTGATCTTCGCCGGCACCCCCGAGGTGACCCTGCCCTCGCTCGACGCCCTGGCCGCGTCCTCGCACGAGATCATCGCCGTCGTCACCCGCCCGGACGCCCCCGCCGGACGGGGCCGGCGCCTGGTGCGCTCGCCCGCCGGCGCCTGGGCCGACGAGCGGGGCATCGAGGTGCTCACCCCGCAGCGCCCCCGCGAGCCGGAGTTCCAGCAGCGGCTGCGTGAGCTCGCGCCGGACTGCGTACCGGTGGTCGCCTACGGCGCGCTCGTGCCGCCGAGCGCGCTGGAGATCCCCAAGCACGGCTGGGTCAACCTGCACTTCTCGTTGCTGCCCGCGTGGCGCGGCGCGGCGCCCGTGCAGCACGCCGTGCTGCACGGCGACGAGGTCACCGGCGCCAGCGTGTTCGAGCTGGAGGCGGGGATGGACACCGGCCCGGTGTACGGCACGCTGACCGAGCGGATCCGCGCCACGGACACCTCGGGTGACCTGCTCGCCCGGCTCGCCACCGAGGGCGCCGGCCTGCTGGTCGCCGTCCTGGACGCGATCGAGGCGGGGACTGCCCGGGCGCACCCGCAGCCCGCCGACGGCGTGTCGCAGGCCCCGAAGATCACCGTTGACGACGCCCGGGTGCGCTGGAGCGACCCCGCGTTCGCCGTCGACCGGCGGATCCGCGCGTGCACCCCGGCACCGGGCGCCTGGACCACGCTGCGCGACGAACGGCTCAAGCTCGGGCCGGTCCGCCCGGTCGCGAACGCCGCCGCCCTGGCGCCGGGCGAGGTGCTCGTCGAGCGCACTCAGGTGCTGGTGGGCACGGCGACCACCCCGGTGATCCTCGGCGAGGTCCGGGCCGCCGGGAAAAAGCCGATGTCGGCCTCCGACTGGGCGCGTGGCCTGCGCCTCAACCCGGGGGAGACCCTCGCATGATCGACTGCACCGAGCCACGCCCGCCTCTCGCGATGCACTGCCGCGACGGCGAGGGCCAGGAGAGCATGCGGAAGATGGGCACAGCATGATCGACGACAACAAGGCCGACCGGCCACAGGACGAGCAGCCGCGGGCCGAGCAGCGCCGGCACAGCGCCGACCGGCCGCACAACGCCGGCCCGCGCCGTCCCGGCGGCCCCGGACAGGGCCGCGACTCCAGCCGCGACAGCCGGTCCGGCCGGGCTCCGCGCGCGGGTCGCCCGCCGTCCGACCCGGCCCGGCAAGCGGCGTACGAGGCCATCGCCGCCGTGCACCGCGATGACGCGTACGCCAACCTGGTGCTCTCGCAGATCCTGCGGGAGATGCGCCTGCACGGCCGGGACGCCGCCTTCGCCACCGAGCTGACCTACGGCACCCTGCGTGCCCTGGGCACCCTGGACCTGATCATCGCGGACGCGGCCGGCCGGGAGGTGTCCCGGATCGACCCGCCGGCCCGGGACGCGCTGCGCCTGGGCGCGTACCAGCTGCTCTTCACCCGGGTGCCCGCGCACGCCGCGGTGAACCAGACCGTCGACCTGGTCCGCGCGGTCGCGCCCGCCGCGCACGGCTTCGCCAACGCGGTCATGCGCACCATCTCCGACACCGGCCTGGAGGCGTGGCTGACCAAGCTGGCGCCGGACTACGCCGAGAACCCGGTGGGGCACCTCGCGGTCGTGCACAACCACCCGGAGTGGATCATCCGGTCGTTCGCCGAGGCGCTCGGCGGCGACCTGGAGGACACCGCCCGGCTGCTCATCGAGGACAACCAGCCGCCGATCGTGCACCTGTGCGCGCGGCCGGGCCGGGCCGAGGCGGTCGAGCTGGCCGACGAGGTCGACGGCCAGCCCGGCGCGTTCTCGCCGTACGCGGTCTATCTCAACGGGGGCTCGCCCAGCGAGCTCTCCGCGATCCGCGAGGGCCGTGCCCACGTGCAGGACGAGGGCTCGCAGCTGGTGGCCGCCGCGCTGCTGGCCGCGCCGGTGGAGGGCCAGGACAACCGCTGGCTCGACCTGTGCGCCGGCCCGGGCGGCAAGGCCGGTCTGCTCGGCTCGATCGCCGCGCTGCGCGGCGCGGAGGTCACCGCCGTCGAGGTCGCCGACCACCGGGCCCGGCTGGTCGAGCAGGCCACCGCCGGGCTCCCGGTCACGGTGCTGCCGACGGACGGCCGTACGGTCGGGCGCGACCCCGATCTGCCGGAGGAGGGCTTCGACCGGGTGCTGGTCGACGCGCCGTGCACCGGCCTGGGCTCGCTGCGCCGGCGGCCGGAGTCGCGCTGGCGGCGTACCCCGGCCGACCTGCCGCCGCTGACCCGGCTCCAGCGTGAGCTGCTGGTGGCCGCGCTGCGGGCGGTCCGGCCGGGCGGCGTGGTCGCCTACGTGACCTGCTCGCCGCACATGGTGGAGACCCAGGTGACGGTCACCGAGGGCGCCCGCCGCAGCGGCGTGGAGGTCGACTTCGTGGACGCCCGCCCGCTGCTGCCGCCGGGCATGCCGAAGCTCGGCCCCGGCCCGACGGTGCAGCTGTGGCCGCACCGGCACGGCACCGACGCGATGTTCCTGGCGGTGCTGCGCCGCACCAGCTGACAGCTGCCCGCACGGCGCCCGGTGGAGCCGCACGCCCGGCGACGGCGTCGCGCTCACCTTCCGCGGGTGGACAAAAGAACGCCGAGGCGCTCGCGGCGGCCCTGCAGCGGAGCCAGGTCGCCTGATCCTTGTGCACCTTCCCGGTCGACTCGCTCCGGTATAAAGAAACTCATGGATGTCATCGGGGCGGGATTCGGCCGGACCGGCACCCTCAGCCTGAAGCTCGCGCTGGAGCAGCTCGGGCACGGGCCGTGCCTGCACATGCTGCCGTTGCTGGACGATCCGCAACGGGCGGCGCTGTTCCACCGGGCCGCCGAGGGTGACACCGCGAGCCTGGACAAGGCGCTCGAGGGGCACCGCTCCACGGTGGACTGGCCGGGTGCGTACTTCTGGCGCGAGCTGGCCGGTCGGCACCCGGCGGCGAAGGTCGTGCTGACCGTCCGCGACCCGCAGCGGTGGTACGAGAGCGCCCACGGCACGATCTTCCAGGCCGCCACGCACCCGCCGGAGGGCGGGGACGAATCCGTGGCGGCCGGCCGCGGCATGCTCCGGGCGATCGTCTGGCAGGGCACGTTCGGCGGCCGGTTCGCCGACCGGGAGCACGCCGTACGGGTCTTCACCGAGCACAACGCCGCGGTCCGCGCGGAGATCCCGGCGGACCGGCTGCTGGAGTTCGAGGTGTCGGACGGGTGGCCGCCGCTCTGTGACTTCCTCGGCGTGCCGGTGCCGGACGTGCCGTTCCCGCGGACCAACGACGGCGCCGCCTTCCGGGCCCGGATCGCGCAGCGGCACGCGGCCGGCAAGCTCTAGTTGACCGGCAGCACGCCGGGGCCGGCGTTTTTCAGCGACCGCTTGAAGGTCCGCGAGGCGAAGTACACGAAGCAGCGCACCCGGCGCTCACCGGACAGCCACTCGGTGCGGGTCGGGTTGTAGGAGATCCAGCCGGTCCGGTACTGCATGTCCGAGTTGTCGGGCAGGTCGGCGAACTTGGCGATCACGCTGCGGCAGCCGGCCGCGCTGCGGGCGGTGCCGGACTCCAGCGCCGCGTACGTGATCTCCGGCGCCTTCCACAACCCGGCGAACTCGGCGCGGTGAGCCTGCTCGCACGGCACCGGGCGCATCGTGGTCACGGTCTCGCCGTCGACCTCGGGGTTGAAGCAGCCCAGCCGCAGCGGCGACGCGCCGGCCAGCTCCCCGGCGAGGCTGCCGGTGCGGCTGGTGCGGCTCTGCCCGTCGAGGTCTGCGGTGGTCACGTCGCAGCGGAACCAGCGCGCGCCGCCCGACCAGCCGGCCTTGGTCGGCCACACCACCTGCACCGCCACCCGGGCGGTGCGCCAGGAGCCGCCGAGGAAATCGGCCGCCCGCTGGGAGCACTCCTGGAAGGCGGCCCGGGCCCCGGCGGAGCCGGCCGCCGGCACCACGTCGGCCGGCGCGGGGGTGCCCACGTGGTAGGTCTCCGAGACGTGCAGCTCGGCGCAGTCGACCGGACGGTGCTCGGCCAGCGGCGCGGTCGCCGCCAGGCTCTCGTGGCACTGGCCGGTGACCGGGCGGAACGGCGCGGCCGACGTGAGCAGCGGCCAGTCGTCGGTCAGGTCACCGTCGGTGCCGTCCGGCGGCGCCCCGGAGCAGCCGGCGACGAGCAGCACCGCCAGCAGGACCGCGGTCCCTCGCATGCCACCCCCCTCCGAGAACCCCATGAGTATCCCGGGTATGGGCAAACAGGCCATACACTTCACCGGTGGAGTCATCGCCGATCATCGCCCCCAGCATCCTGGCCGCGGACTTCGCGCACCTCGCCACCGCGGTGCACGACATCGAGGGTGCCGCGGACTGGGTGCACGTGGACGTCATGGACAACCATTTCGTCCCGAACCTGACCATCGGGCTGCCGGTCGTGCAGAGCCTGCGCAAGGCGACCGTCATCCCGTTCGACGTGCACCTGATGATCACGGATCCGGAGCGCTGGGCGCCCGGGTACGCCGAGGCGGGGGCGTACAACGTGACGTTCCATGCCGAGGCCTGTGAGAACCCGGTGGCGCTGGCGAAGACGCTGCGGGCGGCGGGCGCCAAGGCCGGGCTGGCCATCGACCGGGACACGCCGGTGGAGCCGTACCTGGAGCTGCTGCCCTATCTGGACACGGTGCTGATCATGACGATCAAGGCCGGCTTCGGCGGGCAGAAGTTCATGCCCGAGATGCTGGACAAGGTCCGTGACGTGCGCCGCCGGATCCGGGCCAAGAACCTGGAGGTCCGCCTCGAGGTCGACGGCGGCATCGCCGCCGACACCATCGAGCAGGCCGCCGAGGCGGGTGCGGACGCGTTCGTCGCGGGCACCGCCGTGTACGGCGCCGAGGACCCCGCCGAGGCGTGCCGCAAGCTGCGCGCCCTGGCCGCGCGGGCGGCGGTCCACGCATGAGCACCGGCGTGGTCCGGCACAAGGTCGACGCGACCGCCGCGGAGCCCGAGGAGCGGCCCGACCTGATCCTGGTGGTCGACGACGACGAGGACATCGCCAGCTTCGTGGCGTTCAACCTCAAGGTGCACGGCTTCGAGGTGATGCGGGCCCGCGACGGCCAGCACGCCCTGGAGGTGATGGAGAGCCGCCGCCCGGACCTGGCCGTGGTCGACTGGATGATGCCGAACATGAACGGCGTCGAGCTGACCCGCCGGCTGCGCGCCGAGCCGCTCACCTCGGCGCTGCCGGTGATCATGCTCACCGCCAAGGGGATGACCGTCGACAAGGTGGTCGGCCTGACCGCCGGCGTGGACGACTACCTGGTCAAGCCGTTCGACACCGCCGAGCTCATCGCCCGGGTCTCCTCCACGCTGCGGCGCAACAAGGAGTTCCGCGAGGTCTCCCCGCTGACCGGGCTGCCCGGCAACGCCCGGGTGCGCCGCGAGATCGTGGACCGGATGAAGACCGGCAAGGACTTCGCGGTCGGCTACATCGACATCGACCGGTTCAAGAGCGTCAACGACGTGTACGGCTTCGACCGCGGCGACGAGTTCATCACCGCGCTGGCGGGCAGCCTGCACCGCGCGGTCGCCGCCACCGGCCGCCCGCCGGTCTTCCTGGGCCACATCGGCGGTGACGACTTCGTCTTCATCTGCATGCCCGACCAGGTGCTGCCGCTGACCAAGTTCACGGTGACCGACTTCGAGACCGTCGCCGACCAGCTGTACGACCCCGAGGACGCCCAGCGCGGCTACATCGAGGTGCCGGACCGGCGCGGCAGCAAGCAGCGCGCCGCCCTGGTCACGCTCTCCATCGGCGTCGCCCAGGCCACCGCCGAGGGCCGCCGGTTCGAGGACGCCCGGATGGTGGTCGCGGTCGCCTCCGAGATGAAGAAGGTCGCCAAGAGCCAGCCGGGCTCGTACGTGGCGATCGACCGCCGCCGGGCGGACTCGGAGGACCCGGAGGACCCCTCGTCGGGCGCCGGCGTGTGACGTGGATCGCCTTCCAGGAGATGGCAAGCCGCCATTCGCGTGCAAGACTCATGGGTGACCCACCACGCGCTGGCGGGACTCGGTGAAATTCCGAACCGGCGGTAATGACCTGCTCCGGCAGGGCTGAGCCCGCGACCCGGACGTCTAGCCAGATCTGGCTCTAGACGCACGGTGGACCTGGTGAAACTCCAGGGCCGACGGTTGAGCGGACGGCACTCGTGCCGACCGGTCAGACAGTCCGGATGGGAGACAGCGCGCGGAGCAGGACGAGGGCTCGTCGCGGCGTGCTCTCTCCGGGGTGACGCGACGCGTCCCCTGATGTCCTGTTGCGCAACCTTTTCCCTCTTCGTTCGGCGCGTGTTCGCACCGCGCATGGAGAGGGAACGCAGATGGTCACCGACGACGAGGCGATGGGCCGCGCTATCGCGCTGGCCGCCCGGGGCCTGGGCACCACCAGCCCCAACCCGGTGGTCGGCTGTGTCCTGCTCAGCGCCGAGGGCGAGGTCGTCGGCGAGGGCTTCCACGCGTACGCCGGTGGGCCGCACGCCGAGATCGTGGCGCTGGCGCAGGCCGGTGAGCGCGCCCGGGGCGGCACCGCCGTGGTCACGCTCGAGCCGTGCAACCACACCGGCCGCACCGGCCCGTGCGCCCAGGCGCTGATCAACGCCGGCATCACCCGGGTGGTCATCGCGGTCGACGACCCGACGCCGGTCGCGGCCGGCGGGGCGGCGACGCTGCGTGACGCCGGGGTGCCGGTGGAGACCGGGGTACGCCGCGCCGAGGCCGAGGAGGGCAACGTGGCCTGGCTGACCGCCGTGCGCCGCGGCCGGCCGTACGTGACCTGGAAGTACGCGGCGACCCTGGACGGGCGGTCGGCCGCCGCCGACGGCACCAGCCAGTGGATCACCTCCGCGCCCGCCCGCGGCGACGTGCACAAGCTGCGCAGCTCGGTCGACGCGATCGTCGCCGGGGTCGGCACGATCATTGCCGACGACCCCCAGCTCACCGTCCGCGACCTGCGCGACGGCAGCCTCGCCATCAAGCAGCCCTGGCGGGTGGTGGTCGACTCCGCCGGGCGTACCCCGGCCAAGGCCCGCATCCGCGACCAGGCCGCACCCACCTGGATCGCGACGGCGGCCGAGGTCGGCGCCGGTCCCGACGGCCGGGTCGACCTGGCCGCGCTGCTCACCGAGCTGTACGCCCGCGGCGTGCGCGCCGTGCTCCTGGAGGGCGGCCCCACGCTGGCCGGCGGCTTCCTGGCGGCCGGCCTGGTGGACAAGGTTGTCGGCTACATCGCCCCGAAGATGCTCGGCGCCGGCCAGCCGTCGCTGGTGGGCGCCGGCGTCACCACCATCAGCGAGGCCATCGAGCTGGACCTCACCGACATCACGCGGGTCGGACCCGACCTGCGTTTCACCGCATCGCTCCGAGCCAAGGAGGCCTGATGTTCACGGGAATCGTCGAGGAACTGGGTGAGGTCGTGTACCTCACCGACGCCGGGGGCGACTCGGCGGTGCTCGCCGTCCGCGGGCCCGTCGTCACCTCCGACGCGCGGCACGGCGACTCGATCTCGGTCAACGGCGTCTGCCTGACCGTCATCGACAACGTCGACGGGGTGTTCACCGCCGACGTGATGGGCGAGAGCCTGCGGCGCTCGTCGCTGGGCGCGCTGACCGCGGGCAGCCAGGTCAACCTGGAACGGGCCGCGACCGTCGGCTCCCGGCTCGGCGGGCATCTGGTGCAGGGCCACGTCGACGGCGTCGCCCGGATCGTCGCCCGCGAGCCCGCCGACGAGTGGGAGGTGCTGCGCTTCTCGCTCCCACCCGAGCTGTCCCGCTACGTGGTGGAGAAGGGCTCGATCACCGTCGACGGGGTCTCGCTGACGGTCATGGCGGTCACCGCCGACACCTTCGACGTCGGTCTCATCCCGACCACGCTGAAGCTCACCGTGCTGGGCGGCAAGGCCGTCGGCGACCCGGTGAACCTCGAGGTCGACGTCATCGCCAAGTACGTCGAGAAGATGCTGGGGGAGCGGTCATGAGCACCGATATCGAACGGGCGATCAAGGACATCGCGGCCGGCCGGCCGGTGATCGTGGTGGACGACGAGGACCGGGAGAACGAGGGCGACCTGATCTTCGCGGCCGAGCACGCCACGCCGGAGCTGGTCGCGTTCATGGTCCGGTACACGTCCGGTTACATCTGCGTGCCGCTGACCGAGGAGGAGGCAGACCGGCTCGACCTGCCCCCGATGTTCCACACCAACCAGGACCGCCGCGGCACGGCGTACGCGGTGACCGTCGACGCCCGCGAGGGCATCAGCACCGGCATCTCGGCCGCCGACCGAGCGCACACCATCCGGCTGCTGGGCTCGGCCGAGACCCAGCCCAGCGACCTGTCCCGGCCGGGCCACGTGGTGCCGCTGCGGGCCAAGGCCGGCGGCGTGCTGCGCCGGCCGGGCCACACCGAGGCCGCGATCGACCTGTCGGTGCTGGCCGGGCTGCGTCCCGCCGGCGTGCTCTGCGAGATGGTCAACGACGACGGCACCATGATGCGGATGCCCGACCTGGAGAAGTTCGCCGCCGAGCACGACCTGGCGCTGATCAGCATCGCCGACCTGATCGCCTACCGGCGGCGGCACGAGAGCCAGGTCGAGCGGGTCGTCGAGACCCGGCTGCCGACCGAGCACGGCGACTTCACCGCGGTCGGCTACCGCACCGACGTGGCCGGCGCCGAGCACGTCGCGCTGGTCTTCGGCGACCTGGGCGACGGCGAGGACGTGCTGGTCCGGGTGCACTCCGAGTGCCTGACCGGGGACGTCTTCGGCTCGGTGCGCTGCGACTGCGGCCCGCAGCTGGACAACGCCCTCGACCGGGTGGCAGAGGCCGGGCGCGGGGTCGTGCTCTACATGCGCGGCCACGAGGGGCGCGGCATCGGGCTGCTGCACAAGCTGCAGGCATACCAGCTGCAGGACCGCGGCCTCGACACCGTCGACGCGAACCTGGAGCTGGGCCTGCCGGCCGACGCCCGGGACTACGGCACCGGCGCGCAGATCCTGTACGACCTGGGCGTGCGCTCGATGCGGTTGCTCACCAACAACCCCGCCAAGCGCGCCGGGCTGGAGGGCTACGGCCTGACCATCACCGGGCGCGAGGAACTGCCGGTCCGGTCGCACCCGGAGAACGTGCGCTACCTGCGGACCAAGCGTGACCGGATGGGCCACCTCTTCGAGGCGCTGGGCTGATTCCCCGGCGCGGGCACGGCGACCGGTAGTTAACTGAGACAAAGAGGGGGCAACTCATGGCCGGTTTCGGCGATCCGCACCTGAACACCGTCGACGCCGCCGGGCTCAAGCTCGGCATCGTCGGCTCGCGCTGGCACGCCGACCTGGTCGACCACATGGTCGAACGGGCCCGGGCGGCCGCCAAGGCGTGCGGGGTGGACGACGTGATCGTGGCCCGGGTGGCCGGCTCGGTGGAGCTGCCGGTGGTCGCCCAGGCGTTGGCCAAGCGGTGCGACGCGGTGGTCGCGCTGGGCGTGGTGATCCGCGGCGAGACCGCGCACTTCAACTACGTCAACGACGCGGTGACCGCCGGGCTGACCCGGGTGGCGCTGGACGCGCAGACCCCGGTCGCGCACGGCGTGCTGACCGTGGAGAGCCTGGGCCAGGCCAAGGACCGGGCGGGCCTGGAGGACTCGATCGAGGACAAGGGCTGGCAGGCCACGGTCGCGGTGCTGGACGCGGTCATCACGATCCGCGACCTCGGCAAGGACTGACGGTGCATGCCGACGGCAGTCACGCCGATCCTGGAGATCGGCTACCTCTCCGCGGGTGACCCCGCCGGCGTGCCGGTGGTGCTGCTGCACGGATTCCCGTACGACGTGCGCAGCTACGAGGCCGTGACACCGCTGCTCGCGGAGGCCGGCGCCCGGGTGATCGTGCCGTACCTGCGCGGGTACGGGCCCACCCGGTTCCGGTCCGCGGACACCATGCGCTCGGGGCAGCAGGCGGCCCTCGGGCAGGATCTGATCGAGCTGATGGACGCGCTCGGCGTCAACCGGGCCGTGGTCGGCGGCTACGACTGGGGCGGCCGGGCAGCCTGCGTCACCGCCGCCCTGCACCCGGAACGGGTCCTCGGCCTCGTCACGGCCGAGGGCTACCTGGTGCAGGATCTGGCGCGCGCCCTCGAGCCCGGCTCACCGCAGGCCGAGAAGGCGAACTGGTACCAGCACTACTTCCAGACCGAGTCCGGCCGGATCGGGCTGGCCCGTGATCGCGAGGCGCTCTGCGGGCTGCTGTGGCGGGACTGGTCACCGACGTGGCGGGACGCCGAGCCCGCGTTCCGGCGGTCGGCGCCCAGCCTGCACAACCCCGACTTCGTGGAGGTGGCGATCCACTCGTACCGGCATCGCCGGCTGACCGCCCCGGGCGACCCGGCCTACGACGCCGCCGAGGCGCGGCTCGCCGCGGCGCCGCCGATCGCGGCGCCGACCGTGGTGCTGTCGCCGGCCGACGACGGTTTCGGCCCGACCGACCCGCAGGCCGACCGCGCGAAGTTCACCGGCCCGTTCGAGGGACGCGTGCTGCCGGGCGTCGGCCACAACCCGCCCCAGGAGGACCCGGCGGCGTTCGCGGAGGCGGTCCGCTGGGTGCTGGGGCAAGCCGGCTGAGGATCAGTCGACGATGAACAGCCGGGCGCCGGTCGCGGTGGCGGACCGGTGCGGCTCGGCGTCGTCGGCGACCTGGTAGCTCTGCCCCGGCGCCAGCCGGAAGCGGCGCCCGTCGGCAAGTTCGGTGTCCAGCTCGCCATCCAGGCAGAGCAGCACGTGGCCCTTGGTGCACCAGTGGTCGGCCAGGTAGCCGGGGCTGTACTCGACCATCCGCACCCGCAGCGCCCCGAAGCCGCGGGTGCGCCAGGTCGCGGTGCCGGTCACCCCGGGATGCTCGGTGGCGTCGACCTCCGCCCAGTCGGTGACGCCGAACGGCAGATCGGTGAGCTGCATGGGGACCCCGTCCTCAGATGATCATGAGCGGCCCACCGTAGCCGTTGTTGTCACACCCCGCCGCTACCTTTCGTCCCGTGGACGCGCGCGCACTTTCCGCCGGCGACGTCGCCGTGCTGCCCCTGCCGGACGGCTCATGGGCCGCCTGCCTCGTGACGGCGGCCGACGCCGGCGGGGTGAGCGTGTGTGCGCTCGACTGGCAATCGGCCCACCCGCCCACGCTCGCCGAGCTGGCGGGGAGACCGCCACTGCGGCTGGATCACCACCTCTTCACCGGCCGCTGGGCGCACCACACGGTCCCGGCCACCGAGGCGGTGCCGCCGTCCCTCGACTGGATCGGCCGCATGGCGGTGCCGGGCCCGGTCCGGGACACCCCTGACTCGTACGCGTCCTGGACGGTGCTCACCTACGACGTGCTCGGGCAGCGCCGATGGAACAGGCTGGATCCGGCGGTGCGTGCCGCATACCGGACGGTGACCAGCGGCCCGGGGCCCGTCGAGCCTCGATGCGCCGGGCGGCACGGTCAGAGGCGGCCCGCTTCGATGATCCGGGCCAGGAACTGCCGGGTTCGGGCCTCGGTCGGGCTGCCCAGCACCTGCTCCGGCGGCCCGGACTCCAGCACCCGTCCCCCGTCCAGGAACACCACCCGGTCGGCCACCTGCCGGGCGAAGCCCATCTCATGGGTGGCCAGCACCATGGTCATCCCCTCGTCCTTCAGGCCGCGGATCATCGTCAGCACCTCGCCGACCAGTTCCGGGTCCAGTGCCGAGGTGACCTCGTCGAGCAGCAGCAGCCGAGGGCTGTTCACCAGGGCCCGGACGATCGCGACGCGTTGCTGCTGGCCGCCGGAGAGCCGGTCCGGGTAGCTGTCCGCCTTGTCGGCCAGGCCGACCCGGCCCAGCCATTCCAGGGCCTGTTCCTTGATCTCGGCGGCGGGCCGCTTGTGCACCCGCTCGGGCGCCAGCGTGATGTTGCGCAGCACCGTCATGTGCGGGAACAGGTTGTACGACTGGAAGACCATCCCGATCCGCTGCCGCACCACATCGGGGTCGACGCGAGGATCGGTGATGTCCGAACCGTCCAGCCGGATGATGCCGTCGTCGATGCCGGTGAGCAGGTTGACGCAGCGCAGCAGCGTGGACTTGCCCGAGCCGGAGGCGCCGATCAGCGCGACCACCTGGTGTTCGTCCACCGCCATCGACAGGTTGTCGAGCACCACGGTGGCGCCGAAGGTCTTGCGGACGTTCTCGCAGGACAGCAGCATGTCAGGCCCCCGCGGACTGGCGGCGGGCCGCGCGCAGCGTGACCCAGTCGGTGACGCCGATCAGGGGCAGCGCGAGCAGCACGAACAGCACGCCCGCCACGATGTACGGCGTGAAGTTGCCGTCGTCCGCGACGCCGATCTGGGCGGCGCGGACGGCGTCGATCGGGCCCGCCAGCGAGACCAGCCCGACGTCCTTCTGGAGTGCCACGGTGTCGTTGAGCAGCGGCGGCGCCACCCGGCGGATCGCCTGCGGCAGCACCACGTGCCGCATCGTCTGCCGGTATGTCAGCCCCAGCGACCGGGCCGCCGCGAGCTGGCTGGGGTGCACCGACTCGATGCCGGCCCGGAACACCTCGGCCAGGTACGCGCCGTACGTGATGACCAGCGCGGCCCCGCCCAGCACCAGCACCCCCGGGGTGCCCTGCAGCCGCAGGCCGGGGATGCCGTAGGCCATCAGATAGATGACGATGATCAGCGGCAGGCCGCGGAACGTGTACGTGTACCCGGTCGCCAGCGCCCGTACCGGGAAGAAGACCGCGCCGCGCAGCGTGCGCAGGGTGGCGATCAGCAGCCCCAGCGTGAGCGCCAGGGCCGCGCAGACGACCAGCAGCCGGACGTTGAGCCAGAGGCCCTCCAGGATGTCCGGCAGCCAGCGCCAGGCCACCTCGGGGCTGAAGAACGACTGCTTGACCCGGTCCCAGCCGGGCGCGCCGGTGACCGCGACCGCCAGCAGCACCCCGACGACCGCGGTGGACAGCGCCGCGAGCAGCACGGAACGGATCGTCTGCCGGCGCCGGTAGGCGATCCGTCCGCGCTGGATCTCGGAGGGCTGGTGGAGCTCGGCGGTCACGAGAGCTCGGGGGCCCCGCCCGTGCCGGCCAGCCACTGCTTCGCCAGCACCGCGAGGGTGCCGTCCTGCCGCAGCTGGTCGACGGCCTGGCTGACGCAGTCGGTCAGCGGGGAGCCGAGGTCCAGCACCAGGCCGAACTGCTCCGGCACGCCGACCTGGGGCAGCTGGCCGACGATGACGCCGTTCTCCAGCTCGGCCGCGGTCATGTAGAACGCCGTCGGCAGGTCGACCACGATGCCGTCGACCTGGCCGTTCTCCAGGGCCGCCTTGGCGTCGTCGTTGTTGTTGTAGACCTGGGCCTTGGCGTCCGGCTTGATCAGTTCGTTGATCGCCTGGTAGCTGGTGGTGCCCACCTGCGCGCCGAGCTTGGCACCCTTCAGCTCGGCGAGGGACTTGGCCCCGGCGATCTTGGAACCCTTGGTGGTGATCACGGTCTGCCGGACCAGATAGTACGGCGAGGAGAAGTCGACGGCCTTGCGCCGCTCGGGCGTGATCGAGAACTGGTTGATGTCGAAGTCGAACGTCTTCGGGCCGGGCGCGATGGCGTTGTTGAACGTCACGTTCGTCCACACCACGTTCGTCGCCGGGTAGCCGAGCCGCTCGGCCACCTGGTACGCGACCGCCGACTCGAAGCCCTTGCCGTTGGCGGGCTTGTTGTCGCTGAACCACGGCTCGTACGCCGGGTTGTCGGTGCCGACGGTGAGCTTGCCGGCGGTCCGCGTGTCGAGCGCACCGGGCGCGCAGGCGAGGCCGGAGGCCGAGGCCGACGCGCCGGCCGAGGGGCTCGCCTCGTCGGCGGGGGCGCAGCCGGCGAGGGCGGAGAGGAGGACTGCCGCGCTGCTCAGCACGGCGAGGGTGTTTCTGCTGACCATGCCCGCGAGCCTAAGCCACGTCCCAACCGCTGGGGCCGTCCGTCGCCATCCCGTGATGAGCTGCCACAATCGTCTCCCGTGAAGACGTTCGAAGAGTTGTTCGCCGAGTTGCAGGCGAAGGCGGCGCAGCGGACCCCGGGTTCGTCCACCGTCGTGGCGCTGGACAAGGGCGTGCACTTCATCGGGAAGAAGGTCGTCGAAGAGGCGGCCGAGTCCTGGATGGCCGCCGAGCACGAGGGGCCGGAACGCGCCGCTGAGGAGATCTCCCAGCTGCTCTACCAGGCACAAGTCCTGATGATCGCCACCGGGCTCGAGCTCAAGGACGTGTACCGACATCTCTGACGTGCCCTCCGCCGCCATCGAAACCGATCGAAGGAGCACGTCGATGCTGCGCATCGCCATCCCCAACAAAGGCACCCTGTCCGCTCCGGCCGCGCAGATGCTGCGCGACGCCGGCTACCGCCAGCGCACCGACCCCAAGGACCTCGTCTGCCGTGACGAGGCCAACAATGTCGAGTTCTTCTACCTGCGCCCCCGGGACATCGCCACGTACGTGGGCTCGGGTGACCTGGATCTCGGCATCACCGGCCGGGACCTGCTCGTCGACTCCGGCGTGCCGGCCACCGAGGTGCTCGACCTGAGCTTCGGCGGGGCCACGTTCCGCTGGGCGGCGCCGGCCGGCGCGCTGACCTCCGCCGACCAGATCGGTGGCCGGCGCATCGCCACCGCGTACCCGGGGGTGGTCGAGCGCTATCTCGACCAGCACGAGCTCAAGGCCGAGGTGGTCCGCCTGGACGGCGCGGTCGAGAACGCGGTGCGCCTCGGCGTCGCCGACCTGATCGCCGACGTGGTGGAGACCGGCACCACGCTGCGCCAGGCCGGCCTGGTCACCTTCGGCGAGCCGCTGCTGCGCAGCTCGGCGATCCTGATCGGCCGCGGCCCGGCCGGCGAGTCCGGCCCCGCGGCCCAGCTCGTCCGCCGGCTGCAGGGCGTGCTGGTGGCCCGCAGCTTCGTGATGCTGGCCTACGACGTGCGCGCCGACCTGCTGGAGAACGCCACCGCGCTGACCCCGGGCATCGAGTCGCCGACCGTCTCACCGCTGCACCGCGAGGGCTGGGTCGCCGTGCAGGCGATGGTCCGGCGCAACGACGTGCACCGGATCATGGACGAGCTGTACGAGCTGGGCGCCCGCGCCATCCTGGTCACCGACATCTCCAACTGCCGGCTGTGAGCCCTACAGTGAGGACCGTGACCGCTGTTGTGTTCAAGCCCCGGCGCATCCGCTGGGTGGCCGGCTTCTCCGCGGCCGCCGTGGTGATCCTGTTCACCGTGCTCAGCTTCGGGCTGCACGGCTCGACCGGCAACAACCTGGGCACCTACCAGCGCGGCGACCAGACCGCGATGATCGGCTTGGGCGTGCTGATCGGGCTCGGCATCCTGGCGTTCACCCGCCCCCGCGCGGTCGCGGACGCCGACGGCATCCGGGTGCGCAACGTGGTCGGCGGCTACGACCTGCCCTGGTCGGCGGTGCGCGCGGTGCGCTTCGACCGCAACTCGCCCTGGGCGACCCTGGAGCTGCTCGACGACGAGACCGTGTCGGTGCACGCGCTCCAGGCGGCCGACAAGGAGTACGCGGTGGAGGGTGTTCGTGCACTTCGCGCCCTCCATGCGGCGGCCGCCGGCTGAGCTGGTAGACTTCTCCGGTAGTCGACCACGCTCCTCGTCATGGGGAGCGCGAAAGAGGAGCCCGCTGGTTCCCACCCCGTCACTCTTGAAGTGGCTGGGTCCGGTCAACCGCTCCGGGGAATATCCCGGTGGCGGTGTGCGTCCTCATGGACGCCGATGACCGGTCGAGCGGGCCCTGGCATTCGTGCCGGGGCCTTCTGCTTTCCTCGGCGCCCCTGCTGAAGTGGGCGTAAGAGGGCCGACCGACATTGGCAGTGCGCTCTTCCCGCGGCGCAAGACCGCAGGGGGAGACATCCACTAGATCGTTCTGAGGAGGCCCCATCAGCGTCGAACCACGCATTAACGAGCAGATCCGGTCGAGGGAAGTCCGACTCGTCGGCCCCGAGGGTGAGCAGGTGGGCATCGTCCCGCTGGAGCGCGCCCTGCAGTTGGCCGCGGACGTCGATCTGGATCTGGTCGAGGTAGCGCCGATGGCGCGCCCGCCGGTGTGCAAGCTCATGGACTTCGGCAAGTTCAAGTACGAGAGTGCACTCAAGGCGCGCGAAGCCCGGCGCAACCAGCAACAGACCGTCATCAAGGAAATGAAGCTCCGGCCGAAGATCGACCCGCACGACTACGAGACCAAGAAGGGTCACGTGGTCCGGTTCCTCAAGGCGGGCGACAAGGTCAAGGTGACGATCATGTTCCGCGGTCGCGAGCAGAGCCGCCCGGAGCTGGGGTTCCGGCTCCTGCGCCGGCTCAGCGAAGAGATCTCGGAGCTGGGTTTCGTCGAGGCCAGTCCGAAGCAGGACGGCCGTAACATGATCATGGTCCTGGCTCCGCACCGGGCGACCAAGGCTGCGGCCGCGGCCGTCATCGCGGCCAACGCGCGCCCGCCACGGGAGCCGCGTGAGGGCGACGAGGCCGAGGCACCGCCGGCCGAGGCTGCTGCCGACACCAGCGCCGTAACCACAGAGTAATCAGAAAGAGGCGTTCCAGTGCCGAAGATGAAGAGCCACACCGGCATGGGCAAGCGGGTGAAGGTCACCGGTAAGGGCAAGATCGTGCGCGAGCTGGCCGGCAAGCGCCACCTGCTCGAGGGCAAGTCCTCGCACGTCACCCGGCGGATGACCGGTACGGTCACGGTCGCCAAGGCCGACACCAAGCGAGTCAAGAAGATGCTGGGCCGCTGACGCGCGCGCCACACACGTTCCCCTGTTAGGAGTACTGAAATGGCACGCGTCAAGCGGGCAGTGAACGCCCAGAAGAAGCGCCGTACGCTGCTGGAGACGGCCAGCGGCTACCGCGGACAGCGCTCGCGGCTGTACCGCAAGGCCAAGGAGCAGGTGCTGCACTCGATGCAGTACGCGTACCGCGACCGCCGTGACCGCAAGGGCGACTTCCGCCAGCTGTGGATCACGCGCATCAACGCGGGCGCTCGGGCCAACGGCCTGACCTACAACCGCCTGATCCAGGGACTGCGCCTGGCGGGCGTCGAGGTGGACCGCAAGATCCTGGCCGACATGGCCGTCAACGACGCCGCCTCGTTCGCGGCGATCGTCGAGATCGCGCGGGCTGCCGTGGCGGCCGAGGGCACCGGCGGCGCCGCCGCCCAGGCTGCCTGATTCCGTAGCACTTTTTCGGGGCGTCTTCCGGTCACCGGGAGGCGCCCCGATGCTGTTCCGACCCAGGAGAACCCGTGACCTTCTCACCCCGTACCCCCCGGGTCGTCGCGGCCCGGCGCCTGCAGCGCCGCCGCGATCGCGACCAGACCGGCCGCTTCCTGGCCGAAGGCCCGCAGGCGGTGCGGTCGGCCCTGACCGCGGGGGTCGTCCTGGAGCTGTTCGGTACGGACGCCGCGCTCACCCGGCACGCGGACCTCGCGGCGCAGGCCCCGGTGGTGTCCCCGGTGACCGACGAGGGCCTGGCGGCGCTGGCCGAGACGGTGCAGCCGCAGGGGCTCGTGGCGGTCTGCGAGCAGATGGACGTGTCGCTGACCGAGGCCCTGGCCAAGGCCCCACGCCTGGTGGCGGTGGCCGCCGAGATCCGCGACCCGGGCAACGCGGGCACCGTGCTGCGCACCGCGGACGCGGCCGGCGCCGTCGCCGTGCTCTTCGCGGGCGACGCGGTCGACCCTTACAACGGCAAATGCGTCCGCGCGTCGGCCGGGAGCCTCTTCAACGTCGACGTGGTCCGGACGCCCCTGCACGTGGTCGACGAGTTGCGCGACTTCGGCCTGCAGGTGCTGGCGACCACCGGCTCGGGCGACACCGATCTCGACGACCTGCTCGACGACGGCACCCTGGCCCGGCCGACCGCCTGGCTGTTCGGCTCGGAGGCGCACGGCCTGCCGGAGGAGCTGCTCAAGGCCGCCGACAAGCGGGTCCGGGTGCCGATCTACGGCGGCGCGGAGAGCTTGAACTTGGCAGCGGCGGCGGCGATTTGCCTGTATGCGTCGGCTCGCGCTCACCGGTAGCTTTGGTTTGCGCTTGGCGGCGGCGTGGGGCT
>NZ_JBITLX010000033.1:23864-58129 GCF_044465625.1 Actinoplanes sp. NPDC049599
CTCGGCGGTTGCTTTGGTTTGCGCTTGGCGGCGGCGTGGGGCTCGGCGGTTGCTTTGGTTTGCGCTTGGCGGCGGCGTGGGGCTCGGCGGTTGCTTTGGTTTGCGCTTGGCGGCGGCGTGGGGCTCGGCGGTTGCTTCGGTTTGCGCTTGGCGGCAGCGTTGGCTCGGCGGCAGCGTTGGCTCGGCAGCGGCGGCGGCAGCGTTGGCTCGGCAGCGGCGGCGGCGGCGTTGGCTCGGGCTCGGGGTGGCTTCGACCCGGGCTGCCGAATCACCAACGCCCTGGCGCTGCTGCTGCATCCTCCCTCGGTCACCGCGACTGTGAAGAATGCCGGCGCCGGCCGGAGGCCAGCAACATCCCGGCTGGCGGGTGGCTAACGCCCAAATTGCCGGTTATTGCAGCGCCTGCCCGTTGTGGACGCCTGCCATCGTCGTCTGTCACCGCTTGGTGATCGCGCCGATCAACTGTTACCGCCTTGGTGATCGCGCTGATCGACTGTTACTGCCTTGATGATCGCGCCGATCAACTGTCACCGCTTGGTGATCGCGCTGATCGACTGTCCGTCTTCGTGGCCGCGCTGATCGACGAGCGACCGGCTCGCCCAGGCGGCAAATAGCCCATACCGCCCTCACTGCCCTCCCCGGTGGGGCTGCTCTCGATCGCTCGACTTTCGCCACTTCTGGATCACGGCCTGCCGTGGCCCAGCGCGTTGCCGGGCTCATCCGGTATGCGGGATTTGACCCCTGGAAGGCGGAGGCTGAGGGGTTCATATCAGGAGGAAAGGGGCGTGACTAATGGACCTTGTTGCGTTGTGGTTCGGCTGGATCGTGTTAGCTCACCAAGATCTGCAGGGAGGCTGCCGATGTGGCCGCGACGGCACTGAATGACGAAGTCGAGTGACCAGAAGTCAACAACGTCCACTAACCGCGGGCGACGAATCGCTCATATCGCTCCTCGTTGCCTGGTCGGTGCTTCTTGTGCTGCGGTCTTGGAGCGGCGAAGTCGGGAGGGCTGACCTCCGGCGGGCCAAGGTTTGAGCCGCCGCACCGCACGCGGTGATGACCGCAAGGCGACAAGCTATGCAATCGGCGGGACGGTCAGTGCCATGCAACCACGCACGACAATCCGGATTTGATCCCGAGAACGAAGCGGTATGCTCGTGTCATGCGCCGAGTGATCGTGTTTATGCAGCCCGCTGGTCGCGGGCGCTGACACTCACGCGCGAACTTCCCTGACCGGCGGGCTGCGGCCCAGCCGTGCCTCCGTACACTGCCCGATGGCTCATCCGGTGTGAGGGAGTTCGCCCGACCATGTCCTACCGCAACGATCCGTACGATCCGAAGCAGGCCGTCCTGCTCGCCCCCGAGGCTCTCGAGGCCGCCGTCGCCGAGGCCGAGCGGGCCTTCGCCGGCGCGACCGATCTCGACGCGCTCGGCACGCTCAAGTCCGCCCATCTCGGCGACCGCTCGCCGGTGTCGCTGGCCCGGCGCGAGATCGGCTCGCTGCCGCCGCATGCCAAGTCGGAGGCCGGCAAGCGGGTCAACGTGGCCCGGCAGGCCGTCCAGGGTGCGTTCGACGCGCGGCTGGCCGAGCTGGAGCTCGAACGGGCCGCCCGGGTGCTGGTGGAGGAGCGCGTTGACGTCTCCCTGCCGTGGGACCGGGCCCCGCGCGGCGCCCGGCATCCGCTGACCACGCTGATGGAGCACATGAGCGACCTGTTCGTCGGCATGGGCTACGCCGTCGTCGACGGTCCCGAGCTGGAGCTGGAGTGGGCGAACTTCGACGCGCTCAACATCGGCCCGGACCACCCGGCCCGCGGGCTGATGGACACGTTCTACGTGGACCTGCCCGGCCTGGTCATGCGCACCCACACGTCGCCCGGCCAGGTGCGGACCATGCTGGCCCAGCAGCCGCCGATCGCGGTGGTCTGCCCGGGGCGGGTCTACCGCACCGACGACCTGGACGCCACGCACAGCCCGGTGTTCCACCAGATCGAGGGGCTCGTCGTCGACGAGGGCATCACCATGGCCCACCTCAAGGGCACCCTCGACCACTTCGCCCGGGCGATGTTCGGCCCGGACGCGCGCACCCGGTGGCGGCCGCACTACTTCCCGTTCACCGAGCCGTCCGCCGAGTTCGACGTGTGGTTCGCCCAGCACCGCGACGGCCCGCGCTGGGTCGAGTGGGGTGGCTGCGGCATGGTCAACCCGCGGGTGCTGACGGCCTGCGGCATCGACCCCGAACGGTACTCGGGGTTCGCCTTCGGCATGGGTGTCGAGCGCACGCTGATGTTCCGCAACGGGGTCAGCGACATGCACGACATGGTGGAGGGTGACGTCCGGTTCACCCGCAACTTCGGTATGGCGGTCTGATCATGAAGCTGTCCCTGTCCTGGCTCCGCGAGTACGTGGAGCTGCCGGCCGCGCTCGCCGCCGACGACCTCGAACGCAAGCTGGTCGACCTGGGCATCGAGGTCGAGTCGATCGTCGACCAGGCCGCCACGGTCTCCGGCGACCTGGTCGTCGGCCGGGTGCTGGAGATCGAGGAGCTGACCGGTTTCAAGAAGCCGATCCGCTTCACCCGGGTCGACGTCGGCCGGCCGGCCCCGCAGGAGATCGTCTGCGGTGCCCGCAACTTCTCCGTCGGCGACCTCGTCGTGGTCATCCTGCCGGGCGGCGAGCTGCCGGGTGGGTTCAAGATCGGCGCCCGCAAGACGTACGGGCACAACTCCAACGGCATGATCTGCTCCGCCGCCGAGCTGGGCCTCAGCGGCGACCACTCGGGCATCATCGTGCTGCCGGAGAACTCCGCCGTGCCCGGCACGGACGCGCGGCCGATCGTCGGGCTCGACGACGTGGTGCTGGACCTGGAGATCACCCCGGACCGCGGTTACCAGATGAGCCTGCGCGGCGTGGCCCGGGAGCTGTCGCACGCGTACGAGGCGGCGTACACCGACCCGGGTGCCGTGCCGGCGCCGGGTGCGACCGGCGAGCCGCCGTACCCGGTGCGCCTGGACGACACGATCGGCTGTGACCGCTTCTCCGCGCGCGTGGTCCGGGGCATCAACCCGGCCGCGCCGTCGCCGGAGTGGATGCAGCGCCGGCTGCTCACCGCCGGGGTGCGGACCATCTCGCTGGCCGTCGACATCACCAACTACGTGATGCTCGAGATGGGCCAGCCGATGCACGTGTTCGACCTGAACCTGCTGCGCGGCGGCCTGGTCGTGCGCCGCGCCCGGGCCGGGGAGAAGCTGACCACCCTGGACGGTGTCGCGCGGGTGCTCGACGCCGAGGACATGGTGATCTGCGACGACTCCGGGCCGATCTCGCTGGCCGCGGTCATGGGCGGCGAGACCAGCGAGGTGCAGCCGGACACGGTGGACGTGCTGCTGGAGGCCGCCCACTGGGACCCGGTGATGGTCGGGCGCACGGCCCGCCGGCACAAGCTGTTCAGCGAGGCGGCGAAGCGCTGGGAGCGCGGCGTCGACCCGCGGCTGACGCTGGCCGCGCTGGACCGGGCGGTCGCGCTGCTGACCGAGCACGCCGGCGGCGAGGTCGACGAGCGCGTCCTCGACCTCGACCACGTCGTGGCCCCGGCCCCGGTGCTGCTGGACACCACGCTGGCCACCCGGCGGATCGGCTTGGCCTACGACGCCGAGCAGGTGACCGCGCTGCTGAGCCAGCTCGGCTGCACGGTCCGCGGCGTCGAGCCGCTCGAGGTCACCCCGCCGTCCTGGCGCCCGGACCTGGTGGCGCCGGTCGACCTGGTCGAGGAGGTGGCCCGGCTCGGCGGCTACGACGCCATCCCGAGCATCCTGCCGCCGATCCACGGTGGTGCGATGCTCGCCCCGGCGCAGCAGCGCCGCCGCATGATCGGGCGGGCGCTGGCGGAGAACGGCTACGTCGAGGTGCTGTCGTACCCGTTCGTCGCGCCCGGCTCGGCGGACGCGCTCGGCCTGCCCGTGGACGACCCGCGGCGCAGCGCGGTGCGGCTGACCAACCCGCTGTCGGAGCAGGAGCCGCTGCTGCGCACCTCGCTGCTGGCGTCGCTGGCCGGCACGCTCAAGCGCAACGTGGGCCGCGGCGAGCGGGACCTGGCGCTCTTCGAGGCCGGCACGGTCTTCCTGCCGCACCTGACGGCGGTCGCGCCGCCGGTGCTCGGGGTCGACCACGGTCCGTCCGACGAGGATTGGACGGCCGCGAACGCCATCGTGCCCGAGCAGCCGTGGCACCTGGCCGCGGTGCTGACCGGCGAGGCCGCTCCGGCCGGCTGGTGGGGCGCGGGCCGCCCCGCGACCTGGTCGGACGCCATCGAGGCGGCGCGCATCGCGCTCGCCGCGGCGGGCATCACCAAGAACCGGATCACGGTACGGGCAGCCGAACACGCGCCGTGGCACCCGGGCCGGTGCGCGGCGATCGCGGTCGACGGCACGGTCCTCGGCCACGCGGGCGAACTGCACCCGGGCGTGATCTCGGCGCTGGAACTGCCGAAGCGCACCTGCGCGATGGAGCTGAACCTGGACGCCATCCCGCCGGCCCCGGTGACCCAGGCGGTGCTGATCTCCACGTTCCCGCCGGCGCTGATCGACGTGGCGCTGGTGGTGGCCGAGACGGTGCCGGCGGCCGAGGTTGAGGCGGCGTTGACCGAGGGAGCGGGCCCGCTCCTGGAGTCGGTCCGGCTCTTCGACGTGTACGCCTCGGAGCAGGTGGGCGCGGGCCTGAAGAGCCTGGCGTACAAGCTGACCTTCCGCGCCCCGGACCGCACCCTGACGGTCGAGGAAGCGGTGGCGGCCCGCGACACGGCGGTGGCGCTGGCGTCGTCGCGGGTGGGCGCGACCCTCCGCGGCGCCTGAGCAACCCCGGACGGTCGGGACCTCCCACGGGGGTCCCGGCCGTTCCCCGTTCCCGCGGAGGTTGTCGTACCCCGGGCGTAACGTCTCGACCGGAATTCGCGCGGCGGGAGGGGGCCCGGTGGCCACGTTCGTTTTTGTCCATGGTGCCGGTGATGTCGGCTGGTACTGGCATCTGGTGGAGGCCGAGCTGCGGGCCCGGGGGCACGACACCGTCGCGCCGGACCTGCCCTGCGAGGATGACACGGCCGGCCTGCCCGAGTATGCGGACGCCGTGGCCGCCGCCGTCGGTGACCGGACCGGTCTGGTCGTCGTCGCGCAGTCCTCCGGCGGTTTTGTCGCTCCGCTCGTCTGTGAGCGGGTGGCGGTTGACCTGCTCGTGCTGGTCGCGCCCATGATTCCCGCGCCGGGTGAGGCGCCCGCCGACTACTGGGAGCGCACCGGGCTCGGTGACGAGGTGCGCGCCGGCTTCGACGACACGATCGCCCTGTTCTATCAGGACGTCCCGGCGGAGCTGGCCGCCGAGGCGGTGCGCCGGGGACGGGGTCAGTCCGAGGCCCGGATGGCGGAACCGGTGCCGTTCCGGGCCTGGCCGGCGGTGCCCACGCGGGTTCTGATCGCCCGCGACGACCGGCTGTTCCCGGTCGGCTTTCTCCGGCGGGTCGCCCGGGAGCGGCTGGGCATCACCCCCGACGAGATCGACGGCGGGCACACGCCCGCGCTGAGCCGCCCGCGAGAGCTGGCCGACCGGCTGGAGGCGTACGCGTCGTGACGGGACTCGCCGCGGGTTACGACGCCGAACTCCGGCGGCACAACGAGCTGCTGCGCCGGGCGGCCGGGGTGCGGCCGGACGACCACGTGCTCGACATCGGCTGCGGCACCGGGCAGACGACCCGGCAGGCCGCGCGGGCGGCCACGGCCGGCAGTGCGCTCGGGGTCGACGTCTCGGCGCCCGCGATCACCCGGGCCCGCGAGCTGGCCCGCGCGGACGGGCTGCACAACGTCACCTTCGAGCAGGGCGACGTGCAGGTGCACCCGTTTCCGCCCGAGTGCTTCGATCTGGCGATCAGCCGGTTCGGCACGATGTTCTTCGCCGATCCGGTGGCCGCGTTCGGCGCCGTCGGGCGGGCGCTGCGTCCCGCCGGGCGGCTGGTGATGGTGGTCTGGCAGGCGGCCGAGCGCAACGAGTGGGCCGTTGCCATCCGCCGGGCTCTCGACGCCGAGGGGCCGGTGGCCGGTGCTGCCGCGGGTCCGGATCCGTTCACGCTCGCCGACCCGTCGACCGTACGCGAGATCCTGCACGCGGCCGGCTTCTCCGGGGTCGCCTTCGACGACGTCCGGGAGCCGGTCTACTACGGCGCGGACGTGAACGCCGCCCTCGCCTGGGTGCGTGGCTTCACGCGTACCGCCGAGGTTTTGCAGAGGTTGGAGCCCGCGGCCGCGGCGCGCGTGGAGGAGCGGTTGCGCCGGGCGCTCGCGGAGCGCCTGCGCGACGACGGGGTCTGGTTCACCTCCCGCGCCTGGATCGTCAGCGCCCGGAGGCCGGGCTGACGGCCCTGCTCACCTGGCGGTGAGGAAGGAGACTGCCGCGGTGAGCGCCAGGTCGGTGAGCACCGGGTCGTGCCGGGCGCCGACGTCCCGCATGAACGCGTGCTCACCGCCGGCGTACACGTGCAGTTCGAGGTCGTCCAGGCCGGCGGTGTACAGGGTGGACAGGATCCGCAGCCGGGCGTCGGCGGGCACGTGCGGGTCCTGCGACCCGAAGACCACCATCAGCCGCCCGCGGATGTCGGCGGCCCGGGCCAGCGAGTCGGCCTCGTCGGCGCCCAGCGCGCCGTTGTGCAGCCCGGTCGGGTAGAAGCACACGGTGGCCGCGACCCGCGGATCGAGCGCGGCCCGGAAGGCGAGGTGGCCGCCGATGCAGAAGCCGGTCGCGAACAGCGTCGTGACGTCGGGCCGCCGCGCCAGGAAATCCAGCACCGCGACGCGATCCTCGTCGAACTGCACGGTCGAGGTGCCGGCCGCGCCGGCCAGGCCGGCCTGCTTGCCGGCGTCGTCGAACTCCAGCACCACCCCGGCCAGCTCGGTGCGCGGATAGATCTCCGGTACGCAGACGACAAAGCCGGCCGAGGCCAGGCGCCGCGCGGTCCGCAACGTCGACTCGGTGAGCTGGAAGATGTCGGTGTAGAGCAGCACACCCGGCCAGGGTCCGGCGCCGGCCGGGCTGATCACGATCGACCGGATCTCGTAGCCCGACGCCGGAACCCGGACCTCGTCCTCACGCAGCTTCATGCCGAGTGACCTTACTGGCGTCGGGCCGCCGCCCACGCTGACCGGGCCGGGGAGCGGAAATGTCCGGACCTGTTTCTTTCTGTTGACATTGGACATGCCCATGCGTGAATGTGGTCGCAACGCGTCGTTGATCGAAAGGAAACACTCGATGCCACGATCGCCCCTGCGACCCTTCCTCGTCGCCGTCCTGCTGGTCCTCTCCGTCCTCGTGGCACCCGCCGGTGCCGCCTCCGCCCGAGCCCCTGAAGCAGCGGCCGCCGTGCACGGTCTCAAGGGTGAGTACTTCCGGATGTCGGCGCCCGGCGCCCGCGACTTCGCCGAGCTCGGCGGCATCGTGCTCGACCCGAACATCGACCTGGCCGGCCTGGTCGGCACGTTCGAGTCGCTGACCGGGCGCACCGAGCACACGACCGCCCGGTGGACCGGCAAGATCACGGCGCCGGCCACCGGCGACTACACGTTCTCCATGATCGGCGACAACGGGTTCCGCTTCCTGCTCGACGAGCGGCCGGTGATCGACCACTGGGTCGGTGACTGGGACGTCGAGCAGACCAGCGCGCCCGTGCACCTGGTCGCCGGCGAGGCGCACACCGTGCGCATCGAGCTGTTCCAGGACGTCGGCGGCGCGAACCTGTTCCTGCGCTGGGCCGGCGCCGGGCTGGACAAGCAGATCGTGCCGGAGTCGGCGTTCACCCCGCCGGACGGCTTCCAGGTCTTCCCGGTCGCCCTCACCATCGGCCCGGACGGCAGGACGCTCGTCGCGGACTTCGACGCCACGGTGGACACCCTCGCGCAGGTCGCCGAGCACCTCGTCGTCGAGGTCGACACCACCCCGTTCCCGGTCGGGTCGGCGCGGATCGACCGCCGCGACCGCTCGAAGGTCGTGGTCACGCTCGCCGAGGCCGTGCAGCAGGACCAGCGGGTCCGGGTCAACTACGACGGCACCGGCGGCCTGGTCGTCGGCGGCGAGGTGGTCCCGCAGGTCATCCGGAGCGCGGCCAACTCCTCCACGCACCGGCTGACCACCCCGTGGGGCGACCGGCTGGACCGCAGGCACCCGCTGCCGGAGTACCCGCGGCCGCAACTGGTCCGCGAGGACTGGCTCAACCTGAACGGGCCGTGGGAGTTCGCCGGCGCCGAGGCGGGGGAGCAGCCGGTCTTCGGCGCGGCGCTCGGTGAGCGGATCATCGTGCCGTTCCCGGTCGAGTCGCTGCTGTCCGGCATCGAACGGCGCGAGGACCACATGTTCTACCGCAGGCTGGTCAGCGTGCCGAGGGACTGGCGGCACCAGCGGATCAAGCTGAACTTCGGCGCCGTCGACTACCAGGCGAAGGTCTGGGTGAACGGCAAGCTGGTCACCGAGCACACCGGCGGCTACACGGCCTTCACCGCCGACATCACCGACGCGCTGCGCGGCAGCGGGCCGCAGGAGATCATCGTCGGGGTCACCGACGTGACCGGCCCGAACCAGCCGAAGGGCAAGCAGTCGCTGAACCCGGGCGGCATCGTCTACGAGCCGACCTCCGGCATCTGGCAGACCGTCTGGCTGGAGCCGGTCGCCCCGGTCTCGATCGACCAGGTCGTCACGACGCCGACGCTCAGCTCGGTGACCGTGCGGGTCGCCTCGGCCACCACGGCAAACGGCAAGGTGACCGCCACCGCGCTCGACCGGAAGGGCCGCAAGGTCGGGTCGGTGACCGGCGCGGCCAACACCCCGTTGACGCTCACGGTCGCCCGTCCGCATCTGTGGAGCCCGGACGACCCGTACCTCTACGACCTGGACGTCAAGCTCGGCAAGGACACCGTCCGCAGCTACTTCGGCCTGCGCCAGGTCGAGGTGAAGAACGTCGGCGGCTTCCCGAAGCTCGTCCTCAACGGCAAGCCGATCTTCTCACTGGCCACCCTGGACCAGGGTTTCTGGCCGGACGGCCTGTACACCCCGCCCAGCGACGCGGCGCTCAGGTTCGACCTGGTGGAGACCAAGAAGCTCGGCTTCAACGCGGTCCGCAAGCACATCAAGGTGGAGCCGGCGCGCTTCTACCGGCACGCCGACGAACTCGGCCTGCTGGTCTGGCAGGACTTCGTCTCGGCCGACATCAACAGCACGGCCGGTCAGGAGGCGTTCCTCACCCAGGGCCGCGAGATGATGCAGCAGCTGCACAGCTTCCCGTCGATCATCGGCTGGATCGTCTTCAACGAGGGCTGGGGCGAGTGGGACCGAGCCGCCACCGGTCGCATCGCCGACGAGGTCAAGGCGCTCGACCCGTCCCGCATCCTCAACGCGCACAGCGGGGTGAACTGCTGCGCCTCCAAGGGTGACTCCGGCAAGGGTGACGTGATCGACCACCACGACTACGTCAACAACGACCCGCCGTACCCGGACGCCACCCGCATCGCGATGGACGGCGAGCACGGCGGCTTCACCCTGCGCACCCCCGGGCACATGTGGCCCGGCCCGCCGGCGGTCATCTACAGCGGCGTCGCCGACAAGGCCGCGCTGACCGCCAAGTACGTCGACAACACCGAACGGTTCTATGTGGAGGCCGCCGGGGCGGAGCTGTCCGGCTCGGTCTACACCCAGATCACCGACCTGGAGAACGAGCTCAACGGCCTCTGGACCTACGACCGGCGGGAGATCAAGGTCAACCCCGCGGCGGTACGGGCGGTCAACGCCAAGGTCATCACGGCCGGGGCGAACGCCGCCACCGACGCGACGTTCCCCGGCCGGGGCGACTGGAACCTGGACGAGGGCACCGGCACCGTGGCCCACGACAGCAGCGGCAGCGGCGCCGACCTGACCCTGGTGGGCGACACCGCCTGGGCGGACTCGGCCCTGAGGTTCGACGGCGACGGTGACTCCGCGGACACCGCAGCCCCGGTCCTGGACACCACCAAGGACTACACGGTCGCGGCGTGGGTGACGCTCGACAAGCTGCCCGGCAACTACGCCACGGTGGTCAGCCAGGACGGCCGCGCCCGGGAGAACCCGTTCTACCTGCAGTACGGCCAGGGCGCCTTCGCCTTCAGCACCCCCGGCGGCAACCGGGCGCGGCTGGCGGTCACGCCCGAGCTGAACCGCTGGTACCACCTGGTCGGCGTGCGTGACCATGCCGGCGGCGAGGTGCGGCTGTACGTCGACGGACAGCGGGTAGCCGCGGTCCCGGCCGGCCCGGACGTGGTGAGCACCGGCCCGCTGTCGGTCGGCCGCGCGAAGTACGCGGGCAACCGGACCGACTACTGGTCGGGCTCGATCGACCAGGTCCACGCGTACAACCGGAGCCTGAGCAACGACGAGGTCGCGGCGCTGTACGCGGCCGGCACCCGCTGATCAGGCGCGCCACCGAGGCCCACCCCGCGGCGACGCGGGGTGGGCCTGCGCTCAGTCGATGGTGTGGCCGCCGTTGACCGTCACGCGTTCGCCGGTGACGAAGCGGGAGGCGTCACTCGCCACGAACGCCACCACGTCCGCGATGTCCTCCGGTCGGCCCAGCCGGCCCAGCGGCACGTCGCGGACGTAGCCCGCGCTGTCCTCCTCGGTCACCACCCCGTGCCGTTCCACCGGGATCCAGCCCGGCGCCACCACGTTCACTGTGATGCCGTAGCGGCCCAGCTCGCGGGCCCAGGTGCGGGCCAGCCCGAGCTGGGCGCCCTTGGCCGCGTTGTAGGCCGAGGCGCCGGGCAGGGCGCGCTCGAACGAGTCCGAGCCGATGTGGATGAAGCGGCCCGTGCCCAGCTCGCGCATGCCCGGCAGCACCGCGGTCAGCAGCAGCGTGGGGCTCTTCACGAAGAACGTCAGCTGGTTGAGGTGGTCCTGCCAGGTGACCTCGGCGGCCGGGGCGAGCGGTTGCGGGCCGGTGGCGTTGGCCACCACCACCTGCACCGGGCCCAGCTCGGCGGCGACCGCGGCGACCAGCGCCGGCACCTCGGCCTCGGCGGTGACGTCCGCGCCGAACGCGGCTGCCCGGCCGCCCTCGGCCAGGATGTCCGCCACCACCTTCTCCGCGCCCGGCCGGTCGGAGCGGTAGTTCACCGCGACGGGCCAGCCGTCGGCCGCGAGGCGCCGGGCGATCTGCGCGCCCAGCCCGCGGGAGGCGCCGGTGACCAGGGCGCTGCCGGAGATCGTCAACGTCATTCTCCTGTCGTGCCGTCGAGCTGTTCCCGGACCGCGTCGGCGTGCCGGGCGGCCTCGTTGAAGTCGCTCACCCCAGGCCGCCCGCGATGGTCAGCTCCTGCCCGGTGAACTCGCCGGTCAGCATCGGCATCGCCCGGGCGATGGCGGCCTTGGTCTCCGGCATTTGCAGCGAGGCGTCGTGCCGTTCCTTGCTCTCCCAGACCTCGTTGACCCAGATCAGGTCCGGCTCGGCGGGCGACACGCCGACCAGGTAGACCCGGCAGCCCACCGCGCGCAGGCCGTCGACGCCGTCGAGCAGGATCCGCACCACGTCGTCGCGGTGCCCGGCCTGGGTGCGCATGGTGGCCAGATAGCCGTACGACATGGTTCCTCCTGGTCCCGGGGCGTGGTGCTGCCCCGGCGACACTACGCCGTGCGGCTGCCCGGCGGTGTGACTCAGCTCGCCGGTCGGGGCGCCGCGACCGGGCTGCGGTGGCCGTCGCGGTCCACGGCCCGGACCCCGAAGAAGACGTTGTCCTTCGACAGGTCGATCGTCACCGCGGTCACGTCGCCCACCGCCAGCACGTTCGTCCAGTCCGGTGCGGTCGTCTCGCGCCAGACCACCTCGTAGCCGGCCAGGTCGGCGCTGGTGCCGCGCTGCCAGCGCAGGGTGGTCTCGTTGGTCAGCCGGGTGGTGTCGATCACCACGCCGGTCGGGGTGCCCGGCGCCTGGGCCAGCGACCACAGCGCCGCCGCGTTCACCCGGGCCACCCGGGCGATGTAGGCGAAGTCGCAGAACTCGACCAGGTCGCCGTACTGGACGCCGTTCTCGACGCGGACGTTCTGGTGCTCGTGCGCGAAGTTCTCCCGGGGCTCGGTGAAGCGCGCCGCCGGGTAGCCGCGCAGCAGGAACGAGATGTGGTCGCTGCCACGCAGGTAGCGGTCACGGCGCCAGACCACGCGGACCTTCATGCCGGTCTGCGGGTTCTCCGCCACGTCGTGGACGAACCGGCCCAGCTGGCGGGACGGGCCGTCGTTCTCGCCGCCGACGGACCTGCGGACGTTGGCCTCGGCGGTCGTCTCGGCGGTGGGCACACCCTCGACGAACAGCCGTACCGTGCGCGGGTCCGCGGCGGTGCCGTCGTGCGCGTCGCCGGTGCCGACGATGTCGTTGCTGAACATCGCCTGCACGTCGGCGCCCGCGTCGCGGAACTGCTGGGCCAGGTGGTCGGAGCCGTACAGGCCCTGCTCCTCGGCGGCGACGGCGGCGAACACCACGGTGGCCTCGGTGTGCCGGGTCGCCATCACCCGGGCCAGCTCCATGATCGCCGCCACCCCGGACGCGTCGTCGTCGGCGCCGGGCGCGTCGCTGGTCGCGTCCAGCACGTCGCTGGCCCGCGAGTCGTAGTGGGCGGTGACCACGTACACCCGGTCGGGGTCGGTGTCGCCGCGCAGCGTGGCCACCACGTTGGTGACCCGGGTCGGCACCGGGATGCGCGAGGAGACCGGCTGGATGAACGACTGCAGCTCGACGGTCAGCCGGCCGCCCGAGGCCGCCGCGTACGTGCTGAGCTGCTCGAAGATCCAGTCCCGGGCCGCGCCGATGCCGCGCGCCGGGTCGTCCTGGGCGGAGAGCGTGTGCCGGGTGCCGAACGCGGCGAGCCGGGTGACGATTGCGCCGATCCGGTTCGGGTCGATCTCGCGCAGCAGCGCCCGCAGCTGCCGGTCGGGTGCCTGCCGGTGCAGGCCGTGCCCGGCGGCCTGGGCCGCGCGCACGCCGAGGACGGGGGTCGCCGCGACGGCCGCGGAGGCCGACAGGAACGCGCGCCGCGACGAGATGGGCTTTTCGCGTTGATCCGTCATACCCCTGCATGCTTGTCCACACCGGACGAGATGTCCATGCCCATCGATGTCGGATGTCGACGGGCTACGCCGGTCTCCGGTTCACCGCCTCGCCGCGCGCGGCGAAGAAGTCGCGGGTGCGGACGATCAGCGCGTCCAGCTCGGCACCGGACAGGTCGCCGAGGTCGCGGGCGAGCACCATGCCCTGCGCCGGGGTGGTGACCCGCAGGGCCGGGCCGTCCCAGGCGGCGGCCCAGTTGTCCGGCATCCGGTCGGCGACCGTGCCGCGGACCTGCTCGTCGTGCAGGGCCAGGAGCTCCGCAGAAGAGATCATCGCGGCGCATTGTCGCGGTGCCGGTGCCGGCGGACAACGGGGGCCACGGCACGCCGTGGCCCCCCGGGCGGGCTCAGCCGCCGCTGACCGGGTGGAACGGCTTCGGCAGGGTGCGCGGCACCGCCGAGCGGGCCTTGGCCGTCGCCGGGACCGCCGGCAGGTTGTCCAGCATGACCCGGCCGATCTTGGCGTGCGCCTCGACCGCCGGGTGGGTCGCGCCGTAGTTCTCCGGGTCGCCCAGCCCTTCGGCGAACATCGCGTACGTCAGCAGCGGCACCCCGTCCGTGCTGAACATGATGCCGGCCTCGTGCCGGGACTCGCCCAGGTCGTTGAAGTCGGCGCCGTACTTCGTCGCGATGCGTTCGCGCTCCTTGGACGACATCACCCGGCGGACGCCGTCGTGGTAGCCGTTCACCCAGCGGGTGATGCTCAGCAGGAAGTCGCAGGACTCCGGCTTCAGCAGCGTCTTGGTGGCCAGCCGCCACAGCAGGTCGTGCATCTCGCGGGGCGTGGTCGTGCCGAGGTAGAAGCGGTTCGGGTTCGCCACCGGGATGACCCGGGTGTGCACGAAGCCCTTGGCCGCCAGGATCTCGTTGATCTCCAGGGCCGGCACCAGCCGGCCGCACATCCGCACCGCGGTGTTGTCCGAGACCAGCAGCATCGCGGTCAGGAAGTTCGCCACGGTGATCTCGTCGCCCCACACCCGGTGCAGGTGGTAGATGCCCGAGCCGCCCAGGATGATGTCGGCCTGCAGATCCAGCTTGGTGCCCAGGGTGAGCTGCCCCCGGTCGATCTTGTCCATGACCGCGGTCGCCACGGCCAGCTTCTGCACGCTGTAGCCGAAGGTGACGTGATCGGCGTCGTCCTCGACGATCGGGGTGATCGCGCCGGTGCCGTCCACCGCCGCGATGTGGGTGTGCCAGAGGCCGCCCACCTTGGCCTTCTCACGCCGGTAGACCTTGGCGATGGTCGCCGGGCCGGGCGCCGCGGCCTGGGCGGGGCTGCTCACGCCGACTCCAGCGACCGCGGCGGCGGCGCCGAGACCGAGTGCCGAACGGCGGGACATGCTGGTTGACATCGTTCTCCCTTTATGGACGGGCAAATAGGCGTGGGCAAGGTACACCATGCCCGCTCATGACCGGAGAAATCGCAGCACGGCCAGCACCCGGCGGTGGTCGGTGCGGGCCGGCGGCAGGTCGAGCTTGGTGAAGATCGCGGTGACGTGCTTCTCGACGCTGCGTTCCACCAGGTGCAGCGCCTCCGCGATGGCCACGTTGGAGCGTCCCTCGGCGAGCAGCCCGAGGATCTCGCGCTCCCGGTCGCTGAGCCGGGCCAGCCCGGCGTCGACCGCGGGCGCGGCGAGCAGCTGCCGGACCACCTCGGGATCCAGCGCGGTGCCGCCGTCCGCGACCCGGCGCAACGCGCCGACGAACTCGCCGGTGCTGACGATCCGGTCCTTGAGCAGGTAACCGACGCGGCCCGCCTGCTCCGAGAGCAGCTGCCGCGCGTAACTGGTCTCGACCCATTGGGAGAAGACCAGAACCCCGACCCCCGGGTACGCCGACCGGATCGTCAACGCCGCCCGCAGCCCCTCGTCGGTGAACGTGGGCGGCATCCGCACGTCCACGACGGCGGCGTCGGGCGGGTCGGCGGCGACCGCGGCCAGCAGCCCGGCGGCGTCCGGGACCGCGGCGGTCACCTCGATGCCGTGCTCGCCGAGCAGCAGCGTGATGCCGTCGCGCAGCAGCGGGTTGTCCTCGGCGATGGCCACGCGCACTGTCAGCCTCCGATCGCTTGATCAATCACGGGAGCCGTCCGGCCCGTTCGGGCAGCACCATGGTGACGGTCGTCGGGCCGCCTGCGGGGGAGTCGACGCTCAGCGAGCCGTCCAGCGCGGCCGCCCGCCGGGTCAGCCCGGCCAGCCCGGTGCCCGACGGCCCGGAACCGGGCGGGCCGGCCGTCGCGCCCCCGCGGCCGTTGTCGGTCACCGCCAGGCGCAGGCCGTCGTCCACGGTACGCAGGTCGATGCGCACCCGGGTGGCGCCCGCGTGCCGGGCGACGTTGGTCAGCAGCTCCGCCACCGCGAAGTACAGCGCCGAGGCGGTCGCGTCCGGCGGCCGGCCACGCAGCGCCACGGTCACCTCGGCGGGCACCGCACTGCGTGCCGCCAGCGTGGTCAGCGCGACCTCCAGGCCGTCGTCCAACGCCGGCGGGTGCATGCCGCGGACGATGTCGCGCAGCTCGGCCAGTGCCTCGGTGACCGTGCCGCGGGCGTCGGCGGCGAGTGCGCGTACCGGTTCCTGGTCGCTGCGGCTCTCGATCCGGGACAGGGTCAGGCCGAGCGCGACCAGCCGGGCCTGCGTACCGTCGTGCAGGTCGCGTTCGACGCGGCGGAGCAGCGCCGCGGCGTCCGACTGCAGGGCCGCCCGGCCCGCCTCCAGCTCCGCGATGCGCCGCTGGGACCGGCTCGGGTGCAGCAGGCCCCGGACGAGGAGCCGGTCCAGCAGCACGATCAGGCGCAGCCACCAGGGCGTCGCGAGCAGCAGCGCTACCCCCTGCAGCGCGACCCACCAGGTGTCGGCCCAGGTGTCGCCGTCGAACGCGGGGAAGTCCCAGGGCAGCAGCCACCACAGTGGATAGGTGAGGCCGAGCGGCGCGAGCACCACGCAGATCAGGCCCGGGTACGCCCCGGCCAGCATCAGCGGCCAGTGGGCCAGGCAGTAGGCCAGCGCGCGCCACGCGGTGGGGTCGCCGGGCAGCGCCCGGACCCGGCCCCAGAAGGTGCGGGCGGGCAGCGGCGGCGGGTCGGCCCAGTCCCAGCCCAGCAGCCGCCGGGCCGGCCCGCGGAACCAGCCCGGGGCGAGCCGGGCCAGGGCCAGCACCCCGACCAGCAGCGGCAGCCCGACGGTCAGCACCGAGGCCGCGGCGGCCACGACCCCGACCAGCGCCAGCACGAAGGCCGGCAGGCCGACGAACACGCCGGAGACCAGGTAGGCCAGCTCCCGCCAGACCCGCCCGGTCAGCCACGCCCGCAGCACGATCACCCGACCACCTCGATCGGCGGGCGGCGCATCGCCAGCGCGGCCGGCAGCGCGGTCCCGGCCAGCACCAGGCCCGCCGTGCCGAGCACCCCGGTGACCACCCAGCCCACCGGCACCCACGGCGTCCAGGTGCCCAGCGCCGTGTGCAGCATCGGCAGCGTTGTCGTCGCGGCCACCGCCGCGCCGACCACCAGGGCGGTACCGGTCACCAGCAGAGCCTCGCAGATCACGACGGCCAGCGCGCGCCGCCGGGTGGCCCCGGCGAGCTGGATGACCGCCAGGTCCCGGCGCCGGGACAGGACGACGGTGACCAGCGTGTTGACGGCCGCCACCGCCGCGAACGCGACGTAGATCGCCGTACCGGAATATTCCAGCCACCGGTCGGCCGCCGGCGGCGCGGCGCCGGTCCGGTGCTCGGCGGTCTTCAGGATGATCACCTTGATGGCGGTGAACGCGACGGCCAGGGTGAGCGGCACCAGCGCCCCGGAGAGCGCCTTCGCCCGCACGCCGATGGTGTCGCCGGCCAGCCGGCCGGTGTCGCCGAACGCCCGCCCGGCCAGCGCGGCCACCCGGAGCAGGGCCGGACCGAGCAGGCCGGCGCCCACGCACAGCGCGAGCATGACGAACAGCGCCAGCGCGTCGGCGGTCGCCGCGTCCAGGCCGGCGATGGACACCGAGAGCCCGGTGCCGCCGGCGACCAGGACCAGCCCGGCGATCGTGCGGACCCCGCCGATCCGCCGCCGGGGCGCGCCCGCCTCGGCCAGCGCCGCGGCGGGCCGCATGCGGGAGGGGCGGATCGCGGCGAGCAGGGCGCCCGCCAGCGAGGTGCCGACGGTGACGGCCAGCGCGATCGGCAGGGCGGCCGGGTGCCCGTGGTAGGTCACGGCGGCCGGGGCGAGGTCGTGGGTGACGACGCCGTGGATCCAGGCCCGGCCGCCGAGGCCGCCCAGCGGCACCCCGAGCAGCGTCGCGGGCACGGCGACGAGCGCGGCCTGCGCGGCCACCGCGCGCCGGACCCGGCCCGGGGTGGCGCCGATCGCGCGGACCAGCGCGAGGTCGCGGGCCTGCTGGGCGACGGTGGCGGCCATCGTGACGCCGACGATGATGATCGACAGGTAGACCGCCACCAGCACGAAGATGACCGCCATGTCGGCGAGGCCGCTGTCGGTCAGCGCGCGCCGGGCGGCGGCGTCCAGCGGGGCCCGGCCGAGCGAGGTGGTGATCCCCAGCCCGGCCGCGACCAGCGCGGCGGCCAGCAGCTGGGTGGAGAACGGCCCGAGGAACGCCCACGGGTTGCCGCGCAACGCCTGCCGGATCACGCCGGCACCGCCGTGGAGACGGCGTGCAGGCGGTCGGCGATGACCGGGGCGGCCGGGGTGGCCGCGTCCCCGGCGACGGTGCCCGCGCGCAGCAGCACCAGCCGGTCGCTCCAGGCCGCCGCCACCGGGTCGTGCGTCACCATCAGCACGGTCACCCCGTCCCGGTCGGCCGCCTCGCGCAGCAGCCGCAGGATCTGCCCGCCGGTGGTCGGGTCGAGCGCGCCGGTCGGCTCGTCGGCGAAGATCACCGCGGGCCGGGTGACGAGCGCCCGGGCGATCGCCACCCGCTGGCGTTGCCCGCCGGAGAGCTCACCCACCGGCCGCGGACCGGCGCCGGCGAGCCCGACCGACGCCAGCACCTGCTCGAGGTCGCGGGTCCGAGGGGCGCCGAGCCGGCCGGGCAGCGCCACGTTCTGCCGTACGGTCAGCTCGGAGAGCAGGTTGTAGGACTGGAAGACGAAGCCCACCCGGTCGCGCCGCCAGCGGGTGAGCGGCCGTTCCCGCAGCCGGCTGATCTCCCGGCCGGCCAGCCGCACCGAGCCGGAGCTGGGCCGGTCCAGCCCGGCCGCGCAGTGCAGCAGCGTGCTCTTGCCCGAGCCGGTCGCGCCCATGACGGCGACGAACTCGCCGCCGCGCACCGACAGCGACACCTGCCGCAGGGCGACGATCCCCCGGGCGAAGACGCGTGAGACGTCGTGGAGTTCCAGCGCTGATTCCATCCGGTCAGCCTGCTCGGCGCCGCCGCCGCTGACATCGGTGCCAGCCGGTGTCCGGTGGTGCGGCCAGCCGCACCACCGCGCCCGGTCAGGGCAGGAACTGCTGCTCGATCTTCGTCACCTTGCCCTGCTTGACGGTGAACCAGAACAGCGTGCTGCCGAGCTGGTCGCCGAAGTGCTTGCCGAGGTCGGCCGCGGCGAGCGTGGTGTCCGCCTCCGGGCCGTCGTCGCCGACCACCTTGACCTCGACGGCGGAGGCGAGCGTCAGCTTCCGCACCTTGGTGTTGTCGTTGACGATGAAGTAGTCGTTGTCCGGCGTGTCCTGCTCGGAGTCCGGGTACTTCTTCTGCCAGGCCTTGGCGGCGGCGTCGCCGGTGAGGAACTCCACCAGGTCCATGGAGACGGTGCCGGCGCCGGTGTCCTTGACGAAGCCGGGCCACCGCCCGTCGTCCAGCACGGCCGCCGGCTTCGGCGCCTTCGTCGCGGTGGCGGCCGGCGTGCCGGTCGCGTCGGGCGCCGGGCCGTCGCCGAACTGGGCGGTGGAGCCGGGCGCGGTCGCCGGCGCGGCGCCGTTCTTGTCCTGGGACGACGTCTGCGAGCAGGCGGTGGCGAGGGTGAGCACGGAGACCGCGAGGCCGGTGGCGGCGAGCAGTCGGGGCAGGCGTGACGGCATGAGCAGAACATTGCACACCGGTGCCACCGGGCCCGCCCCGGGCCGGATCAGCCGTGCAGCGCCACCTCGACGCCGGGCTCCAGCGGGCCGAGGAAGACCGGGTCGCGGCCGGAGAGCACGTCGCCGAGCGCCTTGACCACGGCGCCGCGCTCGCGGATCACGCTGTTGCGCCACGGCTCCCGGTAGATCCGCACGGTGTCGTCGCCGACCCCGGTGGCGGTGACGCCCAGCCGCCGGCACAAGGCCACCGCGCGGTCGATGTGATAGCTCTGGGTCACCACGATGGCCTCGCTCACCCCGAACACCGCGCGGGCCCGGGCGCACGAGTCGTACGTGTCGAAGCCCGCGTGGTCCAGCACGATCCGCTGGCTGGGCACCCCACGGTCGACCAGCCACTGGAACATCGCGCCCGGCTCGTTGTAGCCCCAGTCCATGTGGTCGCCGGAGACCAGGATGGCCCGTACCTTGCCGGCGGCGAGCAGCCGGCGGGCGATCTCCAGCCGCGCCGCCAGGAACGGCGACGGGTTGCCGTCGGGATACACCTCGGCGCCGAGCACCAGGGCGACCGGGGCCGCGGGCACGGCGGCCTCGGCGTAGACGTGGCCGTGGGCGGCGGCGCGGACCCAGAGGTCGCCGGCCGCCATGGCGAGGACCACGGCCGCCAGGCAGAGTGCGCCGGACACCACGGAACGCCGGAACCAGACCTTGACCACCCGGTCACCATGTCAGCCGAGGTCAACCCCCGTCGCGCAGCATAGTCGGTGATGATCACCTTGGACCGCATCACCGAAGCCGACGATCCGTTGCTGCTCTGGGCCGCGCAGGACATGCGTACCGGCGCCCGGGCCTGGGCGCACGGCGACGCCGCCGCCGTCGCCTGCCGGGACGTCTCCCGCCGCGACCGGCTGGCGCTGCGCGGCAGCCCGGACGACGTCGCCGAGCTGCTGCGGCGGATCCGGCCGCAGGTCCTGGACCTCAACCCGGTCGCGGACGCGGCCCTGATCGACGCGCTCGTCGCGCGGCTCGACGGGTTCGCGCCGGTGGCCCGGTTCGGCTGGATGGACACGACCGGACCGGCGCCCGCCCCGCCCGCGACGCCAGCACCGCCGCACTGGCTGAGCGAGGCCGAGATTCCCGAGGTCAGCGCGCTGCTGAAGGCCGAGCACCCGGGCTCGTGGGCGAAACCCGGTTACTCCGGCGTGCGGCGCTGGGCCGGGCTGCGCGACGCCGGCGGGACGCTGCTCGCCGTGGGCGCCGAGGCTTGGTCCGTACCGGAGATCGGTTTTGTCGCCGGGGTGGCGACCCGGGCGAGCGCCCGGGGCCGCGGCCTGGGCCGCGCGCTCTGCGCCTTCCTCACCGCGGAGCTGATCCGGGACCGGAGCCGGGTCGCGCTGCTGGTCGACAACGCCAACGTCGCGGCGATCCGGACCTACCGGAAACTCGGCTTCCGGCTGCGGCCGCTGGCCGCGGCCCGGTTCAGCTAGGCCGCGGCGCGTCGCGCCAGCTGTGCTCCGGCTCGTAGCCCAGGACCCGGCGGGCCTTGTCGATCGACAGCAGCGTCTCGTGCTCCCCGAGCTCCTTGGTCACCGGTACGCCGGGAAACACCTCCGCCGCCAGCGAGGCACTGGAGCGGCTCATCACGGTGTCGGCGTTGGCGATCACGAACACGTCGGCGCCCGGCGTGTCGTACGCCAGCGCCTTACGCACCGCCTGCGCCCCGTCGCGGGCGTCGATGTAGCCCCATAGGTTCCAGCTGCGGCTGCGCGGGTCCGCGTCGAAGGACGGGAACTCGGCGTAGTCCTCCGGGTCCATCACGTTGGAGAACCGCAGCCCGATCATCTTCAGCTCCGGGTTCCACCGGCAGAACTGCGCGGCCATCGTCTCCTCGAGGTGCTTGACCAGCGAGTACGTCGACTCGGGCCGGGCCGGGTAGGCCTCGTCGACCGGGATGTACGGCGGCGGCGTGGTGAACGGCAACCCGAGCACGGTCTCGCTGGACGCCCACACCACGTTGGTGATCCCGGCCAGCCGCGCGGCGGAGAACACGTGGTAGCTGGCGGTGATGTTGTTCTGGAAGGTCGCCGCGTTCGGCAGCAGCCCGGGCGCCGGGATCGCCGCCAGGTGCACCACCGCGTCGATCTTGTCGTAGCGGTCGTCGATGGCGGTGAGCGCCTCGACGGTCTGCCCGTAGTCGGTGAGGTCGATCCTGAGGGCGGGCCGCGGCGCCGCGACGTCGAGGTTGACCACCTCGTTGCCGTGCGCGGCCAGGTCCGCGATCACCGCCCGTCCCAGCTTGCCACTTCCGCCGGTCACCGCGATCCGGGTCATCTCAGTCCTCTCCGCCGGAGCCGGCTGAGCAGCTCCCGCGCTCGGTCATCGTAGCCACGCCGGCGGCCCGCAGCAGGCGGTGCAGCTTCGCGGCGCGGGCCGGGTGGCGGTGCGCCACCCAGGCGACCCGGCCGGCCAGGTGCGCCGCGAAGTCGGCGTGGCCGTCCCGGTTCGAGGCGGCCAGCCCGTGCCGGCCGACGTCGGGCAGCACCGCCCGTAGCGCGTCGTAGTCCTCGCGCGGCACGGCCGGGCGGTGGTTGACCACCAGCCCGGTCAGCCGCCGGTCCAGCCGGAACGCGCACAGGTTCGCCGGCGCGCCCTGCGGCTGGCGGAACAGCGCCGCCCGGGCCCGGTCGGGCGCCGCCCGCAGCGCTCAGCCGATCCGGAACCGGGCGCTGAGCAGGCTCGCCGGCCGCGAGTCCGGGCCCACCAGCAGGTCGAACTCGCCGGGCTCGACGACCCGGCGGGCGTCGGCGGTGACCAGCGAACAGTCCGCCGCGGGCACCGCCAGCTCGACCGTGACGCTCTCGCCCGCCGGCACCAGCACCTGCCGGTACGCCTTCAGCTCGCGGCCCGCCCAGGTGACGCTGGTGACCAGGTCGCTGATGTAGACCTGGACGGTCTCCAGCGCCGGGCGGCTGCCGGTGTTGGTCAGCCGGACGGTGGCCCGTACCGTGCCGTCGGCCGCCACCTCGGGCTGCGCGACGGTCAGGCCGGAGTACTCGATCGTGGTGTAGCTCAGGCCCTCGCCGAAGGCGAACAGCGGGTCCTGGGTCAGGTCGGCGTAGCGGGTGCCGTGCTGGCCGCGGATCTGGTTGTAGTAGACCGGCTGCTGGCCGACGTGCCGGGCGGCCGAGATCGGCAGCCGGCCGGTCGGCTCCACCAGCCCGAGCAGCAGCTCCGCCAGCGCTCGCCCGCCGCGCATGCCCGGGTTGAACGCCTGCACGATGGCCGCCGACGCCAGCGCGGACGGCGGCAGCGCGGTCGGCTTGGAGTTCAGCAGCACCAGGATCACCGGGGTGGCGGTGGCGGCGAGCGCGTCCAGCAGCGCGATCTGGCCGCCCTGCAGCTCCAGCGTCGCGGTGGACCGGCTCTCGCCGGTGAGCGCGACGGTGTCACCGACCACCACGACCGCGTAGTCGGCGGCCCGCGCGGCGGCCACCGCCTCGGCGATCATGGCGGGGTCGGCGGTGGCCGGCTCGGAGATCGGCGGCCGCGGCTGGCCGTCCGGGTAGGTCGCGCCGGCCGGGTCCGGCACCAGCCGCTCGATCTCGGCGCCGAGCGCGGTGGTGATGGTCCAGCCGGCCGGGGCGACGGCCCGGAAGCCGTCCAGCACGGTCTCGATCAGCTCGCGCGGCTGGCCGTCGGGCATCCAGTCGACCTGGCCGGAGGCGCCGGCCCAGTCGCCGAGCTGGGACTGCGGCGCGTCCGCGTTCGGGCCGATGACGGCGACGGTCCGCGGCGTGCCGGGGTCCGCGGCGCGGCCGTCCGGGCCCGCGACCAGGCCGCCGGCCAGCGGCAGGGTGCCGTCGTTGCGCAGCAGCACCAGCGACCGGCGGGCGATCTCCAGGTTGAGCGCGGCGTGTTCGGCGTGCCCGATCACCGCGGCCTGCCGCTCGGCGTCGGGGGCGCGCGGGTTCTCGAACAGGCCCAGCTCGAACTTGAGCCGCAGGATCCGCCGGACCGCGGCGTCGATCTCCGACTCGGCGATCCGGCCCTGCTCGACGGCGGTCTGCGCGCCCTCGAAGAAGCCGGGCGTGGTCATCACCAGGTCGTTGCCGGCCCGGACCGCCTGCGCGGCGGCGTCGACCAGGTCGGCGCACACCTTCTGCTCCCAGACCATCCGGCCGACGTTGTCCCAGTCGGTGACCAGCGTGCCGGTGAAGCCCCACTCCTGCTTGAGCACGTCGTTGAGCAGCCACCGGTTGAGCGTGATCGGCACCCCGTCCATCGACTGGTAGCCGAGCATGAAGGTGGCGCAGCCCTCCCGTGCCACCCGCTCGAACGGCGGCAGGAACCAGGAGCGCAGCTTGCGCGGGCTCAGGTCGGCCTCGCTGGCGTCGCGCCCGCCCTGGGTCTCGGAGTAGCCGGCGAAGTGCTTGGCCGAGGCCAGGATCGCGGTCGGGTCGGTCAGCCCGTCGCCCTGGTAGCCGCGGACCATCGCGGCGCCCAGCTCGCCGATCAGGAACGGGTCCTCGCCGAAGGTCTCGTCCAGCCGGCCCCAGCGCAGGTCCCGCGCGATGCACAGCACGGGGGAGAAGGTCCAGTGGATGCCGGTGGCGGAGACCTCGATCGCGGTCACCCGGGCGACCCGCTCGACCAGCGCGGCGTCCCAGCTGGCGGCCATGGCGAGCTGGGTGGGGAAGACCGTGGCGCCGGGCCAGAAGCCGTGGCCGTGGATGCAGTCCTCGGCGGTGATCAGCGGGATGCCCAGCCGGGTGTTCGCGGCCAGGTCGATGGCCTCCAGCATGCGCTGCGGCGAGGCGTGCAGGATCGAGCCGGCCAGCCGGGTGTCCACCGCGTCCTTGAGGTTCCCGCGCGCGTCGAGCTGCAGCATCTGCCCGACCTTCTCGGCCAGCGTCATGCGGCCCAGCAGGTCGTCGACGCGCTGCTCCACGGCGAGCGAGGGATCACGGTACTTCTCCGCAGCGGCCACGAGAATTTCCTCCGGAACGTCACACATCGGCAAGCGTCCGGAAGTGTCGCACAGCCCGGAACCGGTACCGGAGCCCGCAGGGGTCGGATCTTTGGTCAATGAGTACCGGAACCGACGCGAACATGAGCGAATCTGTGCGTTCGGGCCTCGCGGGCGGGCCCGCTGTCCGGTATCAGCTGTCCGGCATCAGCTGTCCGGGTCGCTGCTGTCCACGCTGGGCGCCTCGATGCCGATAGCGTCGACGGCCTCGGCGGTCTCGCGGATGCGGAGCAGATCCTCGTCAGCCATGGTGATCAGCCTTGCTCGCCGCGCCGGGCCGCCCACCGTCAGTATCCCGGGCAGATCCGCGCGCGCACGACGGCGAGGATGCGGGCCGCCTTGGCCTCGCCGAACCCGTCCGGGTGCCCGGGGGCGGTGAACCGCTGCTCGGTCTCCTGCACGAGTGCGGCCTGGTCGCCGGGCCGCTCCTTGATGCTCGCGCACTGCAGAAGGCCGCGGTCGACGAGCGTGCGGAGGTCGCCGTCACCGACGACGGCCGGGTCGATCCGGCGCAGGTCGGCGACGTAGGCCTCCGCGGTGGCCCGGTCCGGCGGGGGGAGGGCGCCGGGCGGCGGTGCCCCGGGCGGCGGCAGTGCCCCGGGTGGCGGCAGTGCCCCGGGCGGCGGCGCCCCGGGCGGGGGTGGGCCGCCGGGCGGGGGCGGGGCGCCTGGGGGTGGTGCGGCGTCGGTTGGGGGTGTGGAGCCGCAGCCGCCGCTCGTGAGCGCGGCCAGGATCAGCCCGGTGACCAGGATGTGACGTGCTGCCCCCACGGCGGTGCCTCCCATGGACGGTGGTGATTGCGGCAACGGTAGCGAGCGGCCTGTGCCGCCCGCCGGACCGGCCGTGCGGGACCTGCGCCGTGTCCCGGCGGGGCGCCTTGCGGTCGTCTTGGCGCCGTGTCGACTCCGCCGGGGCGGGGATCTACCGCGGCTTGCGCGGGTCCCCGGTTGCGCCGAGCCCTGCTTCCAGCGGCCTGGGCTTGCGCGGCTGGGCTTGCGCGGCTGGGCTTGCGCGGTTGGGCTTGCGCGGTTGGGCTTGCGCGGCACTCGCTCTCGCGGTCTGGGCTTGCGCGGTTGGGCTTGCGCGGCACTCGCTCTCGCGGTCTGGGCTTGCGCGGCCGGGCTTGCGCGGCACCCGCTCTCGCGGCCTCTGCACTGCGGCCCGCCGGCGTCGATCGTGGAGAGTTGCGATTCGCCCGACTTTCGCCATTTTTGGATCACGGTCCCCCCTTGATCCAGCCCGTTGCCGGGGTTCATCCGGTATGCGGGATTGGCGGTCGTGGAGGTTGAGGGGTTCATCTCAGGAGGAAAGGGGCGCGAGTTGTGGACCTTGTAGCGGTGGGGTGTAGCTGGAACGTTTTAGCTCATCAAGATCTGCGGGAAGGCTGCCGCTGAGGGTTGCGACGGCGATGAATGGCGAACGCCGACCGGTTCGCTCCGCACCGTTCCGTCGCAAGATTGCGCGTGAACACCCTGCGAGCGGGTGCTGGAGGGGCGAAGGGTGGTTTGTCCTGACGTCGAGTCCGCATGGTGGAACTTGAGCCTGCGGGCTGAGGCGATGGCCCAGGAACGACCGCGACCCGGGCCGGCGGTCGGCGGCCGGCGGTCGGCGGTCACGCTCATGAAGGTGCCCGCGTCCCCGCCCGGCTAGCTGTAGGCGAGTCTTTCGGCGCGCTGGGTGTGCATCGGCTCGGGCAGGTCCAGTTCCGTGAACGTCTTCGGCCAGTCTGCGCCGGTGTAGCCGATGCCCAGGTCGACGTGGTGCAGCTCCAGCTCGACCAGCCGCCGCAGCAGCACCTGCGACTTCGGGAACGGTGGCAGGCCGGGCACGGTCACCTCGGCCTGCCACTGGTCGGCCGGCAGCGCGATCGCCGTTGCCCGCAGCGCCGCGGCGGCCGAGGCCAGGTCGGCGACCAGGTCCGCCGCCGAGCGGGTGGCGCCCGCGGTGATGCCGGCGTCCCGTGACTCCTGGCTCGCGTACGCGGGCTGGTCGAGCAGGACGTTGCGCAGGGCGTTGGCGCCGCGGGCCAGGTGGGTCAGCACGTGGCCGCGGGTCCAGCCGGGCAGTCGCGACGGCTGCCGGACGTCGTCGTCCGTCAATCGGGCGGCGGCGGCCAGCAGCCGGTCGGTCGCATCGTCGATGTCGGAGAACATGCTCCTACCCTAGTGAAGGGCTCACCAGGGCAGGGTGCCCGCCGCGTCCGCGTACGTGCCGGTGGGGCCGTCCGGGCCGAGCCGGGCCATCCGGACGATGATCTCCGCGCCCTGCGCGACGGTCTGGTGGCCCTGGTGGCCGTTCAGGTCGGTGGCGGTGTAGCCCGGATCGACGCAGTTGATCCGCATGGCCTGGTACGCCTGCGCGTACCGGACCGTGAGCATGTTCACCGCCGACTTCGACGACCCGTAGGCCAGCGCCGGCACCCGGGACTCCAGTGCCGCCGGGTCGGTGGAGCGGTGGATCGAGCCGAGCCCGCTGCTGACGTTCACCACGACCGGCGCCGGCGACTTCTCCAGCAGCGGCAGGAACGCGTGCATCATCCGGACCACGCCGAACACGTTGGTCTCGAACAGGTCCCGCATGATCGGCCCGGTGACCTCGCCGACGGCGGTGACCGGCCCGGCGATGGCGGCGTTGTTGACCAGCACGTCCAGGCCGCCGGCGGCCGCCACGGTCTCGGCGGCCGCGGCCACCGAGGCGTCGTCGGTGATGTCGAGGAGCAGCGGGGTGGCGCCCAGCTGCTCGGCGGCGGCCCGGCCCCGTTCGGGGTCGCGGCTGCCCAGGTAGACGGTGTGCCCGGCGGCGACGAGGCGGCGGGCGGTCTCGAAGCCGAGGCCCTTGTTCGCCCCGGTGATCAATGTCGTTGTCATGTCCCCAATCTGGGCGCCCCCGGCCCGCGCAGGCAGTCGTCCGGTCTTCCTGGGACCAGCGATACCAGGCTGCCGCGGCCCGGGCGGCGCAGACTGGGGTCATGACGACGGCGGAGTTCGGGCAGGCGATGCGGCGCTGGCGGGACCGGGTCACCCCGGCCGCGGCCGGGCTGCCCTCCAGCGGTCACCGCCGTGCGGCGGGCCTGCGCCGGGAGGAGCTGGCGCTGCTGGCCGGCATCTCGGTGGACTACGTGACCCGCCTCGAACAGGGCCGCGCCACGGCGCCGTCCGGGCAGGTCGTCGAGGCGCTGGCCCGCGCGCTGCGGCTGAGTGCCGGGGAGCGGGAGCACCTGTTCACCCTCGCCGGGCTGGCCGCGCCCGGCCGGGGCACCGTGCCCACCCACATCACGCCCGGTGTGCAGCGCCTGCTCGACCGGCTGACCGGCGCGGCGGTGTCGGTGCACGACGCGGCCTGGAACATCATCGTGGCCAACCCGCTGTGGGCGGCGCTGCTGCTCGACCCCGGCGGGCTGCGCGGCTTCGCCCGTAACGTGGCCTGGCGGCACTTCTTCGACCCGTTCGGCGTGATCGAGCAGACCCCGGAGCAGGAGCACGCGTTCGGCGTCGCGATCGTGGCGGACCTGCGTGCGGCCAGCGCGCGCTATCCGGCGGACCTGCAGCTGCGGGAGCTCATCGCCGCGCTGCGCCGCAGCGAGCGCTTCGCCGCGTTCTGGGAAAGCGGGGAGATCGCCCCGCACGACGCGGGCCGCAAGCTGGTCCACCACCCGCAGGTCGGCACGATGGAGCTGGACTGCGACGTGCTGACGGTGCCGGGCAGCGACCTGCGCATCGTGGCGTACACGGCCGAGCCGGGCACGGAGGCGGCGGACCGGCTGGCGCTGCTGGCGGTGGTGGGGCAGCAGAGCTTCGCCGATCACGCCTAGAGTCGGTGCGTGGACGCGACCCTGCTCGCCGCGCTCGCGGTGCTGGCCCTGGTCGACAGCACGAGCGTCGGGACCCTGCTCATTCCGCTGTGGATGCTGCTCGAGCCGAAGCTGCGGGTCCGCCAGTTCCTCGCCTATCTCGGCACGGTCGCGGGCTTCTACTTCGTGGTCGGGCTGGTGCTGATGACCGGCGCGGGCTCGGTGCGGGGCCTGCTCGACGGCAACCGGGTCGTCGGCTGGGTCCAGCTGGTGCTCGGCGTGGGGCTCTTCCTGCTCAGCTTCCGGTTCGAGCCCAAGCGGGTACGCCGCCGGCGGGCCCGGCGCGGCGGGATGGATCCGGCGACACGCTGGCGCGCCCGGCTGTCCACCGCCGAGGGGTCCTCGCGGGCGATGGTCGGGCTCGGGGTCGCCGCGGCCGGCATCGAGGTGCTGTCGATGGTGCCGTACCTGGCGGCGGTCGGCCTGCTGACCGCGGCGGAGATCGCCGCGCCGTTGCGAGTGGCGCTGCTCACCGGGTACGTGGTGGTGATGGTGCTGCCCGCGCTGGTGCTGCTCGGCGTGCGCACCGCCCTGGGCAGCCGGATCGAGAGGCCGTTGCAGCTGGTCAGCGCCTGGATGGGCCGGCACCTGGACGGCGCGCTGGGCTGGGTGCTGGCGATCATCGGGGTGCTGCTGGCCCGGGACGCGGTCTTCCGGCTCGACCTGATCGGGTGACCGCATAACCATTCGAGGTTGCCGCATGGCTATGCGAATTGATACCGTCTCCTGCATAGTCATGCGGAGGTAAGTATGGGAATCAGGATCGCTGTCGCCGGGGCGAGTGGGTACGCCGGGGGCGAGCTGCTGCGCCTGATCGCCGGGCACCCCGAGCTGGACCTTGTCGCCGCCACCGCGCACACCCAGGCGGGCACGCCGGTGGCCGCCGTACACCCGCAGCTCACCGGCCTGGACCTGGTCCTCGGCGCGACCGACCCGGCCGGCCTGGCCGACGCCGATCTGGTCTTCCTGGCGCTGCCGCACGGGCAGTCGGCGGCGCTCGCCGCCCAGCTGCCCGCCGGGGTCAAGATCGTCGATCTGGGCGCCGACTTCCGCCTGCACGACGCCGATGCCTGGGGCCGCTACTACGGCGGCACGCACGCCGGCACCTGGACCTACGGCCTGCCGGAGCTCCCGGGGCACCGGGCCGCCATCGCCGCCAGCGACCGGGTGGCCAACACCGGCTGCTACGCGGCCACCATCGCACTGGCCCTGGCCCCGCTGATCGCCGCCGGGGTCGCCGACCCCGCCGACGTCGTGGTGGTCGCCTCCTCGGGCACCTCCGGGGCCGGCCGGTCCGCCTCGGTGCAGCTGCTGGCCAGCGAAGTGATGGGGGACCTGTCGCCGTACAAGGTGGGTGCGCACCAGCACGTGCCCGAGATCAAGCAGGCCACCGGCGCGACCTCGCTGTCGATGACCCCGGTGCTCGCCCCGATGCCGCGCGGCATCCTGGCGACGGTGACCGCCCGGCCGCTGGGCGACGCCGATCCGCGCGCGGTGCTCCAGGCGGCCTACGCCGACGAACCGTTCGTGCACGTCCTGCCCGCCGGCAGCTGGCCGCACACCGCGGCCACCGCCGGGTCCAACTCCTGTCACCTGCAGGCCACCCTCGACGTCGACTCCGGCCGGATCGTCGTCGTCAGTGCCCTGGACAACCTCGGCAAGGGCGCCGCGGGCCAGGCCGTGCAATGCGCCAACCTCATGCTCGGCCTGCCGGAAACAGCGGGCCTCTCGGCGTTCGGAGTAGCACCGTGACCGTCACCACTCCCAAGGGCTTCCGGGCCGGCGGCGTCGCCGCCGGGCTCAAGACCGGCGGCGGGCCGGATGTCGCGGTCGTCGTCAACGACGGCCCCGACGCCACCGTGGCCGGCGTGTTCACCGCCAACCGGGTCAAGGCCGCGCCCGTCATGTGGAGCCAGCAGGTGCTCAAGGGCGGTGTGCTGCGGGCGGTCGTGCTCAACTCCGGCGGCGCCAACGCCTGCACCGGCACCCAGGGCTTCCGCGACACCCACGCCACCGCCGAGCACACCGCTGCCGCGCTGCGCACCGGGCCCAAGCCGCTGCTGGTCGGCGCCGGCGACATCGCGGTCTGCTCGACCGGCCTGATCGGCGAGCTGCTGCCGATGGACAAGCTGCTGCCCGGGGTGACCGCCGCGGTCAAGGCGCTGCGCACCGACGGCGGGCCGGCCGCGGCGGAGGCGATCATGACCACCGACACGGTGGCCAAGAACGCGGTCGCGCGGGGCCACGGCTGGTCGGTCGGCGGCATGGCCAAGGGCGCCGGCATGCTCGCCCCCGCGCTGGCCACCATGCTGGTCGTGCTCACCACCGACGCGGTGGCGGGCTCCGAGGCGCTGGACACCGCGCTGCGCGAGGCCACCCGGCTGACCTTCGACCGGATCGACGCCGACGGCTGCATGTCCACCAACGACACCGTGCTGTTGCTGGCCAGCGGCGCCTCCGACGTGCAGCCGACCCAGGAAGAGCTGACCGCCGCGGTCACGGCCGTCTGCGACGACCTGGCCCGCCAGCTCATCAACGACGCCGAGGGCGCCACCAAGCACATCGCCATCGAGGTGCTGGGTGCGGCGAGCGAGGCCGACGCGGTCGAGGTCGGCCGTACGGTGGCCCGCAACAACCTGGTCAAGACGGCGCTGTTCGGCAACGACCCGAACTGGGGGCGGATCCTCGCCGCGGTCGGCACCACCGCCGCCGCGTTCGTGCCGGACCGGATCGACGTCGCGGTCAACGGCGTGTGGGTGTGCCGGGGCGGGGCCGCCGCCGAGGACCGGTCCAAGGTGGACCTGAAGGGCCGGGACGTCACCATCACCGTGCACCTGCACGAGGGCGAGATGTCCGCGACGATCCGCACCACCGACCTGTCCCACGCGTACGTGCACGAGAATTCGGCGTACTCCTCGTGAACGCCTCCGACAAGGCCGCGATCCTGATCGAGACCCTGCCCTGGCTGGAACGCTTCCACGGCACCACCGTCGTGATCAAGTACGGCGGCAACGCGATGGTCGACCCGGAGCTCAAGCGGGCCTTCGCCGCGGACATGGTGTTCCTCCGGTACGCCGGCATCAAGCCGGTCGTGGTGCACGGCGGCGGCCCGCAGATCTCCTCGATGCTGGGCCGGCTGGGCATCACGAGCGAGTTCCGTGGCGGCCTGCGGGTCACTACCGGCGAGGCGATGGACGTGGTCCGGATGGTGCTGGTCGGCCAGGTCGGCCGCGAGCTGGTCGGCCTGATCAACGAGCACGGCCCGTTCGCCGTGGGTCTGTCCGGTGAGGACGCCCGGCTGTTCACCGCCGTGCGCCGGCCCGCGGTCGTCGACGGCCGGCCGGTCGACATCGGACTCGTCGGCGACGTCGCGCGGGTCGACACCTCGGCGGTGGACGACCTGATCGCCGCCGGGCGGATCCCGGTGGTCGCCTCGGTGGCGCCGGATGCCGACGGCGTGGTGCACAACGTCAACGCCGACACCGCCGCGTCCGCGCTGGCCGTGGCGCTCGGCGCCCGCAAGCTGGTCGTGCTCACCGACGTGCCCGGCCTCTACACCAACTGGCCCGACACCTCCTCGCTCACCTCGCGAATCGGCAGCGACGAGCTGGAGAAGCTGCTGCCCGGCCTCCAGTCCGGCATGGTGCCGAAGATGGAGGCGTGCCTGCGGGCGGTGCAGGGTGGCGTCCCGGCCGCGCACGTGGTCGACGGCCGCGTCCCGCACTCGACGCTGCTCGAAGTCTTCACCTCGGAAGGATCCGGCACGATGGTCGTGAGCGCAGCGAAGCAGCAGGAGAGCCCCTCATGACGACGTTTTCCGACCGCTGGTCGCAGAGCATGATGAACAACTACGGCACGCCGTCGCTCGGCCTGATCAGCGGCTCCGGCGCCGTCGTGGTCGGCGAGGACGGCAAGTCCTACGTCGACCTGCTCGGCGGCATCGCGGTCAACGCCCTCGGCCACGCCCACCCGGCCATCGTCGCCGCGGTCTCCCAGCAGGTCGCCACGCTGGGGCACGTCTCCAACCTGTTCATCGCCGAGCCGCCGCTGGCCCTGGCCGAGCTGCTGCTGGCGCTGGCCGGCCGCCCCGGCAGGGTCATCTTCAGCAATTCCGGCGCCGAGGCGAACGAGGCCGCGTTCAAGCTCTCCCGGCTCACCGGCCGGACCCACGTGGTCGCCGCCGAGGGCGGCTTCCACGGCCGCACGATGGGCGCGCTCGCGCTGACCGGCCAGCCCGGCAAGCGGGAGCCGTTCCGGCCGCTGCCGGGCGAGGTCACGCACATCCCGTACGGCGATGTCGAGGCCCTGCGCGCGGCCGTCACCGGGGCGACCGCCATGGTCATCCTCGAGCCGATCCAGGGCGAGATGGGCGTGGTCGTGCCGCCGCCCGGTTACCTGGCCGCGGCCCGGGAGATCTGCACCGCGGCCGGCGCCCTGCTGGTGCTCGACGAGGTGCAGACCGGCATCGGGCGCACCGGGCACTGGTTCCACCACCAGAGCGAGGGCGTCGAACCGGACGTCGTCACGCTGGCCAAGGGGCTCGGCGGCGGGCTGCCGCTGGGCGCGTGCATCGCCTTCGGTGCGGCCGCCGACCTGTTCCAGCCCGGCTCGCACGGCACCACCTTCGGCGGGAACCCGGTCAGCTGCGCGGCCGGGCTGGCGGTGATCCGCACCATCGCCGGTGCGGGCCTGCTGGACCACGTCAAGCGGGTCGGCGAGCTGATCCGTCGCGGCGTCGAGGGCCTCGGCCATCCGGCGATCGCCGGGGTGCGCGGCGCCGGGCTGCTGCTCGGCATCGTGCTGACCGAGCCGATCGCCGCCGACCTGGCCGCCCGGCTGCGCGAGGCGGGCTTCCTGGTCAACCCGATCCAGCCGGACGTGCTCCGGCTCGCCCCGCCGTTGATCCTCACCACCGACCAGGCCGAGGCGTTCGTGACCGCGCTCGGCGAGGTGCTCCCATGACCCGGCACTTCCTGCGTGACGACGACCTGTCCCCGGCCGAGCAGGCCGAGGTGCTCGACCTGGCCGCGGCGATGAAGGAGGACCGGTTCGGCTACCGGCCGCTGGACGGCCCGCGGTCGGTCGCGGTCTTCTTCGACAAGGTCAGCCTGCGCACCCGGCTGTCGTTCGAGACCGGCATCCCCGAGCTGGGCGGCAACGCGATCGTGGTGGACACCCAGGCGACCCACTTCGGCCGCGGCGAGTCGTTGCTGGACGCCGGCCGGGTCGTTTCCCGGTACGTGGCCGCGATCGTGTTCCGCACCTCCGGCGACGAGCGGCTCGCCGAGCTGGCCTCGGACGTGCACGTGCCGGTGGTCAACGCGCTGACCGACGGCTTCCACCCGTGCCAGCTGCTGGCCGACCTGCAGACGATCCGCGAGCGGCTGGGCGGCACCGCCGGGCGCACCCTGACCTATGTGGGCGATGCCGCCAACAACATGGCCCACTCGTACCTGCTGGCCGGCGCGACTGCGGGCCTGCACGTGCGGGTGGCCGGCCCGGAGGGCTTCGACCCCGATCCGGCGGTGGTGGCACGCGCCGCCGAGATAGCCGCCGGCGCCGGTGGCTCGGTCGCCGTGCTGCGCGACCCACGGGAGGCGGCCGCCGGCGCGGACGTGCTGGCCACCGACGCGTGGACGTCGATGGGCATGGAGTCCGACGGGATCGACCGGCACACGCCGTTCCGGCCGTACCAGATCAACAAGGAGCTGCTCGCCGCCGCCGCGCCCGGCGCGATCGTGCTGCACTGCCTGCCGGCGCACCGCGGCGAGGAGATCACCGACGAGGTGATGGACGGCGCCCAGAGCGCGGTCTTCGACCAGGCCGAGAACCGCCTGCACGCCCAGAAGGCGCTGCTGGCCTGGTTGCTGGGCCGGCCGTCATGACCGCCTGCACCGAGCGGCACTCAGCCGCACCGCGCCGCGGCCTCGCCGGCGAGGGCCGGAAGGGCATGACAGAGGTGGCTCCGTCATGACCGCCTGCACCGAGCGGCACTCAGCCGCACCGCGCCGCGGCCTCGCCGGCGAGGGCCGGAAGGGCATGACAGAGGTGGCTCCGTCATGACCGCCTGCACCGAGCGGCACTCAGCCGCACCGCGCCGCGGCCTCGCCGGCGAGGGCCAGAAGGGCATGACAGAGGTGGCTCCGTCATGACCGCCTGCACCGAGCGGCACTCAGCCGCACCGCGCCGCGGCCTCGCCGGCGAGGGCCAGAAGGGC
>NZ_JBITLX010000033.1:58227-104691 GCF_044465625.1 Actinoplanes sp. NPDC049599
GCATGACAGAGGTGGCTCAGTGACGGGGCCGGGGACGCGGGCGGCGCGGCACGCGCGGATCGTCGACCTGATCCGCGACAAGGCGGTGCGCTCGCAGACCGAGCTGGCCGACCTGCTCGGCCTCGACGGGGTCCAGGTCACCCAGGCCACGCTGTCGCGCGACCTGGAGGAGCTGCGGGCGGTCAAGGCCGGCGGGGTCTACGTCATCCCCGAGGACGGGATGCCCGCGCTGCGCCCGGTCGAGCAGGCGCCGGCCCGGCTCATCCGGCTGCTGCGCGAGCTGCTGAACTCGGTCGACGTCAGCGGCAACCTGGTGGTGCTGCGGGTGCCGCCGGGTGCGGCCCAGTTCCTGGCCAGTGCGCTGGACCGCTCGGGCCTGCCGGACGTGGTCGGCACCATCGCCGGCGACGACACCATCCTGGTGGTGGCCCGCGACTCCGGCGACGGGCCGGGCGCCGCGCTCGCCGGGAAACTCACGGCGTGGAGCCGTACCGACCCTGAAGGGAGCGCGTCATGATCGACTGCACCGAGCCTCGCCGGGCCGCACCCTGCAACGGCCTGGCCGGCGAGGGCCAGGAGAGCATGGCAAGGGAGGCTCAGCCGTGACCGCCGTCGAGGCGCATTTCCCCGGCTTCGCCGACAACATGCAGAAGCTTCTCGGCCACGGCCTCGAGTTCTACCTGGCGTCCAACGAGTCGCTGCGGCCGTTCCTCAACGAGACCCCGTACGGCCACAAGCTCAGCTGGCTGGACTTCACCGACACCGCCGACAAGGGCTGGGACACCGGCGAGTTCCTCAACCTGTTCAACGTGATGAACGGCATCGCGTTCGGCGACCGGGGCATCCCGATGCCGCAGTGGGTGATGGTCGACCTGATCCTCATGCCCTCGGCCGCGGTCATCGCCGCGCTGCCGCAGTCGTCGTTCACCGAGGTGCTCGAGACCAGCGCCTTCGACGAGGACGCCAAGCGGCACATGCGGGCCGTCTTCGACAAGGCCAAGCAGAGCGACTACAACGGACCGATCCCGATCGCCGGCTACTGCGCGGCGCCGAGCGCGGCACCGGGCACCTGGGTCGGCTGGTCGCTGTGGTCACTGTGGACCAGCGTCGGGCTCGGCAAGGCGCTCAAGGCGCTGGCGCTCTCGGCGTACCAGGCGCAGAAGCTCGACGGGGTCACCCAGTACGACAACAGCGCGCTGCGGGTGCACACCCGCTTCGGCCGGCTGCGCGTCATGGTGGCCACCGTGCCGTTCCACACCTCGCCCGGCTCGTTCGTCTACGAGAACGACTTCACCGTCGCCGTGACCGCGACCGAGCCGGAGCCGTCGTTCCTGCTCGACCCGTTCGACTACGAGCGGCAGCGGGCCATGCAGAAGGCGATCGAGGCCCACCGGTCCACGTTCTACGTGCTCGCCCCCGGCCACCTCGTCCAGGACGGCAAGACGTACGTGCCCATCCTCGAGATCCCCGCGTCCTGATAAGGAAACCCTGATGTCCAAGCGCAAGATCGTCCTCGCCTTCTCCGGTGGCCTCGACACGTCGTACGCCCTGGTTTCCCTGCGCGAGCAGGGCTGGGAGGTGCTCACCGCCAACATCGACACCGGCGGCCTGCACAGCGGCGAGGGTGACGTGGTCCGGGCCCGCGCGGAGGAGCTCGGCTCGGCTCGGCACTTCGTCATCGACGCCCGCGAGGAGCTGTACGCCCGCGTGGTCACCTACGCGATCAAGGCGAACTACCTGCGCAACGGCGGCTACCCGTCGTGCGTGGGCGCGGAACGGCTGGTCCAGGCGGAGAAGGTCGTGCAGTGCGCGCTGGAGAACGGCGCGGACGCGGTCGCGCACGGCTCCACCGGCGCCGGCGCCGACCACGTGCGGTACGACTCGGTGATCCGCGCGCTGGCCCCGCAGCTGGAGATCGTCACGCCGATCCGGGACGAGCGGCTGACCCGCGAGTTCGAACGCGACTTCCTGGCCCAGCACGGCTTCGCGACCAGCGACAAGGTCACCACGTACTCGATCAACGAGGGCCTGATCGGCACCTCGATCGGCGGCAAGGAGACCTACGGCTCCTGGGACTACCTGCCCGAGGAGGCCTGGGAGAGCACCAAGTCCATCAACGATGCTCCGTCAGACGGCATCGAGTTGATTCTGGCCTTCGACAAGGGCGAGGTGACCTCGGCGACGACGCTCGACGGCACCCCGATCAAGGGCACCGGCCCCGCTGAGAAGAACTACGCCATCCTGCGCGCGCTCAATGCCCTCGCCGCCGAGCACGGCGTCGGCCGCGGCATCCACATGGGCTCGACCATGGTGGGCAACCTGGCCCGGGTGGGCTTCGAGGCCCCCGGCATGCTCACGCTGATCGCCGCCCACCGCGAGCTCGAGCGGCTGACGCTCAGCAACCGGCAGCAGGCGGCGAAGGCCACGCTGGGGAACGCCTACGGCGACCTGCTGCACGAGGCCGTCTACTACGACCCGATCCTGGACGACTACCGGGCCTTCCTGGACTCCAGCCAGACCCGGGTCACCGGTGAGGTGCGGATCCGGCTGCAGAAGGGCAACGTCATCCCGCTCGGCAGCCGCAGCCCGCACAGCCTGCTGGACGCCGCGACCCGCCAGGGCGTGGTCTACGGCTACGGCTCGTCGCTGTGGACCGGCGAGCAGGCCCGCGCCTTCGCGCACATGTACGCGATCCCGGGCGCCATCGCCAAGAACGCCGGTTCACCCGAGAAATGACCTCAACGCAGCCAGGCGGCCAGCACCCGCTCGCACTCGCGGATCTCCGCGACCGGCACGTGCTCCTCGTCGGTGTGCGCGAGCAGCGGGTCGCCCGGCGCGTAGTTGACGGCCGGGATGCCGAGCTCGGCGAAGCGGGCCACGTCCGTCCAGCCGAACTTCGGCGCCGGCGGCTTGCCGACCACGGCCAGGAACTCCGCGGCGGCGGGCTGGTCGAGGCCGGGGCGCGCACCCGGCGCCTGGTCCCGGATCTCCAGCTCGTAGCCGGCGAAGACCTGCTGCAGGTAGGCGTACGCCTCGGCGATGCTGCGGTCGGGCGCGAACCGGTGGTTGATGTCGATGACGCACTCGTCGGGCAGCACGTTGCCGGCGATGCCGCCCTGGATGTTCACCGCGTTGAGGCCCTCGTGATACTCCAGGCCGTCGACCACGGGACGGCGCGGCTCGTACGCGTTGAGGATGGCCAGCACCGGCGCGGCGGCGTGGATGGCGTTGACCCCGCGCCAGGCCCGGGCGGTGTGCGCCGCCTTGCCGCGCAGCGTGATCCGCACCCGCATGGTGCCCTGGCACCCGCCCTCGACGCTGCTGTTCGAGGGCTCGCCCAGGATCGCGAAGTCACCGGCCAGCCAGTCGGGGTGGTTGCGCACGAGCCGGCCCAGCCCGTTGCGCACCGAGGCGACCTCCTCGTTGTCGTAGCAGACGAAGGTGAGATCGTGGCGCGGCTCGGTGACGGTCGCGGCGATGCGCAGCTGGGTGGCGAGGCCGGCCTTCATGTCGCAGGTGCCGCGCCCGTGCAGCAGCTGGGCGTCGCCCTCGCCGGTGAACCAGGTGGGCAGGTTGTCCTTGATCGGCACCGTGTCCAGGTGACCGGCGAGCACGATCCGCTTGTCCCGGCCGAGGGTGGTGCGGGCCACCACGGCATCGCCGTCGCGCAGCACCTCGAGGTGCCCCAGCTTGCGCAGGGACGCCTCCACGGCATCCGCGAGAGCGGCCTCGTTGCCGCTGACCGAGGGGATGTCGCAGAGCGCGCGGGTCAATGAGACAACATCATCGTGCAGGTCGAGCGTCATGGCACGACCTTATCGTTGGTCATCCGTACCGAATGAAGGAGTGAGCGCGTGCCGGAGAACGAGGGCCCGACCAGGCTGTGGGGTGGCCGTTTCGCCGGCGGACCGGCGGAGGCCCTGGCCCGCCTCAGCGTGAGTGTGCATTTCGACTGGCGCCTGGCGCCGTACGACCTCGCCGCCTCGCGGGCGCACGCCCGTGTGCTGGCCGGCGCCGGCCTGCTCGACGCCGACGAGCTCGGCCGGATGCTGGCCGCGCTGGACGACCTCGAGTCGGCGTGCGCGGCCGGGGAGTTCCGCCCGACCGTCGAGGACGAGGACGTGCACACCGCGCTGGAACGCGGCCTGCTGGAACGCCTCGGCACCCTGGGCGGCAAGCTGCGCGCCGGCCGTTCCCGCAACGACCAGGTCGCCACCGACCTGCGCATGTACCTGCGCGACCACGCCCGCGGGGTGGCCGTCGCGGTGGTCGAGCTGGCCGACGCGCTGGTGGAGCAGGCCGGCCGGCACCTGGACACGCCCGCGCCGGGCATGACCCACCTGCAGCACGCCCAGCCGGTGAGCTTCGGGCACTGGCTGCTGGCGCACGTCCAGCCGCTGCTGCGCGACCTCGACCGGCTGCGCGACTGGGACGCCCGGACGGCGATCTCCCCGCTCGGCTCGGGCGCCCTCGCGGGCTCGTCGCTGCCGCTGGACCCGGGCGCGGTGGCCAAGGAGCTGGGCTTCAAGGCGCCGGCGCAGAACTCGATGGACGCCGTCTCGGACCGCGACTTCGTCGCCGAGTTCCTCTTCATCACCGGCCTGATCGGCGTGCACCTGTCCCGGCTGGGCGAGGAGGTGGTGCTCTGGACCTCGCAGGAGTTCGGCTGGGTGATCCTCGACGACGCGTTCGCCACCGGCTCGTCGATCATGCCGCAGAAGAAGAACGCGGACATCGCGGAACTGGCCCGGGGCAAGGCGGGCCGGCTGATCGGCGGCCTGGTCGCGGTGCTGACCATGCTCAAGGGCCTGCCGCTGACCTACGACCGCGACATGCAGGAGGACAAGGAACCGGCCTTCGACGCGATCGACACGCTCCAGCTGCTGCTGCCCGCGCTGGCCGGCATGATCTCCACCATGACGGTACGGGTGGACCGCCTCGCCGCGGCGGCGCCGGTGGGCTTCTCCCTGGCCACCGAGGTGGCCGACTGGCTGGTCCGCCGGCACGTCCCGTTCCGCGACGCACACGAGATCACCGGCCGGCTGGTGGCGCTGTGCGCGGCCCGCGAATGCGAGCTGGAGGACGTCTCGGACGAGGACCTGAAGTCGGTCAGCGAGCACCTCGACCCGTCGGTGCGGGAGGTGCTGAGCGTGCGATCGGCGTTGGCGGCACGGACGACGGCGGGCTCGACGGGGCCGGGCCCGGTGGCCGATCAGCTGCAGACGGCCTCGGACAAGCTGGCCGGCTGGCGCGAATGGTCAACCGAACAGGTCGTGCCCCGGTAGGGACTCGTCCATCCGATACGCGCGGCGGTGGTCTCCACCGCACCACCGGCTTGCGCCACCGGTAAGCAGCTTTGACCGGCTCCAGCCCGGCGGTCATCCGCCGGGCTGGAGCCGGGGCGGCGCGGTCTGCACCGACAACCGGAACGGCGCGGCGCTGCAGGCGCTGGACTTCACCGGCCTGGCCCGACGTCAGCGCGCGGTCAGGCTCGGTTCCCGGTCGTCCTCGGCGGGCGCCGGCGGCTCGGGGACGCGGCGGGTCCGGCGGAACACTGCCACCCCGACGGCCGCCAGGATCGCCGTGCCGGTGATCAGGCCGACCGCGGTGGTCGGCACGTCGAGCAGCTTCAGCGAGCTGGCCAGCAGCACGATCACCAGGGCGGTCCGGACGATGCCGCCCGGGGCCCGCGACGAGATCCGGGCACCCAGTAGCACACCCGGGATCGAGCCCAGCAGCACCGCGCCCGCGATGTCCAGGTGCAGGTCGCCGAAGAGCGCGTGGCCCACCGCCGCCGAGATGACCAGCGGGATGGCCTGGATCAGGTCGGTGCCGACCAGGTCGTTGGCGCGCAGCTTCGGGTACAGCGCCAGCAGCGCCACGATGATCAGGGAGCCGGAGCCCACCGAGGTCAGCCCCACGATCACGCCGCCGCCGACGCCGACCAGGAGCGTCGGGATCGGCCGTACCGTGATCGGCTCGGCCGGGCCGTCGGTGCGCTGGTGGCGCGTCACCCAGGCCTTGAGCAGCATGCCGGCCGCGGCCAGCAGCAGCGCCGCGCCCAGCGCGATCTTGATGGTGTGCTGCACGGTCTCGTCGTCGCCGAGCAGGCGCAGCAGCAGCACGCCGAGGAAGGCGCTCGGCACGCTGCCGGCGCACAGCCAGCCGACCAGCTGCCAGTTCACGGTGCCGCGGCGGGCGTGCACCCAGCCGCCGAACGGCTTCATCACGGCGCTGGCCGCGAGGTCGCTGGAGACCGCGGCCACCGGCGGGACGCCGAACACCAGGACCAGCAGGGGGGTCATCAGGGCGCCGCCGCCCATGCCGGTCAGGCCGACCACGATGCCGACGCCGAGTCCGGCGAGCGCCAGGGTGAGATCCATCGAACGAGTCTCGACGACCAATCCCTGCTTTGTCTACTAACTCGGTCGACTATATCAACTATTGGAACGCGGATCACCCGTCCGGGACAACCGATGTGACCGCTAACAGCGACCGTCCGCGCCCGGCCCCGCCGATTTGTTGCGCCTTGACTACGGGAATGTTAACGATAACGCTGCGAGATACGGATCGATGCGCACGAGCGGGGTCATCGAGGAGGTCTCACCATGAGCACCCTGCCCCGGCACTCCGCGCTCCGGGCCGTGCCGGCCGACGCCGCCGGTGGGGCACGCATCGAGTTGCGCCAGTTGCGGTATTTCGTCACCCTGGCCGAGGAGCTGCACTTCGGCCGGGCCGCCGCCCGTGAGCACATCGTGCCGTCCGCGCTCAGCGCCCAGGTGCAGCGCCTCGAACGGGCCGTCGGCGTGCTGCTCGTCGACCGCACCACCCGGCACGTCGCCCTCACCCCGGCCGGCGCCCGCTTCCTGATCGAGGCGCGGCAGATCGTCGCCCACGTGGACCGGGCCGCCGTGCTGGCCCAGGGCCTGGCGCTCGCCGCGCCCACCCTGCGCGTCGGCGTGCTCGACGAGGGGTACGACGCGGTCCGCCCGGTGCTGCACGCGGTCCAGCTCCGCCACCCCGAGCTGGAGATCCACCAGGTGCTGGCGGGCGTGCCCGAGCAGTGCCGGCTGCTCGCCGACGGCCGGCTGGACATCGGGGTGGGCCGGTTGCCGGGCGCCGCCCCGGAGATCGCCGCCGAGATGTTCCGGCTGGACCCGCTGGGCGTGCTGGTCCCGGCCGCCCACCCGTACGCCGGGCTGGCCCACGTGCCGGTCTCGGACCTGCGCGACGAGACGCTGCTGCTGGCCGACCAGGACCAGGCGCCCGAGTTCAACGGGTTCGTCGCCGAGGTGTGCCGGTCCGCCGGCTTCTTCCCGACGCTGTTCTCCGGCAGCGTGCAGACGCTGCGCGCGGCCGTGGATCTCGTCCGGCAGGGCCGCTGCGTGCTCTGCACCCCCGAGTCGACCGCCGGGGTGTCGGCGGAGCTGGTCTGGCGGCCGCTCGGGCCGTCGGTGCCGCGCTACCCGTGGTCGGTGCTGTGGCGGGCGAATGATCCGTCCCGGTACGCGGTCGACCTGGTGGCGACCGCCCGGGCGCTCTCGGCCGAGCTGGGCTGGCGCGAGGCGGCCCGGGAGCGGGCCAGCTAACCGGCCTTCGCCGCCAGCCTGCGGCACCGGGCGCTCAGCGACTCCACCCGGCGTTCCAGGGCGGCCGGGTCGCCCCCGTCGGTCAGCTCGCCGAGCAGCTCGGTGTAGTCGCCCACCAGCCGCCGGTACTGCTTGTCGAAGGTCCGCAGCGAGCTGTGCCCGTACCGGCCGTCCAGGTCGACGATCTGCTGGGCCAGCACCGCCGCGGCCGCGTTCGTCGCGGTGCCCGCATCGCGGGCCGCGGTACGCCGCTCGTCGGCCACCACCGCCAGCCGCCCGGCCCGCCGTCCCGCGACGTACAGCCCGGCCGCGCCCAGCAGGACCGCCGCGATGGCCGCCGCCGCGATCAGGTAGCGCGGCAGCGACGGGCTGATGGTCCGCGCGCCGTCCGGCACCACGCCCGCCTTGACCAGCCCGTCGTAGTTGACGGCGATCACCTTCAGCGCCTCCAGCGGCCGGTCGGCGAACCCGTCGATGCCCGCGCCGATCGTCGTCTCGGCGACCGCGGCCTTGCCGAGGTTCTCGTCGGCGACGCCGGGCAGCAGCGCGCAGCCGTACGTGTTGTACTCGTCGCCGTCGCGGGCGACCACCAGCACCAGCGTGCCCTTCGCCGCCTGCCGGGCGGCGTCGCAGCCCTGCCGCAGCTTGCCGGTGCCGGGGGCCAGCATGATCACGACGAGCCGGCGGTTGCCGAGCACCCGTTCGGCGGCCGGCCGGTCCAGGCTGATGCCGGGGGCCGCGTACACCGACGACGAGCGGACCTGCCGGGCGATCGGGCCGTCCAGGATGCCGCCGGACCACAGCGCCCAGCCGGCCAGGATCAGGCACCCGGCCACCGCGAGGCCGAACGGGGTGACGCGTCGCCTCATGCCGGCCTGCCCAGGTAGTCGTCGGGCCGGAACCCGGTGAACGGCAGCAGCCGGGCGGCCTCGTCCAGGTCCGCCTGCGCGGCGTCGAGCAGCTCGCGGACGTGCGGGTCCGGCAGGTCCCCGGCCAGCGCCTCGCGGGCCGCCAGCAGCCCGGTGATGCCGCGGGTCAGCGCCGGCCCGCTCGCCCGGTCGGTCAGCGCGGACATCTCGACCGCCAGCCCGGTCAGGGCGGCGAGCCGGGCGGGCGTGCCCAGCCGCGGCGCGGTGCGGCCGGGCCGGTTCGCGGCCCGCGCCGACAGCAGCAGGAACGCCACCACGCAGGCGGCGAAGAGCCAGGGCAGGGCCGGCAGGGCGACCCGGACCGGGTCCAGCGGCCGGTACGGCAACGGCCGGTCGAACACCCCCGAGTAGCGGACGTCGGCGACCCGGTCCAGGTACGCCGCCAGCACGTTGGCCTGCGGGTACGCCGACCGGCTGAGCAAGTCACCGAACCGCCCGTAGTACGTGGCGGTGGCCAGCTCGGCGAACTCGGCCGCGTCGGGACCGTCGTACTCGATCCACGAGCCGTACAGCACCACGATCGGGGTTTTCGGGAACGCGGCGGCGAGCGTGGGCCCGTACCGGGGGACCGGCTCGCCGAAGGGCTGCTGCGGCAGCGCCACGTACAGCGCGGGGCCGGCCGGGAAAGCCGCCGCCGCGGCCCTGGCCGGCACCTCGGTCAGCGTCGCGCCCGGCGCGCGGTGCACCCCGGTGCGCCGCAGGTCGGCGGTGACCGTGCGCAGCTCCGCCGCGGTCGGGTCGCGCCGGGCCAGCCGGTCGCTCTCCGCCGCGGTGCGGTCGTTCAGCTTCGCCACCAGCCCGGTGAGCTGGGTGGTCACGTCGCCGGTGGCGAACTGGGCCCGCCAGTCGGCCGCGGTGGTGCCGACGGACTGGTACATGCCGCCGCTGACCTCGGTGCCGACGATCCGGACGGTCGCCGCGTCCACGTCGCCGACCCGCCGGCGTTCGTCCTTGTCGAGCCCGGGCGGCGCGACCAGGATGCGCACCGGCGCGCCGCCGGCCGCCGCGCGCACCGCGGCCTCGTCCCAGAACGCGACGGCGCCGGGCAGCCGCACCACCGGCTCGGCCCGGATCAGGGCGGTCATCGCCTCGACCGACGGCACCGTCGCGGTGTTCTCGCCGGCGGACGGCTGGTCGATGCGGGTGGAGGTGGACGGGGACCGGCCGTAGCTGACGTCGATGCTCTGCCGCTGGGCGACCAGGAAGATCAGCAGGATGCCGACGGCCCCGGCCAGCGAGACCCAGCGCAGCCACTCCGGCCAGGAGCGGACGGGACGGTCAGCCACGAGCGGCCGCCCGCCACAGGTCGTCGGCGCGCCGGGCGTACCCGGCGGCGGTCCGCGCGGCCGCGTGCCCGCCCCGGCCGGCGGCGATCAGCTCGGCCCGGGCCAGCAGCTGGTCGGCCTCGGCGACCGGCACCGGGCAGGCGTCGCGGCTGACGGCGGCGGTGCCGATCGCGGCCCGGGCGGCCGACCAGGCGGTGCGCCGGTGCAGCTCGCCCGCCCGCCACCGGGGCACGGCAACGGCGGCGAACCCGGCACCCACCAGCAGCCCCACGCCCACCACCCAGATCGGCCACGACGACATGAAAGAGCAGCTCCGGGGGTCTCGGGCGGGCACCGGCCTCCGATTGTGCCCCACGGCGTCCCGCCCGGCTCGTTATCGTCGCCCGCGACGGGCCCGGCGCAGGGACCCGTCCCGAGCCGGAGGAGAGACATGACGGACGCACCGACGCTCGCGCCCCTGATCGGCACGTGGCGGACCGAGGGCGAGATGCTCGGCGACGACGGCGTCACGGTGGCCGCGCGGGTGCGGGGCTCCGACGCGTACGAGTGGCTCGGTCCGTTTGTCGTGCACCGGGTCGACGTGGTGATCGGTGACCGGCGCACCCAGGCCCTGGAGATCTTCGAGCCCTACGACGCGGCCCGCGGTGCCTTCCCCACCCGGGCCTACGACGACCGGGGCGGCGTGGAGACCTCGACCGCCACCGTCGACGCGCACGGGCGGTGGACCTTCCGCGCCGCCGCCGCGCAGGCCACCCTCGACGTGGCCGCCGACGGCACGAGCATGCGGGCGACCTGGGTGCTCCGGGGCGAGGACGGCGCGGAACGGACCTGGATGCGGCTGCGCTTCACCCGCGGCGGCTGACGGCGCGCACCGCGGTCAGCGCAGCCGGATCATGTTCCAGGACAGCGCGGGGAGCACCACCTGGAGCCGGCCGCCGTCGACCTTGGGCTCGTCGAGGTCGCGCGGCCGCACCCGGTCCGGTTGGCGGGCGGTGTTGGTCGCGTCCGGGTCGTCGTCCGCGAGCACCGTGTGGGTCGCCGCCGACAGCCCGGGCAGCGCGCGCAGGTCCACCTCGAGGGTCATCGGCTGGGTCTGCGACCGGTTCACCGCGAACAGCACCACGCCCGGGTCGGCGTGCACCGCGACCGCGTCCAGCAGCGGGACCTCGCCGTGCCGGGCCGTGGAGTACGTCGGTGCGGTGATCGCCGGCAGCAGCACCGTGCCGCGCCCGTAACGGGTCGTCAGCGCGTACGGGTGGAAGCTGGCCTGCCGCCACGCCGCCCCGCCCGGCTCGGTCATGATCGTGGCGATGACGTTGACCAGCTGGGCCTGGCAGCCGATCTTCACCCGGTCGGCGTGCCGCAGCAGGCTGATCAGCAGGTTGCCGACCACGACCGCGTCGGTGACCGAGTAGACGTCCTCGATCAGGTGCGGGGCCTGCTCGATCGCCAGGTTGGTCTCGCCCGCGAAGCGGCTCTGGTACCAGACGTTCCACTCGTCGAAGGAGATGTTGATCCGCTTGCGGTGCCGGCCGACCGCGCGGACGTGGTCGGCGGTGGCGACCACCTCGTTGATGAACGCGTCCATGTCGGTGGCGCAGGCCAGGAAGCTGTCCCGGTCGTCGCCGTGCTGCTGGTAGTAGCCGTGCATCGAGACGTAGTCGACCGCGTCGTACGTCTCGCCCAGGACCGTGGCCTCCCAGCTGCCGAACGTGGGCATCTGCCGGCCCGAGCTGCCGCAGACGACCAGCTCGATGGACGGGTCGACCTGGCGCATCGCCTTGGCCGTCTCCAGCGCCAGCCGGGCGTACTCGCCGGCGGTCTTGTGGCCGATCTGCCAGGGCCCGTCCATCTCGTTGCCCAGGCACCAGGTCCGGATCCCGTACGGCTGCCCGCCGCGCAGGTCCGACCAGTACGTGCCGCCGGGCAGGTTGCAGTACTCGACCAGGGAGCGGGCCGCGTCGATGCCGCGGGTGCCGAGGTTGACCGCCATCATCGGCTCCACGCCGACCGTGCGCGCCCAGGTCATGAACTCGCCGACGCCGACGTGGTTGGTCTCCAGCGAGCGCCAGGCCAGGTCCAGCCGGGTCGGCCGCTGCTCGACCGGCCCGATGCCGTCCTCCCAGCGGTAGCCGGAGACGAAGTTGCCGCCGGGGTAGCGCACCAGCGGCACGCCCAGCTCGCGGACCAGCTCGGCGGTGTCGCGCCGGAAGCCGTGCTCGTCCGCGCTCGGGTGGCCCGGCTCGTGGATGCCGGTGTAGACGCAGCGGCCCATGTGCTCGACGAACGAGCCGTAGAGCCGCGGGTCGACCTCGCCCACCGGGAACGCGGGATCGACGGTCATGGTGGCGAAAAGCATGCTCAACCCTTCAGGCCGCTGCCGGCGATGCCCTCGACGATATTGCGCTGGAACAGCAGGAAGACGGCGACCAGCGGAATCGCGCCGAGGATCGCCGACGCCATCGTGTCCGCGTACCGGATGCCGAAGGCGCCCTGCACGGTGGCGAGGCCGACCGGGATCGTCATGATGTCGGGGTTGCTCAGCACGAGCAGCGGCCAGAGCAGGTCGTTCCAGGACTGCACGAAGGTGAAGATGGCCACGGCGGCGACCGCGGGGCGGGCCAGCGGCATGATGATCCGGCGGTAGATCCGCAGGTAGCCGGCGCCGTCCATGCGGGCCACCTCCTCCAGCTCCCGGGGCAGGCCGTCGAAGAACTGCTTGAAGATGAAGACCGCGATCGCGGTGGGTATCTGCGGCAGGCTCACCGCCCACCAGGTGTTCAGCAGGCCGAGCGCGTCGAACTCGCGGAACCAGGGCACGATCAGCACCTGCCCGGGAATCATGATGCCCGCGAGCACCGCCCAGAAGACCACGTTGCGATAGCGGAAGCGCATCCGGGACAGCGCGTACGCGGCCAGGCTGGCGACCAGCACGGTGCCGGCGGCGGACAGCGTCGCGATGAACAGGCTGGAGCCGAACCAGGTCACGATGTCGGTGTCGCGCAGCGTCCGGCTGAACGCGTCCACGGTGGGATCGTCGATGGCCCAGGTGGTCCTGGTGGTCTCGGCGTTCGGCTTCAGCGCGGTGTCCAGGGCCCAGAGCAGCGGCACCAGCCAGACCAGCGCGAAGGCGATCAGCACCCCGAAGCAGATCCGGTTGAACAGCTTGACGCGGAACTCGGCCCGCTGGGCGAGGTCGGTCATGACGGTCACACCTCCTTCTCCTGGCGGCGGACCAGGGCGAACCAGACGGCCGAGACCACGAGCACGATCAGGAAGAACAGCATCGACACCGCGGCCGCGTAGCCGACCCGGAAATTCGTGAAGGCCTCGTCGTAGACGTACTCCAGGATCGAGCGGGTGGCGAAGTTGGGCCCGCCCTGGGTCATCAGGTACATCTGGTCGAAGACCTTGAGCGAGGCGATCACCTGCAGCACCGCCACCAGCGTCGTGGTCCGGCCCAGCATCGGAATGGTGATCTTGCGGATCTGCTGCCACGGCGAGGCGCCGTCCATGGCGGAGGCCTCGTAGAGGTCGCGCGGGATGTCCTGCATGCCGGCCAGGTAGAGCACGAAGTTGAAGCCCAGCGTCCACCAGATCGTGGTGAGCGCCAGCGACGGCATGGCCCAGAGCGGGTCACCCAGCCAGTTCGGCGCGGTGATGCCGAGCTTGAGCAGCCCGGCCTCCAGCAGGCCCAGGCCCGGGGTGTAGAGGAACATCCAGACCAGCGCCACCACCGCCGACGGCAGGATGTACGGCGCGAAGAACGCCAGCCGGAAGAACCACCGGCCGCGCCGGGCCCGGTCGGCCAGCAGCGCGAAGACGAACGCGAGCACGATCAACGGCGGCGTGGTCAGGATCGTGAACCAGACGGTGTGCCACAGCGAGGACCAGAAGTCCGGGCTCTGCAGCGCCTCGGCGTAGTTGCCGAAGCCCGCGAACGTGGACAGCCCGGGCTTGACCAGACTGGTGTCGAAGAAGCTCATCACCAGGCCGTAGATCGTCGGGCCGATGATGAGGGCCAGGTAGAGCACCAGGAACGGGGCCAGGAAGCCCAGCGCGGGCAGGCCCGCGCCGCGGCGCTGCTCCGGCGGTGAGCCCTCCTCGGTGGCGGGGCGGGGGCGGACGACGGTCTCGGTGGTCACCAGGCACCCCCTCAGATGGGTGACGCGGTCGTGGACAGGGTCTGCAACTTGTCCCGCATCTGGGCGATGGCGGCGGCCGGGGACCGGCGGCCGCCGAGCACGTCGGCGATGGCGGAGCCGGTGACGATCTCGAAGTTGGAGCCGGAACCGGAGTACCAGCCGTCCGGGTCGTAGACCGCGCCGTCGGCAGCCGCGGCGTAGTTCGACTGCGGGGTCATGGCCGCGTACTCCGGGCTGTCCCGGAACGGCTTCCAGGTCGGCACGTGGCCGCCCTCGGCCCAGGTCCTGCTCTGATCCAGCATCGAGCGGACCAGCAGCAGCGAGCGGTCGAGCCGGGCCCGGTCGGTCTCCGGCCGGCGGGGGATGACCAGGGTGTGCGAGTCGGCCTGCACGGCGTAGCGCGCGCCGCCGTACAGGTTGGGGAACAGCGTCATGGAGAACGGCATCTTGGCGGTCTGGAAGGTGGAGATCTCCCACTCGCCCTGGAAGTAGAAGCCGGCCTGGCCGGTGGCGAAGGTGGCGATCGCGCCCTGGTAGTCGATGGCCGCCGGGAACACCCCGGACCGGGTCAGCGACTGCAGGAACGTGAGGACCTGAGCGGCCTTGGCGTCGTCGATGACCACCCGGCGGCCCTCGTCGGCCAGCGTCTCGCCGCCGAGCTGGCTGTAGAGCGACTGGAAGATCCGCCAGGACGTCGAGGTGTCGTTGTCGATCGACACCACCCCGCCGTACCCGCCGGAGGCCTCCTTGGCCCTGCGCATCGCGTCGGTGAACTTCTCCGGGCTGTCCAGCGGGCGGAGCGTGCCGGACGGGTCGAGCAGGCCGGCCTTCGCGCAGATGTCCGTGTTGTAGAACATCACGAACGGGTGGGTGTCGATCGGGATGGCGTACGCCCTGCCCTCGACCAGCCCGGCCTGCCAGGCCCGCTCGGTGAACTTGTCCGCCGTGATGCCGTGCCGGGCCAGGTCCTCGGGGTGCAGCTCCTCCAGCAGATCGGAGCCGACCAGGGTCTTCATCCGGGTCAGGTGCGAGATGGCCACGTCGGGCGGCTTGTCGCCGACCGTGGCCAGCGCCAGCTTGGTGTAGTACGGGTTGCCCCAGGCCAGCGTGACGGCGCTGAGGTCGATGCCGGGGTTTGCGGTGCGGAAGCCGTCGAGCATCTGGTTCATCCGGACGCCGTCGCCGCCGCCGAACAGGTTCCAGTAGTCGAGCGACCCGCCGGTGTCCCGCCCCGGTGTCAGGCCACTGCACCCGGCCAGCCCGAGGGTCGCCGCGGCGGCCGTGCCGCTCAGGAAGGCGCGTCGGCTCAGTGTCATTCCTGGAGCCTGCCGCCGCGCCTTTCGGCAGTCCAGGGATCGGTCTTCGCAAGACGAGAAGGACCGGACACGAATCGAGAAGGATCACTGTCTGACGCTCAGGAGGTGAGCGCCACCGGGCTCAGCAGCAGGCCGATGTCCGCGGCGGGCATCGGCCGGGCGAAGTGGAAGCCCTGCGCGTACCGGTAGCCGGCCGCGTACAGCCGCTGCGCCTGGGCCTCGGTCTCCACGCCCTCGGCGATGGCCTGGATGCCCAGGCCGGTGGTGATGCCGATCAGGCTGTCCACGATGACCGCCTGGGCACTGCCGGCGGTGACCCCGTCGACGAACGACTTGTCGACCTTGAGCACGTGCACCGGGCAGTCGACCAGCAGGCTCAGCGACGACTGGCCGGTGCCGAAGTCGTCCAGCGCCACCGCCAGGCCCAGCTCGTGCAGCTCGCGGACCGCGTCCAGCCCGCCCGGCCCGGTGCCCAGCACCGCGGTCTCGGTGATCTCCGCGGTGAACCGGGCCGGGTCCACCCCGGCGGCGGCCAGCAGCGCGCCGACGCCGGCGGCGAAGCCGGGCTCGTGCAGCTCCCGGGGCGAGACGTTGACGCTGATCCGGCCGGGCGCCCGCGCGCCCAGCGTGCGGTCCCACTCGGCGGCCTGGGCCGCGACCTGCCCGAGGACCCACCGACCCAGCTCGATGATCGTGCCGTTGCGCTCGGCCAGCGGGATGAACACCGCAGGCGACACCTGCCCGTGCTCGAGGTGGTGCCAGCGGACCAGCGCCTCGACGCCGGCCAGCCGGCCGTCCGGCAGCTCGACGATCGGCTGGTAGACCACGGACAGCTCGCCGCGGGTGACGGCCTGGCGCAGGTCCGCGCCGAGCCGGGCGTCGCGGTCGGCGAGCCGGTCCATCGCGGGGTCGAACCAGGTCCAGCGGCCGCCGCCGGCGTGCTTGGCCGCGTACATCGCGACGTCGGCGCGGCGCAGCAGCTCGCCGGGGGTGTCGCCGGGCTGGGCGGCGGTGACGCCGATGCTGATCCGGGGCGCCATCTCGTGGCCGTCGACGGACAGCGTCTCCTGCACCCCGGTGATCACCCGTTGCAGCAGCACGGCCGCGTCGGCGCCGCTGAGCCCGGGCAGCAGCAGGGTGAACTCGTCGCCGCCGAGGCGCGCCACGGTGTCGCCGGCCCGCAGCCGTTCGTGCAGCCGCCGGCTGACGGCCTTGAGCAGGGCGTCGCCGGTGCCGTGCCCGAGCCGGTCGTTGACCGTCTTGAAGTCGTCGAGGTCGAGCAGGGCGACCAGGAAGTCGGCGCCGCCGCCGAGCCGGGCGGTGACCTGCTCCTCGAAGTTGGGCCGGTTGGCGATCTCGGTGAGCGAGTCGTGCCGCACCTGGTGGGCGAGCTGGTCCTGGTACGCGCGCAGCTGGGCCAGGTTGGTGTCGACGGTGGCGAGCAGCCGGCCGTTCTCGCGCAGCGCGCTGATCTGCCGGAGCACCACCAGCGCGGTGATCGCCACCGTGGCCGCGGCGATGATCCGCCCCTGGGCGCTGGGGATGTCGGTGCCCAGCAGCATCGCGTCCATCCCGGCCACCGCGACGTACGGCACCACGCTGACCCGCCGCCGGGCCCGCCGTGGGAGCGCGGCGCCGGCCGGGGCGCGCAGCTGGCGCCCGGCCGCGACCTGCGCGCAGTAGCAGGCGATCGGCACGGCCAGGAAGGTCGAGTTGAGCTCCGGCCAGCCGCCGAGGAACGGCATCAGCGAGCCGGTCGCGGCGGCCAGCGCGGTGCCGAACGACAACAGGTGCACGGCGCCCCGATCGAGCCCGCCCGCGCCGGTGAACGCGACCTTGACGAACGCGATCAGCGACACCGAGGCGACCATGATGATGCCGAGCAGCGGCAGCGCAGAGCCGGTCTGCTCGGTCCAGCTCGCCGCGCGGCTCAGCGCGAAGTGCCAGACCAGCATGCCGGTGGTGATCAGGATGATGCCGGCGTCGAAGCCGAAGCGGGCCCAGTCGCCCCGCGAGCGCGCCTCGGCCGGCAGCCGCATCAGCGACCAGACCATGACCAGCAGGATGAGCAGGTACAGCGCCGTGGTCGTGGGGCTGATCCGCTGGTACGGCGGCGGCCCGGTGAGCACGTCGCGGGCGTGCAGCGCCAGCGTGACGGCCAGCAGCCCGACACACCCGGCGAACTGGCGCCAGAACCGGCGGGTCGACGCGGCCAGCTCGGTGCGCCGGCCGACCTGCCAGGACGCGTACGCGGCCAGCATCGCCATCGCCGGCAGCGGCAACCACCCGGTCACCGGAGGCAGACCGGCCCCGAGCAGCCCCGCGGCGAAGGTGCCCAGGCTGAACCCGAGCAGGGCGCCGCCGGCGATGACGGGCACACGCTGTCCACGGTTCATGAACCGCCCATCGGAAATCGGGGGCGGTTCTGAAGGACTTAGCTCAGTTGGTGTCGCGCGGCTTCTTGCCGTCCCCGGGCTTCTCCGGCGCCTCGGCGGTCGCCTCCGGCTCGGCCGGACCGTCGTCGCCGGGCTGCTCGGCGTCGGCGTGCACCTCGCCGGTGTCCGAGCCGGCCGGGCCGCCCGGGCCGCTCACCGGCGCCTGCAGATCGGTGCCCACCTGCGGCCGGTCGACCCAGAGCGCCCGCAGCTGGCCCTGCATGAACGTGGTCAGCCGGGCCCGGTACTCGCGGTCGAACTGCTCCAGCGCCTCGATCTGCTGCTGCAGCGCGCCCCGCTTGGCGATCAGGCTGCCCACCGAGTCCTCGTAGCGCTGCTGCGCCTGATGCTTGAGCTGCTCGGCTTGGCCCTGCGCGTCGCCGACGATCGACCGGGCCTCGTTCTGGGCCTCGGCCAGGATCTGGTCGGCGGTGCGCTTGCCGTCGTCGGCGCGCATCCGGGCGTCCCGGGCGGCCTGCTCGGCGGTGGCGCGCGCCTCGGCCAGCACCTTGTCGGCCTCGCAACGCACGTTGTGCGCGTGCACCTGGGCGTCGCGGGCGGACTGGTCGGCCGCGGCCTGGGCGTCGGAGCGGATCTTGTCCGCCTGGCGTTTGGCTATCGCGACGTGTTCCTCGGCCGTGCGCTGGGCCAGGGTCAGCACCTGCAGCGCGTGGTCGGGGTGCAGCGGTCCGCCGGTGCCGACCAGCGGGTGTTCCGAGGTCGCGCTGTCCGGGGACGCGCCGCTGAGAACCGCTTTGACCCGGGCTTTTATTTGGTTGTCAGTCACCGAAGACCTCCGCTTGAGATGGCTGGCCCCCGCCATGGAGCTTGCTTTGTCCCTAACGGGCGAGGGCGCCCCGACGCCACGGGCGAGGACGGGGGCAATGTTCGTGGTAGTCCTCACGCCGGCCGGGTAAGACCCCCGGTCATGGAGCAACCGCAGTGGCTGGGCGTCATCCGTCATGGCCAGAGCACCGGGAACGTGATCGCGCAGGACGCCGAGACCGCCGGGTCGGAGGCCATCGACATCCCCGAGCGCGATGCCGACGTGCCGCTGTCGGAGACCGGCCGCGAGCAGGCCGAGGCGGTGGGCGCCTGGCTGCGGGGGCGCAAGCCGGACGAGCGGCCGGCGCTGGTGGTCGTGTCGCCGTACCTGCGGACCCGGCAGACCGCCGAGCTGGCGCTGGCCGGCACCGGCATCCCGGCGGTCGTCGACGAGCGGCTGCGCGACCGGGAACTGGGCGTGCTGGACCTGCTCACCGGCCGCGGGGTGCAGGCCCGGCTGCCCGGCGAGCACGCCCGCCGCGTCCGGCTCGGCAAGTTCTACTACCGCCCGCCCGGCGGCGAGTCCTGGGCGGACGTGCTGCTGCGGCTGCGCGCCCTGCTGCGCGAGGTGCGCGCCGACCATCCGGGCGGCCGGGTGCTGCTGGTCGGTCACGAGGCCACCGTGCTGCTGGTGCGGTATCTGGCCGAGTCGCTCAGCGAGGCCGAGCTGATGGCTGTCGCGCACGCCACCGCGGTCGCGAACTGCTCGATCAGCACCTGGCGCCGCGACGGCGACCGGCTGCTCCCGGACCTGTTCAACTCCGTCGCCCACCTGCACTCCGAGGGTGCGCGCCCGACCCGCCAGGAGGACGTCAATGCCGAGCCCGTCTGAGGCCGAGCAGGTCATCACCCCGCGGCTGCTGCGCGACTGGCCGCTGCCCGATCCGCAGGGTGGCAAGGAGGCCCGCGGCACGGTGCTGGTGATGGGCGGCTCGCGGTCCACGCCGGGCGCGGTGCTGCTGGCCGGGGTCGCCGCGCTGCGCGCCGGGGCCGGCCGGCTGCAACTGGCCGCGGAGTCCGCCACGGTGAGCGCGCTGAGCATCGCGGTGCCCGAGGCCAAGGTCGTGAGTCTGGACGACGACCCGGACCGGCTGGGCGGGCTCGCGGCCGACGCCGACGTGGTCGCGCTCGGCCCCGGCCTGGACGACATCGAGGTCACCGCCGGGCTGCTGCACCTGGTGCTGGACGCCACCGGCAAGGACACCGCGATCGTGCTGGACGCGTACGCGCTGGGCGCCCTGAGCAAGGAGCCGGACCTGCTCGCCGGGCGGTCCGAGCGGGTGGTGCTCACCCCGAACGTCACCGAGGCCGCGCACCTGCTCGGCCGCGAGCCCGGCGACGACCTGGCCGCCGAGGCCGCCGCCCTGGCCCGGCGGTACCAGGCGACGGTCACCCTGTTCGGCCACATCGCCACCCCGGACGGGCGGAGCTGGCGCGAGGAGAGCGGCGACGTCGGGCTGGGCACCTCCGGCAGCGGCGACGTGCGGGCGGGGATCGTCGCCGGGCTGCTCGGCCGGGGCGCCGAGCCGGCCCAGGCGGCCTGCTGGGGAGCGTTCGCGCACGCGGTGAGCGGCCAGCGGCTGGCACCCCGGTACGGCCGCACCGGCTTCGCCACGGTCTGAGCCGGGTCCGCGGGCAGCCGCACGGCCCGGGGTGGGGGTCGCGGGACCCGACTCCCACCCCGGGGGTTTCTCAGGCGGTGACCAGCACCTCGTAGAGACGCGCCGCGGTGCTGCCGTCCGAGGTCGGGGTCAGGACCGCCACCCGCACGTAGCGGGCGTCGACGCCGACCGTCGTCGTGGTGGAGTCCGCGGTGTTGCCGCGGACCTGGGCCCGGGTGGTCCAGCCGGCGCCGTCGTCGGAGGTCTGGACGTCGAAGTCCCGGGTGTTCCAGGCCGGGTACTCGCCGCCGGCGCCCGCGTGCCGGATCGTCACCGCGCCGACCCGCTGCGTGCTGCCCAGGTCGGCCTGGACCCACTTGGTCGCGCCCTGCGAGCACCACTTGTCCGCCCAGCCGCCCAGCCAGCTGCCGTTGAAGGCCTTGGCCGGGCCCTCGTTCGCGCCGCAGGACGAGTCCGCGGCGGCCGGCCGGAGCAGCGCCAGGTCGGTGGGGGCGCTGCTGCTGCCGTACACCTCGAGCTCGTAGATCCGGGCCGCCGCGCTGGTGTCGGCGGCCGGCTGGCTGGTCTCGAACCGCACGTACCGGGCGCTGCGCGGCACGATCGGGGTGTAGGTCCGGCTCGCCTTCGAGCCGGTGACGGCCACCGCCGGGGTGAAGGTGGTGCCGTCGGTGCTGGTCGTGATCGTGAACGCGGCGGTGTTCCAGGTGGTGGTCTCGCCGCCCAGGCCGGCGTGCTCGACCACGAACGACGACACCGTGCGGGCCGTGCCGAGGTCGACCTGGAGCTGGCGCGGCGCGGTGGCCGTACACCATTTGCTGTTGCCGGCCAGGGCGCCGTCGACCGCCTTGCCGGCGGCCTCGCTCGCGGCGCAGGCCGCCGAGCCGGTCACCGGCCGGCCCAGGGCCAGGTTCGGCCCGAGATCCGGTTCCGCGGGCGGCTGGGTCGCCCCGGCGGCAAAGCTCGGGGGTACGTCCGCAGCGCCCGTGCCCCACGCCGACGGGCTGCCGCCCATGGTGAAGGCGACCGTCCCGCCGTCCGCGATGTCGCCGTACCGCAGGTAGTTGTGGCTGGTCGCGGCCCCGTCCACGGACAGCGACTGGACGTAGCGGTCGGTCGCGCTGCCGCCGGTGACGGTGATGTCGCCGGGGCCGCGCCGGATGAGCACGCTCGGGAACAGCGCGCCGTGCGCGGCGAGGGTGTCCGCGCCAGGCGTGACCGGGTACAGCCCCAGCGCCGACCAGACGTACCAGGCGGAGGTGGCGCCCAAGTCGTCGTTGCCGGGCAGGCCGCCCGCGCCGGTGGTGAACGACTCGGCCATCACCCGGCGCACCGCGTCGCTGGTGCCGGCCGGTCTGCGCGCGGCGTGGTAGGTCCACGGCACGTTGTGCTCCGGCTCGTTGCCGATGTAGAAGTACGGCCGGCTCAGCCCGCCGTTGAGCTCGGTGAAGTGGTGGTCGAGCCGCTGCGCCGCGGTGCCCGGCCCGCCCATCAGCGTGATCAGCGCGCCCAGGTTGTGCGGGACCATCCAGGTGTACTGGGCGGCGTTGCCCTCCACGTACGGGTTCTCCTGCGCCGGGTTCAGCCCCGCCGACCAGCCACCGCCGCCGTCCCGGGTGTGCAGATAGGACGATTCGCCGTTGAACAGGCTGCGCCAGTACTGCGACCGGGCCGCGTAGGTGTCGCGGGCGGCGGTGTCACCGAGCGCGCCGGCGAACTGGGCGATGGCGAAGTCGCTGGCCGCGTACTCCAGGGTCTCCGAGGGGTTGCCGGGGATGAAGTGGTTGGCCTGGTAGGTGGCCTGGTTGCCGCGCAGCACCACGCCCTGGGTGGAGCCGCCGCTGCCGCTGGCTTTCATCAGCGCCAGCGCGGCCGCGGTGTCGAAGCCGCGCACGCCGAACGCGTACGCGGCGGCCACGATGATCGGCCCGGGGTCGCCGGGCATGACGAAGTCCTCGACGGTCTGGTGCGACCACTTGGGCAGCAGCCCGCCCTGCTGGCCGTCGAGCACCATGGACCTGACGATGTCGGTCATCACGTCCGGGGCGATCAGCGCGACCAGCGACGCCCAGGAGCGGTAGATGTCCCAGCCGGAGTAGTTCTGGTAGACCGGGTGCGCGGCGGTGTGCACGGCCTGGTCGAAGCCCCGGTACTCGCCGTTGGTGTCGCTGGACAGGTTCGGGTTCTGCAGCACGTGGTACAGCGCGGTGTAGAACTTCCGCAGGTCGGTCGTCGCGCCGCCGGTCACCTGGACCCGGTTCAGCGCGGTGTTCCACGCGGCGTAGGCGTCCGCCCGGACGGTGGCGAAGGGCGCCGCCTCGGCGGTGGCGTTGTTCTGCGCGTTCGCCACGCTGACGAAGGAGATGCCGACGGTGGCGGTGACGACGGCGTTCGAGGTGGTGTCGAAGGTGACGTACGCGCCGGTGCTGGTGCCGCTGGTGGTCGTCGAGCCGGCGCTGACCGTGCCGGCCTTGAACGTGCCGAAGCCGGTCGGCGCGCGGTCGAACAGGATCGAGTAGTACATCTTGAACGTCTTGCCGCCGCAGAAGCCGCCGGCCGTGTGCTCGCCCCAGACCCGGTTGCCGCTGATGGTGACGGTGCCGTCGCGGTCGCCGGTGGCCGAGCGGCTGGCGTTGATCAGCACCCGGGCGGTGGTGCTCGCCGGGTAGGTCAGCTTCAGCGCGCCGGTGCGCTTGGTGGCGCTGAGCTCGGCGTCCACCCCGTACTTGTCGAGCCGGTTCCGGTAGTAGCCGGGCGCGGCGCTCTCGTTGGTCTTGGTGTACGCGGACGCGTAGCTGGTCCAGCTGGAGCCGGGCGAGGCGCCGAGGTTGCCGGTGATCGGCAGGATCGGCAGGTCCTCGTTGTTGGGGCAGCCGGCGCCGTTGAAGTGGGTGAGGCTGAACGACTCGATCGTGCGGTCCCGGTCGCGGTAGCCCGACGGCGAGGCGGTGGGGGTGTCCGGGCTGAACTGCACCATCCCGAACGGCACGGTGGCGCCGGGGAAGGTGCTGCCGCCGGCGCCGCCGCCGACCGGGTTGGGGGAGTTGCTGTCGTCGGTGCCGACGAACGGATTGACGTACGAGGCGAGGTCCGGATCGGCCGCCCGCGCGACCGAGGGGACCGACAGGACCGCGGCGGCGAGGAGGGCCGCCGCGGCGAGGGTACGGAGCATAGGGTGCCGTCCCTTCGTGGTGACAACGATGTCAGAGCGTGGCTTATAGAAGCACGCAGATATAACCCGTTGTCAATACGAAGAGCCGTCGGTGCGGTTCAGGCGAGCGGGTCGCGCGTTCTCCGCTGCCGCACCAGCGACGCGGCGGCCAGGGCGGTCCCGCCGGTGCCGATCCCGCCGAGCACGCCGAGCGCGAACCGCTGCTGGCTGTTCTGGACGGCGCTGTCGCCGGTGGGCACGTCCGGGCTGATCCCGGCGAGCGCGCTGATCCCGGCGAGCCAGAAGGCGAAGAACAGCAACCCGGTGACCAGCAAACCCCACCGCGGCAGCTCGGGCGGCGCCCAGACGGACCGCACCCTCCCGCTCTGCGGCTGCCGCCCCCGCACGATCCGGCGGTTGCTGACCACCCCGGCGGCGAAACCGGGCAGCACGAGCACCCCGGCGACCACCACGGCCAGGGCGGTGGGCACCAGCCGCTCCCCGCCGAGCAGGGCCCCGATGAGCACACCGGCCCACCCGACGCCGGCCACACACATGACGTCGAGCACCAGCAACATCCGTCGCGAGATCACCGGCGACAACGCTAGTTCCCGCCCCGCACACCGGAGAGCCGTTCGGCGAAACCCCTACGGAACCTTGCGCACGCGAGGGGTGTGCCGGCGGTAGGCACTGACCGTGGGGTCGCCGTCGATCCAGAAGCGCCAGGGCACGTCGTGGGCGGAGGTCACCCCGACCCGCGGCCCGGCCGTCACGCTGCCGGGCCGCACCTCGGCCGCCGGTGGGGTGAGCACGGCCGGGCCGTTCCCGTCGACCACGCTGGTGCCGTTGGCCGCGCGGTCCAGGGCCAGCACCTGCATCAGCTTGGCCGGCCCGGCGGCCAGGTCCCGGTCCTGCCGGGCGGCGGTCCGCCGCGACCGGGCGAGCTCCAGCCCGTCGACGACCTCCCCCGCGCGCAGCAGCACGGCCGCCGCCACCCCGGCCTCGCCGCACACCACGTTGGCGCAGAAGTGCATGCCGTAGATCTGGTAGACGTAAAGTGTCCCGGCCGGGCCGAACATGACCTCGTTGCGGCCGGTCATCCCGCGGTGCGCGTGGCTCGCCGGGTCCTGCCCGAGCCCGCTGTACGCCTCCACCTCGGTGAGCCGGACCGTCACCCCGTGGGCGCCGATCCGCCAGCCGAGCAGGTCCCGGGCGGCCCGGTCGACCTGCGCGGCGGGGCGGCGCAGCCAGGGGTAGTCCGTCACCCGCCGTACGGTAGTAGCCGGTCCCAGCCGGCCAGCGACGCGGGCTCCCGGTCGGTCTCGCCGATGTAGTCGGCGGACGGCCGGATGATCTTTCCGAGCCGCTTCTGTTCGAGGACGTGCGCGCTCCACCCCGCCGTGCGGGCGCAGGCGAACAGCGGCGTGAACAGCTCGGCCGGCACGCCCGCGAAGTCCAGCACGATCGCCGCCCAGTACTCGACGTTCGTCTCCAGCACCCGGTCCGGCTTGCGGTCGCGCAGCTCCGCCAGCGCCGCCTGCTCCAGGGCGAGCGCCACCTCGTACCGGGGTGCGCCGAGCTCCTTCGCGGCCGCCCGCAGGATCCGGGCGCGGGGGTCCTCGGCGCGGTAGACCGGGTGCCCGAAGCCCATCAGGCGCCGGCCGCTGTCCAGTACTTCCCGCACGTACCCGCGGGCGTCGCCGCGCCGCTCCACCGCCTCGACCATGCCCAGGGCCCGGGCCGGGGCGCCGCCGTGCAGCGGCCCGGACAGGGCGGCGACCGCGGCGGACAGGCAGGCCGCCACGTCGGTGCCGGTGCTGGCGACCACCCGCGCGGTGAAGGTCGAGGCGTTCATGCCGTGTTCGGCCGCGCAGACCCAGTACCGGTCGATCGCCTCGGCCCGGCGCGGGTCCGGCTCGCCCTGCCAGCGGATCAGGAACTGCTCCGCGGCGGTCCGGCCCTCGGCGATCCGGGCCTGCGGCACCGCCGGCAGCTCCGCGCCGCGGGCGGCCTGGGCCACGAACGACAGCATCGTGGCCGAGGTGCGGGCCAGGTCCGCGCGCGCCTGCTCGTCCGTGATGTCGATCAGCGGTCGCAGGCCCCGGAGCCGGGCGAGCATGGCCGTCGCCGCCTGCAGGTCCACCCGGATGTCGCCGGTGCCGGCCGGGACGGCGAGCGGGTCCGCCGCGGGCAGGCGCCGGGTGAAGTCGCCGTCGACCAGCAGGCCCCACACGTCGGCGTAGCTCGCCCGGCCGATCAGCTTCGCGATGTCGACCCCGCGGTAGCGCAGGGCGCCGCCGGAGCGGTCGGGCTCGGCGATGCCGGTGTCGAACGCGACGACGTCGGCCAGTCCTGGATTCACGGTCAGCATCCGTCCAATCTCACCGCCGATAATCCGCATGTCAACATTGATTCAGTCAACATGAGAAGATGGCCACATGACTGCGGAGCGGCTGCTGACGACCGAGGAGGTGGCGCGGCGGCTGGGCGTCAAGAAGGCGACGGTCTACGCGTACGTGAGTCGCGGGCTGCTCGGCAGCCGGCGCAACGCCGACGGCAAGGAGAGCCTGTTCGCCGAGCCCGAGGTGGCCGCCTTCGTGGCCGGCCGCAAGCGCCCGGGCGCGGCGCCGGACGCGCCGGCGATCCACACCGGCCTCACGCTGATCACCGGCACCGAGCTGTTCTACCGCGGCCACCCGGCCGGAGAGCTGGCCCGCATGGCGTCGTTCGAGTCGGTGGCCACCCTGCTGTGGACCGGCGAGCTGCGGCACGTGCCGGTGGCTCCCGATCCGGAGCTGCGGGCCCTGGCCGAGGCGGTCACGGCGCCGCTGCCGGCCGGCGCCCGGCTGACCGACCGGCTCCGGGTCGCGGTCGCCGCGATCGCCACCGCGGACCGGCTGCGCTTCGACACCACGCCGGCCGCGGTGATCACCCGGGGCCGGACGATCCTCGGCACGATGGTCGCGGCGCTGCCCGTCCGGGCGCCCGCGCCGCACGGCTCCGGGCTCGCCGGGGTGCTGTGGGCCCGGCTCACCGACCGTGCCCCGGCGCCGGCCGACCTCGTCGCGCTGAACGCCGCCCTGGTGCTGCTCGCCGATCACGACCTCGCCGCGTCGACCTTCGCCGCGCGGGTCGCCGCGTCCACCCGGGCGCACCCGTACGCGGTGGTCCAGGCGGGCCTGTCCGCGCTCGACGGCCCGCTGCACGGCACGGCCAGCGACCTGGCGTACGGGCTGCTGACCGAGGTGATGCGCTCGCAGGACGCGGTCGGCGCCATCTCCGGCCGGTTGCGCACCGACGGGTGGATAGCCGGTTTCGGCCATCCGCTCTACCCGGCCGGCGATCCCCGCGCGGCGGTCCTGCTCGACCTGCTGGCACCCGCCGCCGACGAGCAACCGGCGGCGGTGCGGGCCGCCCTGGCCGAGGTGACGGCGGCCATCGGGCGCCACTCCGGCGCCGCGCCCACCATCGACTTCGCGCTCGCCGCCTTCGCCCTGCTCAACGGCATGGCCGCGGACGCGGGGGAGACCATCTTCGCGGTCGCCCGGACGGCCGGGTGGATCGCCCACGCGCTGGAGGAGTACGCGGACGAGCCCAGCCGCTTCCGCCCCAACGGCCGCTACGCCGGGTGGCGGCCGGGCGCCGAGGGCACCTGAGCGGTGACCCGGCTGACGTAGTTGTCCGGCCGTACCAGCACCAGGGTCGGCGCGGAGATGTCGTAGGCGTGGTGGGCGTGGCCGTCGAGGTCGACCAGGGCGCCCGGAGCGGCCGGCCCGCCCGGCCGGACGATGTGGTGGACGCGCAGGTCCGGCGTCTCCGGCGGGAGCTCGGCGGCGGGCGCGTCGAAGGCCAGCAGGGTCCAGTGCGGACCGCGGAGCAGGTCGAAGACGCGGACCGGCCCGCACGGCGCGTCCGGCGCCCGGTCGCCCGCGCGCAGCCGGCCCGGCGCGGGGTCCGGGTCGTCGGCCAGCGGCCCACCCCGGTACGTCAGCGACAGCTGCCGCAGCACCGGATCGTCCCGCCGCATCGCGTCCTCGGCGCCGGCCGCGTGCCGGCGGTGCAGCCGGGTGCTGACGCCCAGCACCCCGGCCGCGACCGGCAACCGCTCGGCCTCGTACGTGTCGAGCAGCGCGTCGTCGCCGGCGGCCAGCTTCCAGCCGAGGTTGAACGCGTCCTGCAGGCCGGTGTTGAGCCCTTGCCCGCCGGCCGGCGAGTGCACGTGCGCGGCGTCCCCGGCCAGGAACACGTTGCCGACCCGGTAACGGTCCACCATCCGGATGTTGGCCCGGTACAGCGACGTCCAGCCGACGTGCGTAACGGTGACGCCGGGCTGGACGGCATCGACGAGCCGCTGCAGCGCCGCCGGTGAGGCGTCCTCGGCCGGCGGCGCGGTGAGCTGGAAGTCCTCGGTGCCCGGCAGCGGGCACAGGCCGAGGCGCAGCGCGTGCGGCTCGGCGCCGGGCCAGACGTGCCAGTGGTCGCGGTCCAGCCCGGTCAGCCGGACGTCGGCGATCAGCATGCGCTCGCTCTCGCGCGTCTCGCCGGCGAAGCCCACCCCGAGCCGCCGCCGGATCGTGCTGCGGCCGCCGTCCGCGCCGACCAGGTACGTGGTGGTGACGCGTTCGCCGGTGCTCAGCTCGACGTGCACGCCGCGCTCGTCCTGGCCGAACCCGGTGACCTCGACGCCCGGCTCGACCTGCCCGCCCAGCTCGGCCAGCCGTTCGGTGAGCAGCTCGCCGGTGCGCCACTGCGGCACCATCAGCAGGTTCGGGTACGGCACCGCGGGCGTCGGCGCGTGCAGCTCGTCCATGCGCCGCGTCGTCGTGCCCCCGTCCGGCCGGTGGATCAGCAGCTCGGGATAGTCGGCGCCGTGCTCCCGGAACCGGTCCAGCACGCCCAGGTCCTCGAGGATCTCCTGGGTGCGCGGCTGGATCCCCTTGCCGCGCGAGCCGTGCTGCGGCAGCGGCGACTTCTCCACGAGCCGGAACGGCACGCCCCGGCGCGCCAGGTCGACGGCCAGGGTGAGCCCGGTCGGGCCGGCGCCCACGATCATTACGGTGAATTCGGATTCAGTGAACATGAATTCACCATAGGAGGGCTGATAACGTGCCGTCAAGGCGCGGATCTCGGAGGTGGGGCATGGCGGTCGGGGTACGCAAGCGGCAGGCTGCGGAGACCGAGGCCGAGCTGAAGGCGGCGGCGGTCCGGGTGTTCGGGCGCCTCGGCTACCTGAACGCCAAGATCACAGACATCACCGCCGAGGCGGGCCGCGCGGCCGGCTCCTTCTACACCCACTTCGCCAACAAGGAGGCGCTGCTCGAGGCGCTGCTGGCGGACCTGATGGCCGAAGGCGACGCGAGCGCGGTGCTGCCCGGGCACGGCGACGACTTCCGCGACCGGGCCGCGGTGCGCTGGCACGTGGCCGTCTACTGGGAGTTCTACCGGCGGCACCGGACGGTCGTGGTGGCCCTGCAGCAGGCGGCCACGGTGGACGAGTCGTTCGCGCGGCGCAGCCAGGAGCTGCTGGAGCCGGACCTCCGGCACCTCGCCGATCACCTGCGCGGACTGGACCTGCCGGGTGATCCGCTGGTGGTGGCGTCGATGTTCACCACGCTGCTGTCGACCTTCGCCGACCGCTGGCTCTCCGGGCACGGCCCGCAGCTGGGCCGGGAGCTGTCGGACGCCGAGGCGATCGAGACGCTGACCTCGTTCCTGCACGCCGGCATCGGCGGCGAGCGGCCCGCGTCACGGCCGGGCCGGAACTAGCAGGCCAGAGCTAACAGGCCGGCACCAGCGGGGGCCGGGATCGGCAGGGCCGGGATCAGCTGGGGCCGGGATCGGCGGGGCCGGGATCAGCGAGGCCGGAGCTAGCAGGCCGGGCGCCGGGGGCCGGCGGGCCGGGTCCGCTTGATCGGGCCGCACTGGCCGCCCGGCCGGTTCGGCCCGAACGGCCGCGTCGGGCCGAACATGTCCCGCAGCCGCCGGCGCCGGGACGGGCGGCTGGGCCACCGGCCGGTCATCCGACGAAGTCCTGGGTCAGCCAGACCTTGCCGCCGGACTCGCGCACCACGCTCAGCCCGATCCGGGTGAAGTCCTTGCTCAGCAGGTTCTTGCGGTGCCCGTCCTCCGGCGGCACCTCGGCCAGCATGCTGTCGCACAGCCCGTTCGCCGCCTGCGCGATCGCCGCGTCCGAGTCGCCCGCGAAGCCGAAGCCGATGTTCTCGCCGGCCGAGCGCCACGGCACGCCCTGGGCGCTGAACCGCTCGCCGATGCCGCCCTCGCCGGAGCACTGGTGCGACAGGCCGCAGCCGTCGATCATCCGCTGGTTGTGCAGCGCCGCCGCCTTCGACAGCGAGGTGTCCAGCGACAGCGCCGCCAGGCCCTCGTCGCCGCGGGCCGCGTTGATGTGGTCCAGCACCTGGTCGAGGATCGAACCGCTGGTCACCGGCGCGTTCTTGCGCTTCGCCGGCGCGGTCGTCGGGGGCGTCGTCCGCTTGGTCGGCGTGGCCTTCGGCTTCCGGCTGGCCGCGGTCGGCGCCTTGGTGGCCGGCGTGGCGCTGGTCGCGGCCGGCGACGGCACCGCCGAGCTGGGCGGGAGCGCGTCGTCCAGCAGGTCGGTGCCGGTGCCCGGGTCGCCGGTCGGCTCGGTCGCGACGAACGGGCTGTCGGCGGCGGTCCGGGTGGCCAGCGGTGAACCCTGCCGGTTCAGCCCGACAGCCGTGAAGCCGGCGCCGATCACCACGGCCGTGGCTCCCGCCACCAGGGTGTACCGAAATCGGTGGGCAGCGGACATCGGCACGGGTTCGGTCACCTCAGGATTCGCAGGACACGGGAGCCCACTGACTATGCGGTCCGCGGGGCCGGCACGGGCGGTACCTCAGGTGCGCTTAAGGCTCGACTCACGAAGACATAAGAAGCCGGGCGCGCAGGGCGCTCAGTGCGGCGTCGTCGAGGGCGAGGTGCTCGGTCGCGTACCGGTGCACCGAACCGTGCGCCGCGGTCAGCTCGGCCAGGACCGTCAGGATCAGCGCGGCCGGCGCCCGGCCGTAGCCGGGCCGGCGCAGCTCGCGGCCCGGGTGGCCGGCGTGCCAGCGCGCGCAGCCGGGGCGCGGCGAGCTCGGTCAGCGCGAAATCCGCGGCGATCGTCTTGACCGGCACGTCGAGCAGGGCCGGCACCAGGGCGGCCGGCAGCCCCGTGCGGTCCTTGCCGGAGGCGCAGTGGAAGAACACCGGCGCCTCCGCGACCGCGATGGTCTCCAGCGCCCGGCGCAGCTCGGCGGTGCCGTCGGCGGCGACCTCGGCGTACCGGTCGGCCAGGTACCGCCACGGGTCGCCGTCCCGGATCGATCTGGGACTGGTCGTAGGTGCGGTGCTCGACGCTGAGGTTGAGCCAGGTCACGCCGTCGGTCTCGGGCAGCCGGCCGGCAGCGGCGATCTCCCACGGGTACCGCAGGTCGATGACCGTGCCGATGCCCAGGTCCCGGAAGCGCCGCAGGTCGGCCGCGCCGGCCAGGCGGCCCAGCGAGTCGGCTCGGTAGAGCGTGCGCCAGCGGGTGGTGCGGCCGCCGGCGGCCGGGTAGCCGCCCAGGTCGCGGAAGTTGCACAGGCCGTGATCATTCCCGAGCCGGTTCAGCCGACCCAGGCGAGGAAGCGCTCGTAGAGGTCGGCGGGCGTGGGTTCGCCGGTGGCGGTGAGATCCTCGACCGCGTCGTACATCACCGACGCCATGTAGATCGCCAGGTTGGCCGGGAAGCGTTCGTACTGCCCGGCGAGGTCGGACTTGGCATTCGCGCAGGGCCAGGAGCGGTCGCACACGAGGCAGTCCCAGGACGGGCGGGCCGGTAGGTGTTCGGTCCGCGGCACCAGCATGCAGCACTCTCCGCTCCGTCGCTCACTTTGAGCGATATAGGGACTACACAGAGGAGCGTGCCTGACCTGGTGTCGGTCATCAATAGCTGCGGGCGGGATTCACGGATCTGGATTCTCCCCGCCTCGCTCGAGACGGCTGGCAACTTTCCGACAGGAGGGCGAGGCGGGACGGTCGAGACGGGGTCAAAAGACCCGCGACGCCAGCTCGGCCGGCTGCGGGAAGGGGCCGGCAGCTCGCTGAGGGCCGCGGCCGTGGAGTTCGAGTTCTCCCGCGCGCGGATGTACCGGTCGCCTCTCGCCATTGAGGCTTTCCGAGTAACGGCCGTTGACGTTGGGTGATGGTCTTCTTCAGGTGGTCCGGTCGTGCTCGATGTGCAGGATCACCAGGGCTGCCGCGGTGATCCTGCTGATGGTCCAGGGGCAGAGGCTGACGTTGCGTAGAGCTTTGAAGGTGGTCTTGAGTAGGGAGTTCCCGCGTTCGCCGATGGCGCGGACGGCGTTGTGGGCGCGGTTGAACTGCTGTTCGATGGTGGTGCAGGACCGGTTCTTCGGTTTCTTGAACGCGATGGTGATGGTGGCCTGTTCGCCTTCGTAGCCCAGGTCGCCGAGTACCCGTAGGTCATCGTCGGTCCAGGTGGTCAGTAGCGGCAGGATCTCGGGGTGGCGGCGCAGGGCGGTGGTGTCGTGTTCGCGGCCGGGCCGCACGGGTGAGGTCCAGAGCGGCCAGCCGTCCGGGGCGGTGATGACCTGCACGTTCCCGCCATGGTTGTCGTGCTTTCCCGACCACCAGAGATCCACTCCGGGTGTCGGTCCCGGGGTGCGGCACCGGTCGGTCTCGATCAGCGTGCCGTCGATGTTGACGTGGGCGTAGCCGGCCATTTTCGCGGCGAGCAGGACCGATGACAGTCCGGGAGCCTGGTCGGCGAGCACGGTGAGGCCCTCGTGCAGGTAGGCGTATCCGGTCGATCGGCTGACCTTGTTGTCGGCGGCCAACTGGGTGATCCGGGTGCCGTCGAGCAGCCAGCGCAGCACCAGGATCGCCTGCCGATAGCAGCCCAGCGAGCGGGTTCCGGCCCTGGTCGCGAGGCGTCGGCGTTCGGTGTGCAGTAGACCGGACAGGAACAACACGGTGTGGCCAGACACGGGCAGGACGGCGGTGTATGTGACACTCATGGCGGCGCAGGACCCCTGGTGTGAAGTGTTCCGTGAGAAGTCCACTTCCTACCGGGGTTCTGCGCTCTTTCGTTGCACCACACCAGGTTCGGGCGTGTCCACACACGACATCGAGATCGCCACCCAGAGCACTCAGGCCGTTACTCGGAAAGCCTCATTCAGTGCCGTCGCAGCCTCAGCGACAGCCTTCCCGTAGATCTTGGTGAGCTAAAACGTTCCAGCAAAACCACACCGCTACAAGGTCCACCACTCGCGCCCCTTTCCTCCTGAGATGACCCCCTCAACCTCCAAGGGGCCAATCCCTCATGCCGGACGAACTCCGACAAAGTGCTGGATCCCGGGGACCGTGCGCCAGAAATGGCGAAAGTCGGGTGTACCGCATCGAGAACGGCGAGGTGTCGCTGCACAAGCACGACGTGCTGGCGATGTACGCGGTCCACGGCGTCCGGCCTGGCCGTGGGGGTGCGGTGGGCTGGCCCCGGGCACCGCGGTGCCGCGGACAGCGACCGGCCGGCGCCCGGCGGGGTGCGGACAGCGGTCGGCCGGCGCCCGGCGCGGCGCCGGGTCCGCAAGCTCAGCGACCATGAGCACGACCGGCTCATCTGGGCCGCGATGCACGACGAGCCCGAACGGGTGCGGCCCGAACGGGTGCGGCCCGAACGGGCGCGGCCCGAACGGGCGCGGCCCGAGCCGGTGCCGACCGGCGTGCTGGGCGTGTTGGGCGTGTTGGGCGTGCTGGGCGCGCTGGTGACCTGGCTGCGCGGGCGGGCGCCGGGCGGAGACGGCCGCTGCACGCTGCAGGTGTACGCCGACGGCAGCAGCCTGGCCGCGCAGCCGGGGGAGCACGCCCCGCCGACCGGCACGGCGAGGGCACGTTCGGCGCCTTCGGCGCCTTCGGCGCCTTCGGCGCCTTCGGCGCCTTCGGCGCCTTCGGCGCCTTCGGCGCCTTCGGCGAGCTCAGCGACCTGGTCCGGCAGCTGCGGGCGGCCGAGGCAGACGACGCCTCCGGGCGCCGGCCGTTCCTGCGCGTCGTGACCACCACAGACGGGGTGGACGTGGAGCGCCGCTACGACTTGGTGGCAGGACAACGGCATCTCCGGACCCTGACGCGCCCACCTCCGGACCGAGCTGCAGGCCCGGGCGCCGTCCTGGGCGGCGCTGCTCGACCCCGAGGTGGCCTACCGCTCGGCGGAGTGAGCCAGCCGATCGCGCCACGGGTGCCCGGGGTGCGCCACGGCCAGCGCGGTCGCCAGCCAGTCACGCCGGGCCGGGCCCAGCTCGGGCAGCACCGCGGCGAGGTCGTGTTCGTCGGTGTCCCGGGGCCCCTTGGCCTTGAACAGCAGGGCCACCTCCGGCGCGACGAACGGGATGCCGTCCGGGGTGCGGAGCACGACCTCGGCGTACGGGCGGCGGATCCGCGGGTCGCGCCGGCAGATCCAGGTGTCGCCGTCGTGCGGCTCCCGGAACACGTCGAAGCGCCACGTGCGGGTCACCGGGTCCAGCGCCCAGGTCTGGAAGTCGGCCGCCAGGCTCACCGGATCGGCCGGCGTCAGGGTCCCGGACCGCGGCACGTGGAACTCCCAGCCGGGGAACAACCTCGTCAGCAGCCCGAACGTGGCCGCGGGCAGGGTGATCTCGAGGTCGTGGTGCGCGCGGGTGATCCGGCCGAGGAACAGGTCGACCGCCCACCCGCCGGCCACCGCCCAAGGGGCCGGGAGCCCGGCCAGCCGGTCGGCCAGCTCCCGGGGCGCATACGGCTGCCACGCGTCCACGCCGGGGGTCATGCCGGGAGCCTGACGGCCGCCGGGCGGACCGCATGCGCGCGATCCGCCCGGCTGCCATGGGGTGTCAGCACTTGACCGAGATGCTGACCTCGATCTCCACGGGCCACCGCTGGCTGTCCGGCGGCACCAGCCGGAACACCTCGATGTGGGTGGGCGCCGGGTCCTCGTCGAAGTGCGGGCGCGGCTTGCGGCCGCCGTACGCGACAGTCCCGGCGCCCAGCCGCTCCAGCGCCTGGGTCACCTGGCCGGCGTCGCCGCTCTGGATGGCCTCGGCCATCGCGCGGGTGGCCTCGGGGTCGCCGGCGAACCGGTCGGTGGCGGTCGCCAGGCCGCGCAGTGCGGTCTGGAAGCCGGCGACCCGGTTGTCGGTGATCGTCATGGTGGTTCTCCTCGGTGTCTGCCGCCCGGCGGAGGACGCCGGGCCGCGGCGTCGGTCGCCGCTGCCGATGACTATGGCGACGGAGGCCCGGGCCGGGGGATGCGCAGATTTGCGTACGGCCGGCGGGCAGCCCGGCCGGCGCCGGCTGTCCGAGCCCGGACACCACAGCCATCACATCGGTGACACCGCCTCGCGCCCGGTGCTGCCAGCGTGGAGCCGACGACGGCGGCGGAAGGAAGCCGACATGAGCTCGATGACCAGCGCGGACTGGCGCAAGGTCTCCGGTCTGGTGCACACGTTCCACGAGGCGGACCGGGACATGCCCAGCGCGGTGCTGGCCGACCTCGGCGCGCTGATCGGGTGCGACGTGGCCTCCTACAACGCGGTCGACCACGTCGAGCGGCGCCTGCTGCATGCGGTGACCGTGCCGCACACCTCCACCTTCTTCGGGATGGACTCGTTCCACCGGGTGTTCGCCCAGCATCCGGGCTTCGCGGCCTACCGGGACGGCCGGCTGGCCACCGGGCAGGCCGCCGCCTGGTCCGACCTGCTGGACCGGCGGGCGCTGCGCCGGCTGCCGCTCTTCGTCGACTTCTTCCAGCCCCGCGAGACCCGCGACCAGCTGCTCTGCCTGGTGCGGCTGGACCGCCGGCAGGGCGGCATCCTGGCCTTCAACCGCTCCCGCGCCGGCTTCACCGCGCGGGAGCGGGAGCTGGCCGAGACCGTGGCGGGGCACCTGGGCCAGGCGATCCGCCAGCGGGAGCGGATCACCCGGCTGACCGCCGCGCTCGGCCGCGCCGAGCGCGAGGCCGGCCGGCGGCACCGCGCGGCGCTGCGGCTGGCCACGCTCACCGACCGCGAGCACCAGGTCGTCGCGCTGCTCTCCGGCGGCCTGGGCGACCGTGAGATCGCCCACGGCCTGGGCATCAGCGAACGCACGGTGCACAAGCACCTGGAACACATCTACCGCAAGCTCGGGCTGGACACGCGCGCCAAGGTCGCCGCCCTGGTGCGCGATCAGGCCACGACCAGCGAGCCGTAGTCGGGCAGGTCGATCTTGTCGGCGGGCGGGGTGAAGAGCCGTTCGCCGACCCGCAGGAACGCCGGCCGCGAGATCAGCCGCAACGCCCCGTGGAAGACGGCCAGCCCGGCCCGGGACTTCGGATTCGCCACCCGCGGCGCGCCCGGCGGCAGCTGCTGGGCCTGCTCGGCGTACGGGCGCACGATCCGCTCGTAGGCCGCGAAGGCGTCGGCGTGCGACGGTCGTGGACGTCGACGAACCGGGTGCCCGCCTCGCCGGTGGTGCCGGCCCGGATCAGCTCCTCGATGCCGGCCCGGCGGGCGACCTCCCGGCCGGCGCCCCGGACGTCGATGTTCTGCCCGCTGGTCCGCAGGGCCGGGGACCGCTCGACGACGGTGGGCCGCCAGCCGTAGCGGGCCAGCCAGTAGGCCAGGGCCGGCCCGGCGATCCCGCCGCCGGAGATGAGAACGCTCTTACCCATGGCACGTGCCCCTCGCTCGATTACCAACATCGTTGATTATCAAGGATGTTGGCAATATCCGCCACTATCATGCCTGTCATGGACGTCACCCCCGACCGCGCCGACCGGGCCGCCGCCCGCCGGGACGGCCGTCCGCTGCCGGAGGGCGACATCCGTGCGCGGGTCCAGCAGCTGCACATCCGCCAGCAGCGCTTCGAGCGGCACCTGGCGAAGCTGCTCGGCGTCGACCACGCCGGGCTGGCGGCGATGGACCACCTGATCTCGACCGGCCCGGCCACCCCCACCGAGCTGGCCCGCCGGGTCGACATCTCGACCGCGGCGATGACCCTGGTGCTCAACCGGCTGGAGTATGCGGGGCACCTGCGGCGCAACCGGCACCCCTCGGACGGGCGCAAGCTCGTGGTCACCGCCGACGAGCACTCCGTCGAGCAGGTGCACGCCGCGGTGCTGCCGATGATCGACGGGGTCGAATCGGTGATCGCCACGATGGACGACGCCGAGCGCCGGGCGGTGGCCGGCTTCCTCGACCGGCTGATCGCCCTCTACGACGGCGCGACGGCCGACGGCGGGACGCCCGGCCACTGACCGTGCGGGTTCCCCGGGTGCCGCTACAGTGCCCGGGTGAGCAGACTCCTCAAGGGCATCGCCGGCACGCTGCGCCGGGTCGCGGGCAAGAGTTCCCCCTCCCCGCAGGGCCCCGCCCGCCCCGCCCCGCCCGCGCCGCAGCAGGTGCCGACCGCCCGGCGCGGCCGCCGGCTCGACTACGCGCCGAACCTCGACGGTGACGCCGACCCGGGCGAGATCGTGTGGACCTGGGTCAAGTACGAGGACGACCCGAGCCAGGGCAAGGACCGGCCGGTGCTCGTGGTCGGCCGCAACGGCCGTACCCTGCTCGGCCTGATGCTCTCCAGCCAGAGCGAGCGCGACGGCCAGCGCGACTGGCTCGCCCTGGGCCCCGGCGACTGGGACCGCGACGCGCGGCCCAGCTGGGTCCGGCTCGACCGGGTCCTCGAGGTCGACGAGGACGGCATCCGCCGCGAGGGCGCGGTCCTCGACCGGGTCCGCTTCGAGCGCATCGCGGACGTGCTGCGCCGCGACCACGGCTGGGCATAGGCGCGGGCGGCCCTCGGTTGCCCACTACCGTGGTGGACATGGATACGGACGTCATGGTCGGTTTCGGCGGCAAGCAGGCGTGGCTCGCCGTCCGCGACGGCGATCCCGGGAAGGTGCTCGCGGCCCTCGGCCTGCGCGACCTCGGCCCGGTGCACTGGCGCGCCGGCATCGACCTGGCGCACCTGCGCGACGACCGGGTCGCGGTGACGCCGCCGCTGCCGGGCGCCCGCGACACGTCCTGGGTGCTGGCGGTGGGCCGCTACCTTCTGCGTCCCGACACGGTGGTGGACGTGGTGGAGCTCTCCGCGCGCCTCGGCACGGAGGTGCAGTTCTTCGCCACCCACCGGGTCACCGAGACGCACCGCTGGCAGCGGGCCGTGGCCGTCGAGCTGGTCCGCACCTTCGGCTACGTCGGACAGACCGGCGACGTGACCTCCTGGCACGGCGATCCCGACCCGGCCGAACGGTCCGCCGGGCTGCCCGCGACCTTCACCGACGAGGACACCACCGTCCTGGTATCCGAACAGGACGTGCTGCGCGTCGCCGACGGGTGGAGCCTGGACCCGTCCGGTTTGGACGGACGCCCGGCACCGGGCCCGCTGCGCGTCGGCGCCGCGGACTGAGAGAGGACGACACCATGCGCAAGTACGTGATCATGGGTGTGCAGGGCAGCGGCAAGGGCACCCAGAGCCAGCTGCTCTGCGACGACCTGGACCTGGTGCACATCAGCGTCGGCGACATCTTCCGCTGGCACGTGCAGCGCCACACCAAGCTCGGCGCCCAGGTGCGCCGGGTCATGAACGCCGGCGAGCTGGTCGGCGACGACATGGTGGAATCCGTCGTCCGGGACCGGCTGGACCAGCACGACTGGAACTTCGGCTTTGTCATCGACGGCTTCCCCCGCAACGGCCGGCAGGCCGAGTTCTTCATGGAGAGCTACGACATCGACGGGGTCATCCACCTCGAGCTGCCCGACGACGAGGTGCGCCGCCGGGTGCTCAGCCGGCGGCTCTGCCCGGGCTGCGGCATGGACTACAACCTGATCGCCGACCGGCCCGAGGTCGAGGGGCGCTGCGACATCTGCGGCACCGAGCTGATCACCCGCGCGGACGACACCCCGGAGGCGCTCACCGCCCGGCTGCGCGACTACCACTTCAAGACCCGCCCGGTGCTGGAGCTGTTCGGCCGCAAGGAGGTCGTGCACGGCATCGACGCCCGCCCGGCGGCCGACCAGGTGCAGAAGTCGATCCGCGAGACGCTGGGGCTGCCCGCCTACTCCCCGCCGGAGTGACCCGTGGCCGCGGCCGGGGTGGGCGCGTCGAGGTCCCAGCCGCGCTTGGTCAGCTCGGTCTCGATCGCGTCGCACACCGTCTCGACCACCGCCAGCCGCGCATAGTGCTTGCTGTCGCCCGGGATGACGTGCCACGGGGCCCACTTGTGGTCGGTGCGCTTGAGCATCTGCTCGACCGCCACCTCGTACTCCGCGCGCTTCTCCCGGTTGCGCCAGTCCTCGGCGGTGAGCTTCCAGGTGCGCAGCGGGTCGCCGGCGCGGTCTTCGAACCGGCGCAGCTGCTCCTCCGGCGACACGTGCATCCAGAACTTGACCATGATCATGCCCTCGGCGGTCAGGGTCCGTTCGAACTCGACGATCTCGCCGTACGCGCGGGACCACTGCTCCTTGGTCGCGAAGCCCTCCACCCGCTCGACCAGCACCCGGCCGTACCAGGAGCGGTCGAAGACGGCCATCCCGCCCCAGCCGGGCAGCTTCGGCCAGAACCGCCAGAGGAAGTGGTGCCGTTTCTCGTCGTAGGTGGGTGCGGCGAACTGCGACACCCGGACGTGCCGGGGGTCCAGCGGCGAGACCAGGCGCTTGATCGCCCCGCCCTTGCCGGAGGCGTCCCAGCCCTCGAAGACCGCGCACAGCGGCGGCCCGATCTCCTGCTCGCCGATCTGGCCGCCGAGCAGCAGCCGCAGCCGCAGCAGCCGCTCCTGGGCGGCCTCCAGGCGCTCCCTGGCTTTCTTCGACGACAGCTCGACCGGTGCGGTGGCGGAACCCAGGCGACTCATTCTCCAAGCCTCGCACCAGCGCGCGTTTCCGGCATCCCCAAACCCGGTGTGTCCGCGCCGGCCCGGTGCGGGACAATTTCCCGGTGACTCTCGTTGACGACATGCAGTGGCGCGGACTGATCCAGGACTCCACCGACCCCGAGGAGCTGCGCAAGCACCTCGACGGCGGGGCGATCACGTTCTACGTCGGCTTCGACCCGACCGCCGCCTCCCTGCACGTCGGCAACCTCATGCAGGTGGTCACGGCCCGCCGCCTGCAGCTGGCCGGGCACCGCCCGCTGCTGCTGGTCGGCGGGGCGACCGGCCAGATCGGCGACCCGGGCGGCAAATCGGTCGAACGCGTGCTCAACTCGCGCGAGGTGACCGCGGGCTGGGTGCTGCGCATCCGCGACCAGCTCGCGCCCTTCGTCACCTACGAGGGCCCGAGCGCCGCCACGATGGTCAACAACCTGGACTGGACCGGCGACCTCTCGGTGATCGATTTCCTCCGGGACGTCGGCAAGCACTTCCCGGTCAACAAGATGCTGGCCCGCGACGTGGTGCGCAACCGGCTGGAGACCGGGATCAGCTTCACCGAGTTCTCCTACCAGCTGCTGCAGGCCAACGACTTCCACGAGCTGCACCGCCGGCACGGCTGCTCGCTGCAGTTCGGCGGCTCCGACCAGTGGGGCAACATCACCGCGGGCGTCGACTTCGTCCGCCGCCGCGGCGCGGGCCCGGTGCACGCGTTCACCACCCCGCTGGTGCTCAAGGCCGACGGCACCAAGTTCGGCAAGAGCGAGGGCGGCGCCACCTGGCTCGACCCGGCGATGACCTCGCCGTACGCGTTCTACCAGTTCTGGGTCAACGCCGACGACCGGGACGTCCCGCTGTACCTGCGGTACTTCAGCTTCAAGAGCCGCGAGGAGATCGAGGAGCTGGAGAAGGCCACGGCCGACCGGCCGCAGGCCCGGCAGGCCCAGCGCGAGCTGGCCTTCGAGATCACGGCGCTGGTGCACGGCGAGCACGAGGCCCAGCAGGCGGTCACGGCCAGCCAGGCGCTGTTCGGCCGGGGATCCCTGACGGAGCTCTCGGCGGAAACGCTGCGGGCCGCGCTTTCCGAGGCCGGGTTGACCCAGGTACGCGGTGAGCTGCCGACCGTGACGGCGCTGCTGCAGTCCTCCGGCCTCGTGAAGAGCGGGGGAGAGGCGCGCCGCACCATCGCCGAGGGCGGGGCCTACCTGAACAACGAGCGCCTCACCGACCCGGAGGCGACGGTCCCCGAGTCGGCGCTGCTGCAGGGCCGCTTCCTGGTCCTGCGCCGGGGCAAGCGCACCTTCGCCGGCGTCGAGGTGATCCGCTGACCGGCGCGGCTAGTTGATCGGCCAGCGGGCGGGCGGTGCGCCCGTGCGCTGCGCCGGGTACGGCACCGGCTCCGGTGTGGTCGCGGCGATGTGGGCCGTGGCGGCGCCGGTGCGGACCATCCGGTGCCAGCCCAGCCGCCCGCCGAGCAGCGCCATCACCGTCGACTGCACCACCACCAGGTACATGAGCTGGCGGTACACGACCTGCTGCAGCGGCAGGCTCCACAACGGGCCGTAGCGTTCGCCGTCGAGCTTCAGCGCGTACGCGGCGGTGGCGACCTGCACCGCGGTGAAGCCGGCCCAGACCGCGGCGACCTCACCGAGCGGCAGGAAGAACAGGCCGTACAGGCCGTACACGTCGACCATCGGCGCGCTCAGCGGCAGCAGCACCTGGAAGACCAGCAGATAGCCGAGGCCGCGGCGGCCGAGCCGGCCGGCCGGGCCGCGCTGCACCAGGGCCTGCCGGTGCTTCCACATCGCCTGCATGGTCCCGTAGCACCAGCGGTACCGCTGCCGCCACAGCTGCCGCAGCGACGCCGGCGCCTCGGTCCAGGCGACCGCGCCGGGCTGGTAGACGACCCGCCAGCCGGCCCGGATCACCGCCATCGTGAAGTCGGTGTCCTCGGCCAGCGTGTCCTGCGAGACCCCGCCGACGTCGCGGACGGCCGCCCGCCGGAAGGCGCCGATCGCGCCGGGCACGGTGGGCATGCACCGGCCGACGTCGAACATCCGCCGGTCCAGGTTGAACCCGATCACGTACTCCAGGTGCTGCCAGCGCCCCAGCAGCCCGCCGCGGTTGGCGACCTTGGTGTTGCCCGACACCGCGCCGACGCCCCGGTCCTTCAGCGGCTGGATCAGGCGCCCGACGGCGTCCGGCTCGAAGACGGTGTCGCCGTCGACCAGGATGAAGATGTCGCCGCGGGCGTACCGGATGCCGGTGTTGAGCGCGGCGGGCTTGCCGGCGTTGGGCTGCCGGACCACCCGCACCCGGGGCAGAGCGAGCCGCTCCACGATGCCGGCGGTGTCGTCGCTGGAGCCGTCGTCCACGACGATCACCTCGAGCCGCGGATAGTCGTTGGCGAGCAACGAGCGCACCGTGCCGGCGATGTTGGCCGCCTCGTTGTAGGCCGGCACGATCACCGACACCAGACCCAGGCTGACCAGCGGCTCGGCCTCCAGCGCCCGGACCCGGCGCAGGTGCGTGCGGGCACACCACAGCTGGCCGAGCAGGCGGACCGCGGCGAGGATCACCGCGATCAGCATCAGGATCGTCATCGCCCGGGCCAGCCACCCGCCGGACACCTGCGCCAGCCGCAGCGCGTGCCCGCGCCAGCGTTCGCCCGCCGAGGCCGGCGCCACCGCCTGCAGCCCCAGCCCCTCGGAGACCGTCACGAACCGGTAGCCCTGCTTCTGCATCGCCGGGATCAGCCGGTCCAGCGCGGCCACCGTCTGGCTCCGGTCGCCGCCGGAGTCGTGCAGCATGACCACCGCGCCGGCGCCGCGGGCCGGCTGCGCTGCCCGCACGATCGCGTCGACCCCGGGACGCCGCCAGTCCTCGGTGTCCCGGTCGGTCAGCGTCACCAGGTAGCCCGCGGCGCCGATCTGCCGCAGCGCGGCGAAGTCGGCGCCGGTGACCGCGTCCGGCGACGAGGAGTACGGCGGGCGCATCAGCACCGGCCGCTGCCCGGTGGCCGCCGCGACGGCGTTGCCGGTCAGGGTCAGCTCGGCGCTCAGCAGCCACCCCGGCGCCCCGGCCGTGGTCAGGTGGCTGAACGTGTGCGAGCCGATCTCGCTGCCCGCCGCGACGACCTGGCGGGACACCTCCGGATGCTTGTTGACCTGCGAGCCGACCTGGAAGAACGTGGCCCGGGCCCGGTGCCGGGCCAGCACCGCGAGGATCCGCGGGGTCCAGACCGGGTCGGGCCCGTCGTCGAAGGTCAGCGCGATCGTCTTCGCCGGCAGCGCCCGGCTGCTCGCCGACCCGTCGGCCCCGATCCGCTGCACGGCCGCACCGTCGCGGACCGCGGCCGGCACCTGACCACCGGAGTCGATGGCCGCAGGCTCGCCCCGGCCCTCGGCGCCGACGTGGCTCACGTACCCGTTCAGCGACAGCTCCGCCAGCAGCACCAGCATGAGCAGGGCCAGCAGGACCCAGTGTGCGCGGGGCGTGGGCTGCCGTACCCGCTGGCCCATGTCCTATTTTTCCTTGCTCTTGCGCGGATTCGGCGTGTGCGTGGGCACCCGCCGGTGCGGGTTGACCGACGCGCTGGGCGTGCTGCTCGTCGCGGCGGCGGGCGCGGACGTCGCGGTCGGCCCCGGAGCCGCCGGGGCGGTGGTGCGGTCGACGCCGCCCGTCACCGTCTGCCGGGTCACCTGCGGACGCACCGACACCACGGACTCCGGCCGGTCGACGCGCCGGTCGTCGGCCCCACCCGGCCAGCCGGGCACCGAGCCCGGACCGGCCCCGGTGAACCCGGCGACCAGCGCCAGCGCGGCGACCGCCAGCAGCAGGCCACCGACCGAACCCACGGCCACGAACAACCGCCGGCGCCGGCCGGTGCGGTCCAGGAAAACCGGATCCATCCCGCCGCTCACTGCCCGGACTCTGGCTCTTGCCGTTCCCGTTGCCCTGCCCCTTGCCGGGATGGCTCGGCGTTGCGGTCGCCTTCGGGCCGCCCGGGGCCTTCCCGGTGCTGCTGGGCTGCCCGGTGCCCGAGACCGACGCATCGGCCGGCGGCCCACCGAGCAGCGCGGCGCAGAAGTCGTCGATCTCGGGCACCCCGCCGGCCGCGTCCGCCAACGCGCGCCGGGTCTGTGCCGGGACGGCCTTACCGGGCGGATCCTGCCGGGCGGCATCCCAGACCCGGCAGAGCTCCAACACGGCGGCCGCGCCCGGGGAGGGCGTCCCGGTCCGGCTCGGCGCCGGGGTCGGCGACGGTACGGCCGAAGCCGGCACGCCGGCGCTGGTGACCTTCGTCGACGACGCCGGCGCGGGAGCCGGCACCCCCACGTCGGAGAACATGGTGTGGGCGCGTTCCTGCACCGCGGAGGGCAGACTGCCCGTCCGCGCCGCCAAGGCGGTGCCACCGAACGCCAGCACAGCGAATCCGAGAGCCACCTTCATCGCGATCGTCCTGACTGCACGGGTCTGCCTCCTCGGCGGCGCGGTCGGTACAGCGCGCTGCCGCTCGGCGAGGAAACCGGCCACGGCCGCCCGCTCGCCGGCCAGGTCCACCTCGGGGGTAGGGGACCTGGCGGCGTCGAGCAGCCCGACCAGACCCTCCAGGCCGGGGTCGGGCCGTGCACCGGCAACAAGCCGATCGGCCTCGGAGAGACCGATCCGGCGGACTCGCCTCATCGACATCGCGTACCGAAGAGCGCTCCATGCCCCCATCGCGTTACACCCCCTCCGGCAGTGCCGGATCAACCGGCGAAGTCCCGGCCACCGGCAGGTTCCGCGCCTGCACCTGCGGATGCGCGGCCAACCGCCGCAAACCCCGCATCGTCGCGATCCGGACGGCACCGGACCGCTTGCCGAGCACCTTGGCGGTGGTGGCGACATCCAGCCCGGCGACGACCCGCAACATCACGGCCTCGGCCTGGTCGGTGGGAAGCGAGGCGATCAGCCCGAGCGCCCACCGGGTGTCCGAACCCTCGAGCACCTCGGCGGCGGCATCCCGGACCGGAGGCCCGGCATCCGCGTCGGAACCACCCGGCTCCTCGGGTCGCCGCCCGAGCCGGCGCCGCTCGTCGATACCGCGATGCCGGGCGATCCGGAACAACCAACCCCGGAAAGCGGGTACGTCCCCGGAAAAGCGGTGCAGATCCCGGGCGGCCTGCAACCAGGTCTCGGAGGCGACATCCTCGGCGGCATCACCCACGACGACGCGCAGGTACCGGAGCACGGCGGGCTGAAGGGCCCGCCAGACGGTGGCAAAACCCTGCTCATCACCGTGCTGCGCGGCGCGCAGGGCGGGGAGGAGGTCATCGTCATCGGACACGGTGATCTCGTCGGCTCCCTATCGCGTCAAACCTGCGCCTGCAATCAAGGGCAGCACCTTACGCCGGGGGCCGGGGGAGGGGTCAGGGGCGATCCGGTCAATCCCGCCCTCGGGGGGGATCCGCCGGCCTGCTGGGGCGGCATCCTGCGACCCGACAGGTTCGAGCAGGTCTGGAGGATCCGTTTGCAGCTCAGCTCGTGTCAGTCTGCGGCTCAGCTCCGGTCCGTTGCAGCTCAGCTCTGGTCTGGTCTGGTCCGGTCTGGTCCGGTCGGTCCGGTCCGGTCCGGTCCGCTTCTGCCCAGCTTGTTGCTTCGCTTCTGGTTCGCTTGTTCCGCTCCGGGTCCGTTTGCGGCACCGCTCCGGATCCGCTGGCTGTTCCCGCTACGGGTCCGCCCGTCTGCGCCCGGAGGTTGTGTAGTCCGCGAGACCTGCCCTCATGCCTGGTCCTTGTCGTCCGCGACGTCTCCCTACACCCTGCGCCCTCCCTTACCTACCGGTGTCCGTGCCCCCTGTCTCCCTGTCTCCCGCCTTACCTGCCGGTGTCCGTGCCCCCTGTCCCCCTGTCTCCTGTCCCCCTGTCCCCCTGTCCCGGTGTCCCGGTGTCCCGGTGTCCCGGTGTCCCGGTGTCCCGGGTGTCCCGGGTGTCCGGGTGTCCGGGTGTCCGGGTGTCCGGGTGTCCGGGTGTCCCGATCTCTCTGCCTCCCGGTCTCCGGGTCTTCCTGTCTTCTGTCCTCGGGGTTGCGGGCCCTGGTCTCCCGGTGTCCTGGCCATTGGTTTCCCCTGTTTCTGGGTCCCCGTCTCTGGGTCTCCCGGTGTTCCGGGCTACCGATCTTCGTGGTCCGTGGGCGTTCGTCTTGTCGGCCGTCTCCCATCTGCGTGGGTCCTCGACTTTGTGCAGCGTGCTGTGGCCTCGTCCAGCTGCCGCCTGACCCGGATGTCCCATCTCCCGAAGGGCGTTTCCCGTCCCGGACAGGCCTGGCCGTGCCGCCGGCCGCCGCCGCCCCGAGCGTCGTCGCATCCGGCGCTGTGTGGATCATGGGGCCGCTACCCGATCGGATGATGCCGCTACTGAAAGCTCTTCTCGCTGCTCAGAACGGCTGCGGGTAGCCGTCTGCGGCGCGTTGAGAGGGGTGTGTCGGGGCCCACGGGGGGCCGATTTGGCGCTCCTGGGGCGACCGGGTAATGTTTTGGGAGCCGGCAGGGAAACGGGCGAGGCAAGCAGAACGAACTAACCGAGCAAAATCGGTCAGGGAGATCAGCTTCCGGCCGTCCTGCCAAACCTCAGGAAATGGCTTCGGATAGAGTCGTGCGCGGCTCTCGACCGGAGTTACGGATCGAGGGCTTGCGGGAAATTCTTACGCAAAACCGGGAAGACCCCGGATTTGACGCCGAGAAACACCGCGAGTAAAGTTGAACGAGTGCCCCGGGAGCGGGTCGCCGAGTGTGGCGGCAGGTTTTCTGGTGTGTGGTTGTTCTTTGAGAACTCAACAGGGTGCTAGATAAGCCAGTGCCAATTGGTTTTGCTTTGGCTGGCTGTCCTCTTTGTGGGGGATGGTTTGGTTGGGGTTTCCTTTGGCAACAGATTGTTTGTTGTCGGGACAGAGTGTTCAACATAGGTTTTTGTTGGAGAGTTTGATCCTGGCTCAGGACGAACGCTGGCGGCGTGCTTAACACATGCAAGTCGAGCGGAAAGGCCCTTCGGGGTACTCGAGCGGCGAACGGGTGAGTAACACGTGAGGAACCTGCCCTGGACTTTGGGATAACCCTCGGAAACGGGGGCTAATACCGAATATTACTGCTGGCCGCATGGTTGGTGGTGGAAAGTTTTTCGGTCTGGGATGGTCTCGCGGCCTATCAGCTTGTTGGTGGGGTAATGGCCTACCAAGGCGACGACGGGTAGCCGGCCTGAGAGGGCGACCGGCCACACTGGGACTGAGA
>NZ_JBITLX010000034.1:0-96028 GCF_044465625.1 Actinoplanes sp. NPDC049599
GTCTGTCTTCACAAACAACCATCGATGCCCTCCCTTCTCGTCCCGATCAACCCGCCACGCCGCTCACCGACCAAGATTAGGAATCACTCGTCTAGCTGGGGGGCAGCCACGCCCGCGGCGTACGCTGGCTGACGGCAGCGATCGGGGTTGATGCATGTCGGCAGACGGCCTGAACGCCATGGGACGCCTTCGCGAGGAAGGCGACGCCCTGCTGCGCCATGCGCGTTCCGCGGCGCAGGTCCCGGCTGATCCGGGGTCGGACACCACCGGGTCGGTGACCGTGCTGCTGGACGCGCAGGGCCGGGTCGCCAGGGTCACCGTGGCGGCCGGCTGGCGGCAGCGACTCGGCGCCGACGCGCTGCCCGAGGCCGTGCTCCAGGCGGTGCGGGACGCCGCGGTGCGACGGCTCCACGCGTGGGGCGAGGCCTACGGTGACGACGCGCCGAGCGGCAGCGCCGCGGCTCGGCCGCCGCTGGATCGGGACGACTTCCAGCGGCGACTCCACGCGGCGGCGACCGGCCCGATGTCCGCCGAGGATCGCCGGGCCGCGCTGGCCGGCCTGCTGGAGTTGGCGGAGTCGCTCGAACGCGGCATCAACGAGGTGTCCGGCAAGCTGGAAGCCACGCTGAGCGCCACCGTCACCGGGCAGAGCCCCGACCGGCACGTCACGGTGACCATGACCGGCGGCGGGGAGGTCACCGCGGTGCGTCTCGACCGCGGGTGGCTGCGCGCGGCCCACGAGATCAACGTCGGGCGGCAGCTCACGGCGGCGTTCCGGGTGGCGGACGAGAAGGTCGCCGCTCAGGGGGTGGGCAAGCTGATCGCGGAGAGTCCGCTCGGTGCGGTGCAGCGCGCCGTGCAGGATCCGCTCGGGCTGGCGCGCCGGCTCCGGATGACGGACGGAGGAGACGCCGGTGAGTCTTGAGGTCGCGCTCGCCGCGCTGCGCCACGATGCCGGGGTCTGGGAGCGGGTCGCCGCGGTGACCCGGCAGGCCGGCCGGGAGGCGGCCGAGCTGACGCTCGGTGAGTCTCACCTGTCGTGGGCGAGCGCCCCGACCGGGCTGCTGGGCACCTACGCCGAGATCCAGTGGAAGGCGGTCATGCTGCTCGCCGAGGCCACCGAGGTGTACGGCGACCTGAGTACCACCCTCGACCAGGTCGCCACCGCCTACGAGCGCGACGACGAGCACGCCGCGGCGCAGCTCAAGGGGGTGTGGGACGTCCGTGAGTAGCACCGAGGCCGCCCTGCTGGACAAGATCAACGAGGTGCTGGGCCGGATCGACGCCAGGACCACCGAGCTGCAGCACTCGATCAACGCCAAGCTGCCCTGGCTGCCCGGGCCGGCGCGGGACAAGGTCGTGGCGGGCTGGCACACCTTCTGCGGCTTCCTGGAGCGGATCTGGGCCAACCTCCACGAGATCATCTCGAACATGGGGTCACTCTCGGCGCTGTGGTCGACCGCCGACGCCTGGAGCGACCGGGTCGGCGCGCCGGTCAGCGGCCAGGTGCAGTCCGCCGACGCCGGCCTGCTCGACGTGGACACCACCTGGGACGGCGACGCCGCGGAGGCCTACCGGCAGACGCTGCCGCTCCAGAAGGCGGCGCTGGAGAAGGTGAAGTCGGCGCTGACCGACGGCATCGCCACGGCGCTGAACGACCTGGCCCGGGGCATCCTCGCGTGCTGGGGCGGGCTGGTCACCGCGCTGGTGACGCTCATCGTCGGCATCGTCGGCGCGCTGGCCTCCACCGCGACGATCGTCGGCCTGCCCGCCGGGCCCGTCATCGCCGCGGGGGCGGGTCTGGTCGCGGCCGGGGCGATCATCGTCGGGGCGGAGACCCTCAAGGCCGTCGCCTCGTCGGCCGACACCACGCTGCGGCAGAAGCTCGCCGACAACTCCGGCTTCCATGAAGGACACTGGCCGCCGGCGGCCAGGGCCTGAGACATGACAGACCCAGCCGTACGCCGGGGCAGCCCGCTCCTCGCGACGCTGACCGGGATCCTGGTCCTGACCGACGCCGCCCTGGCCGCGCTGGGCCTGCTGGTATGGAACGGGCACCGACGCGGCAACCTGACCGGTCCGGAATCGGCGACCTTCATCCTGCTCGGCGCCTCGGCCGCGGCCGGCGCGGCGGTGCTCCTGCTCGCCGCGGTCGCCCTCGCCCGGGGCGGCCGGGGCCACCCGGCGGCCCGGTTCGCGTCCGGGCTCGCCGGGCTCCGGGTGCTGGCGGTCATCGTCGCGCTCTTCACGATCGCGCTCCTGACGGGGGCCTCCGCCATCGTCGGCGTGCTCCAGACGACCGGGGCCGTCGTCACCGCGTTCGAAGCGCTCACCACCCTGTTCATCACGCGCGTGGCGGTGCGCCGCACCCACTCCGAATAGCCTCGCCAGTCCGGAAAGGACACAATCCGATACCAACGCACCACCTGTTCGCCGCGAGTGGTTAGGGTCGCGCCATCGGTGACCAGCCGCCACCGCGGTTGTCCGTACCCATAGGACGAGGTGAATGCGATGCGTGCATCAGGGACGCAGGCGACGAGGCTCCGGACGGTTATCGCCGCCGGGGTCATAGCCGCGCTGACGATCGGCGCGGCCGGCTGCGCGGAGAGCGACCGCGACAGCGGTGGCGACGAGGGCAAGGCCGCTACCGGCGGCACCTTCATCTTCGCGGGGGCCGGCGATCCGAAGAACTTCGACCCGATCTTCAACGACGACGGGGAGTCGTTCCGGCCGATCCGGCAGATGTACGACACGCTCATCACCCACAAGCCCGGCACCGCGGAGATCGAGGGCGGGCTGGCCGAGAGCTGGAGCAACGACACCACCGGCAAGATCTGGACGTTCAAGCTGCGCCAGGGCGTCAAGTTCCACGACGGCACCCCGCTGGACGCGGCCGCGGTCTGCGCGAACTTCGACCGCTGGTACACCATGAAGGGCGAGGCCGCCCAGTCCCAGATGATCTACTACACCGACATCTTCGGTGGTTTCGCCGGCAGCCCGGACGCCGTCTACGACAACTGCAAGGCGCAGGACGCCGCCACCGCGGTCGTGACGATGAAGAAGTACAAGGGCGCTTTCCCGGGCGCGTTCACGCTCACCGCGTTCTCGATCGCGAGCCCGGCCGCGATGAAGGCGTACGCCGCCGACACGGTGACGCAGAACGGCGACTCGTTCTCGTACAGCGCGTTCGCCAACGAGCACCCGACCGGCACCGGCGCGTTCACCTTCGGCGGCTGGAACAAGGCGACCGGCGAGATCACGCTGAACAAGAACCCCGACTACTGGGGCGACAAGGCCAAGGTCGACAAGATGATCATCAAGATCATCAAGGACGAGAACACCCGGAAGCAGGAGCTGCGCGCCGGCACGGTGCAGGCGATCGACTTCCCGGCCCCGGCCGACCGCAAGGCGCTGGCCGGCGAGGGCTACCAGGTGCTCGAGCGGCCCGCCTTCAACATTCTCTACCTGGGCATCAACCAGAAGAACAACCCGAAGCTCAAGGACCTGCGGGTCCGCCAGGCCATCGCGTACGCGCTCAACCGCGCCCAGCTCGTGCAGACCAAGGGACCGGGCGGCGCGGTGGTGGCCGACGAGTTCCTCCCGAGCTCGGTGTCCGGCTACGCACCGGACGTGCAGAAGTACGACTACAGCGTGGACAAGGCCAAGCAGCTGCTGGCCGAGGCCGGCGCGACCGGGCTGACGCTCAACTTCTACTACCCGACCGAGGTGTCCCGGCCGTACATGCCGAACCCGCAGGAGATCTTCACCGTGCTGGCGAACGACCTGCAGGCCGCCGGCATCAAGGTCAACGGCGTCCCGCGGCCATGGAACGGCGGCTTCAAGGACGACGTGCAGCAGTTCGGCAAGCAGGACCTGCACATCCTCGGCTGGACCGGCGACTACAACGACCCGGGCAACTTCGTCGGCACGTTCTTCGGCCGCGCCAAGACCGAGTTCGGCGACGCGGCGATGACCGAGATGTTCACCGCCATCGGCAAGGCCGACGCCACCGTCGACCCGGCGGCCAAGAAGGCCGCGTTCGAGCAGGTCAACCGCGACCTCGCAAGCAAGTGGCTGCCGGCCGTGCCGATCTGGCACGCCCCGCCGGCCCTGGTCACCACGAAGAACGTCGCCGGCCTGGTGCCGAGCCCGCTCACCGCCGAGGAGTTCAACACCGTCTCGCTCACCAAGTAGCAGCAGGCGTAGCCGCACGGCCCGGGCCTTTCGCAGGTCCGGGCCGTCCGGCGCGAATCTGAGAAGGATTGCCCATGGTGAGAGTCATCCTGCGCCGCCTGATCCAGCTGGTCGTCACCCTGATCGCCCTGATGACGCTGGTCTTCTTCTGGCTGCGCAGCCTGCCCGGCGGACCGGTCGACGCGTTGCTGGGCGAGCGCGCGACCCCGCAGACCCGCGAGCTGCTGACCCGGGCCCTCGGCTACGACCAGCCGATCTGGGTCCAGTACGGCCGCTTCCTGAAGAACGTGGTGACCGGCAACTTCGGCAACTCCATCCGCACCGGCGAGCCGGTGCTGGACGTGATCGGCCGGTCCTTCCCGGCGACCGTCGAGCTGGCCGTCGCGGCGATCATCATCGCGATCGGGCTGGGCATCCCGCTGGGCTACCTCGCGGCCCGGCACCGCGGGCGGCTGCTCGACAACGCGACCATCATCGTCACCCTGATCGGCATCTCCATCCCGATCTTCTTCCTGGGCTACCTGCTCAAGGACTGGCTGACCCAGGACATCCGCTTCTTCCCGCCGTCCGGCCGGATCTCCACCGGCCTGGGCAACACCGACGTGACCGGCTTCTTCGTGCTGGACGGGCTGCTGACCCGCGAGCTGGACGCCTCCGCCGACGCCCTCTGGCACCTGGTGCTGCCCGCCTTCACCCTGGCGACGATCCCGCTGGCGATCATCATCCGGATCACCCGGGCGAGTGTGCTGGACGTGCTGGACGAGGACTACATCCGCACCGCGGACGCCAAGGGCCTGCGCAACGCCACCATCCGCAAGCGGCACGTGCTGCGCAACGCGCTGCTGCCGGTGGTCACCACCATCGGCCTGCAGACCGGTGCGCTGCTGGCCGGCGCGGTGCTGACCGAGAAGGTCTACAACTGGGGCGGCCTGGGCACGCTGATCACCGACTCGATCAGCGGCAGCCGCGACTATCCGGTGCTCCAGGCGCTGATCCTGCTGGCCGCCGTCGTCTTCATCGTGGTCAACCTGCTGGTCGACCTCTCGTACGCGATCATCGACCCGAGGGTGCGTGTGCATTGAGCGGATCCGGAGGGCTCTCGACGCTCGCCGAGCACAAGCGCCGGCGCATCGACGAGCTGACCGCACGGACGGCCGAGGCCGGCGGGGTCAGCCTGGTCCGCGATGCCGGCCGCCGGCTGCTGCGCGACCCCACCGCGATCGTGGGCGCGGTCATCATCCTGCTGTTCCTTTTCATCGCGATCTTCGCGCCGCTGGTGGCGCCGCACGACCCGGTGCGGCGGTTCCCCGAGCTGATCAAGGACCTGACCGTCGACTCGATCCCGGGCGCCACCGCCGGGCATCCGCTCGGCAGTGACCCGCTGGGCCGCGACTTCGCGTCCCGGATGATCTACGGCGCCCGGCAGACGCTCTTCGTCGGCGTCCTCGCCACGCTCATCGGCCTGCTGTTCGGCGTGCTGCTCGGCGCGATCGCCGGCGCCGTCGGCGGCTGGGTGGACGTGCTGATCATGCGGCTCACCGACGTCATGCTGGCCCTGCCCAGCCTGCTGCTGGCGATCACGCTGGTCGCCCTCGCCAGCGAGTCCACCCAGTGGACGGTGATCATCGCGGTCGCGGTGGTGAACGTGCCGATCTTCGCCCGGCTGCTCCGCGGGTCGATGCTGGCGCAGCGGGAGAGCGACCACGTGCTCGCGGCCCGCGCGCTGGGCGTGCGGCGCCGGGACATCGTGCTGCGGCACATGCTGCCGAACTCGCTCACCGCGGTCATCGTGCAGGCCACCCTGACCTTCGCGGTGGCGATCCTGGACGCCGCCGCGCTGTCGTTCCTGGGCCTCGGCGACCCGGACATCAACCGGGCCGAGTGGGGCCTGATGCTCGGCGTGGACGGCGTACGGTATTTCGAGGTCCGCCCGGAGCTGGCCTACTTCCCGGCCCTGGCCATCATCGTCGTGGCCCTCGGTTTCACCCTGCTCGGCGAGAGCATGCGCGGGGCCCTCGACCCGAAGAACCGGCGGTGATCTTATGAGCAATTTTCAACCTGACATCGGGCCTGAGGCTGCCAGGCCGTTGCCCAGCGCGGGCATGCGAGGCCCCCGCCACGTTGAAAAAGGCTCAATGGCCCTGCTCGACGTTCGTGAGTTGTCGGTGGTCTTCCAGCGCAAGGGCACCAGGCCCGTCACCGCGGTGGACGGCGTCAGCTTCACCGTGGAACCCGGCCAGACCGTCGGGCTGGTCGGCGAGTCCGGCTGCGGCAAGTCGGTGACCAGCCTGGCGATCATGGGTCTGCTGCCGCGCCGCGGCAACAGGGTCACCGGCGAGGTCCGGTTCTCCGGCACCGACCTGCTCCGGCTGCGCCCGCAGGACCTGCGGGACCGGCGCGGCCGGGACATCGGCATGATCTTCCAGGACCCGCTGTCCTCGCTGAACCCGGTGCTCCCGCTCGGCCTGCAGGTGGCCGAGGTGCTGGAACGCCACCAGGGCCGGACCCGGCAGGCGGCGCTGCGGGAGGCCCGGGGGCTGCTCGACGCGGTCGGCATCCCGGATCCGGCGCGGCGGCTCAAGGAGTTCCCGCACCAGCTCTCCGGCGGCATGCGGCAACGCGCGCTGATCGCCATCGCGCTGGCCTGCAAGCCGCGCCTGCTGATCGCCGACGAGCCGACGACGGCGCTGGACGTGACCATCCAGGCGCAGATCCTCACGCTGCTCAAGGAGCTGGTCGAGGAGTCCGGCACGGCGCTGGTGATGATCACCCATGACCTGGGGGTGGTGGCCGGGCTCTGCGACACGGTCAACGTCCTGTACGCCGGCAAGGTGGTCGAGCGGGCCGGGCGCCACGACCTTTTCGCGGACCCGCGGCACCCGTACACCGATGGGTTGCTGCAGTCCGTGCCGCGGCTGGATGCCGACCGCGGCGGGCGGCTGCACCAGATCCGCGGCTCGGTCAGCGACAACATTCCCTGGTCGGAGGGGTGCGCGTTCGCGCCGCGCTGCGACCGGGTGATCGACGCCTGCATCGGCGAGACGGTGCCCCTCGAGCCTACCCGCCGCGGCGGCGCGCTGCGCTGCACCAACCCCGTACCGCAGGAGGTGCCGGCGTGAGCGACGCCCTCGTCGAGATCGACGACCTCAAGGTCCACTTCCCGATCAAGAGCGGACTGCTCTTCGACCGTACGGTCGGCTACGTCTATGCCGTCGACGGGGTGTCGCTGAAGGTCAGGCGGGGCGAGACCTACGGCCTGGTCGGCGAGTCCGGGTGCGGCAAGACCACGCTGGGCCGCGGCCTGCTCCGGCTGGTCGAGCCGACCAGCGGCGGGATCACCTTCGACGGTACGGACGTCCGCGCGCTCAAGGGTGAGCAGCTGCGGCTGTTCCGCCGGCGCATCCAGATGGTGTTCCAGGACCCGTTGTCCAGTCTGGACCCCCGGCAGTCGGTGGAGTCCCTGCTCGTCGAGGGTCTCAAGGCGCACGGCCTGCACAAGGACAAGGCCGAGGTGCAGCGACGGCTGAAGTCCACCCTGGACTCGGTCGGCCTGCCGGCGTCGGCGCTGCACAAGTACCCGCACGAGTTCTCCGGCGGGCAGCGGCAGCGGATCGGCATCGCCCGGGCCCTGGTGCTCGGCCCCGAGCTGATCGTGGCCGACGAGCCGGTGTCCGCCCTGGACGTGTCGATCCAGGCCCAGGTGCTCAACCTGCTCGGCGACCTGCAGGACTCCCTCGGGCTGACCTACCTGGTGATCGCGCATGACCTGGCGGTCGTGCGGCACATCTCCGACACCATCGGCGTGATGTACCTGGGCTCGCTGGTCGAGGAGGCGGACGGCGACCAGTTGTACGAGCGCCCGCTGCACCCGTACACCAGGGCCCTGCTCTCGGCCGTGCCCATCCCCGACCCGCGGGTGGAGGACCGGCGGGAGCGGATCCTGCTGGCCGGCGACCTGCCGTCGCCGGCGAATCCGCCGAGCGGATGCCGGTTCCGCACGCGCTGTCCCTGGTCGCAGCCCCGCTGCGCCGAACAACGGCCGGAGCTGCGGGTCTTCGACGACTCGGGGCAGCGGGTGGCCTGCCACTTCGCCGCGGAGATCCGCGGTGGTGAGCTGCCGATGCACGAGGTGCGCGCGGAGCTGGTCCGCCCGGATTCGGACACGGCACCCGACGTGGGCGCCGAGCTGATCCAGACCCGGACGGACCTGCCCGCGCCGTGATGACCGTCCCTCGGGGGATCTTCAGCCCGTCGGCACGCGCACTGCGCCGCTGAGAATGCGGTAGCGGGTCTTCTCCAGCCGCGGCTGGTACTTCTTGAGCGCGGCGTTGGAGGTCGCGTAGCCGACCCCGTCGACCGTGAGGTCGTACCGTTTGACCCCGCCTTCGCGGTCGCCCTTGACGAACGCCTGGATCTCCTGGAACACGCCGTTGTCAACCCGCTTGAGCATCGACGTCAGCACCCGGGGCTGCACCGCGGCGGACGCGCTCAGGTACTGGTCGGAATCGACGCCGATGGCCCACGCCCCGGGCACCGCCGCAACGGCTTCGAACGCGCCGGAGCCGGAGCCGCCGGCCGCGGCGTAGACGACATCGGCACCGTCGGCGAGCAGCCGGGCGGCCACGCTCCTGCCCTTGTCCGGGGCGCCGAAACCGCTGAAGTCGGGGGGCTTGCTCAGGTAGCGCACGTCGACGCGGACGGTGTCGTCCACGCTGCGGGCGCCCGCGGTGTAGCCGGCCTCGAACTTGCGGATCAGCGGCACGTCGACGCCCCCGATGAAACCGATCCGCCCGTTCCGGGAGGCCATCGCGGCGGCGGCGCCGACGAGGAAGGAACCCTGTTCCTCGGCGAAGAGGAGGGAGACGACGTTGTCGGCGGTGACCGAGGCGTCATCGATGATGGCGAAGAGGGTGTCCGGGAACTCCTTGGCCACGACGCCGATCGCCGTCGCGTAGAGGAAGCCGACGGCGATGACCGGGTTGCTGCCACCGCGTGCCAGCTCACGCAGGCTCTCCGCGCGGCCGGCGTCGCTCTCCTGCTTGGCGGTGACCTCGGTGGTCTCGATCAGCAGTTCCTCGCGGGCGCGATCGAGCCCGGCCCCGGCCGAGTCGTTGAAGCTCTTGTCACCACGTCCCGCCGTGTCGTACGCGACGCCGACCCGGATCACATCGCGGCCCAGGCCGGTGAGGGAACCGCTGGAGACGGCAACCGGTGGTGCGGCACAACCCGACAGGGTGGCGACGAGCACAGCCGCGACGATCCTCTGGCGCATCAGCATCCTCAGTACCGGAACTGCCCGACCGCGTCGCGCAGGGTGGTGGACATGCGGGTGAGTTCGGCCGCCGCCTCCCGGGACCGGGCCACCTCGCCGGACGTGGCGGAGGCGGCGGCCGCGACCGCGCGAATGTTCTCGGCGATGGTGGACGTGCCGGTGGAGGCAGCGGTCGCGCCGCGGCTCATCTCGCCGGTGGTGGCGGTCTGTTCCTCCACCGCCCCGGCGATGCTGGTCTGGAAGTCACTGATCCGGGCGATCACCGTGCCGATGTGCCCGATGGCGGTGACGGCCGCGCCGGTATCGCTCTGGATGGCCTTGACCAGGCCGTCGATCTCCTCGGCTGCCCGGGCGCTCTCCTGCGCCAGGTCCTTGACCTCGCCGGCCACCACCGCGAAGCCCTTGCCCAGCTCGCCTGCGCGGGCGGCCTCGATGGTGGCGTTGAGGGCGAGCAGGTTGGTCTGCGCGGCGATGCTCGTGATCAGCCGGACCGCGTCACCGATGGCCTGCGACGAGGTGCCCAGGCTCGCCACCGTCTGGTTGGCGGTCTCGGCGGCCGTCACCGCCTGCCCTGCCACGTGCGCGGCCTCGGTCGCGTTGCGGGCGATCTCCTCGATCGAGATGCCCATCTCCTCCGACCCGGCGGCCATCGAGTCGACGTTGCGGCTCACGTCCTCCGCGGCGCCGGCCACCAGGTCCGCCTGCTGGGACGTCTCCCCCACAGACCTGGTGAACGCCCCGGAGACGGCGTCGAGCTCCGCGGAGGTGCGGGCCAGCGCTTCCGCCTGCTCGGCCACGTCGGAGACGACCGCCCGGACCGCCGAGACGGCCTGTGCCAGGGCGGTGGACATCTGCGCCACCTCGTCACGTCCGTGGTCGACGGGCGCGACGGTGAGGTCGCGGTCGGCCACCCGGCGCAGGGCGTCCCGGGCGGCACCCACCGGGCGCACGATGCTGCGGGTCACCACGAACGCCGAGACCGCGCCGAGCAGCAGGGCCAGCCCGGTCACGATCGCGATGGCCCACTGCGCGCGCGCGGCGTCGCGGGCGGAGGCGCGGACGGCGGCGACGCTGCGGGCATCCACCGAGCCGGCGAGCTGCTGAGCGGCGACCATGATCCGGTAGTAGCTGTTCCAGCTGTCGTACATGGCGATCTGGTCGGCGTTCCACAGCGCCTGCGCCGTCCCCGGCCGGTACGCCGCCACCAGCATCTCGTTGACCTGCACGTAGTTCGCCAGCTCCGCCCGGACCCGGTCGTACATGGCGCGCTCGGCGTCGGTGAGCACGCCGACGGTGACCTGCTCGAGGAACTCCTGGAAGACGTCCCGTTCCTGCTGCCAGGCCTTGAAGGCAACCGAGTCGCCGCCGAGGGCGCGCGCGGCGCCGAGCCGGTAGATGTCGTTGATGTAGCTGGACTGCCAGCCGTTCAGGGTGGCGGCGTGCGTCTTGATCGCCTCACCCTGCCGGGTCAGCACCTCCAGGCTCCGCACCTGCGCAGCCGCGTTCCGCTGCTGCACGATGGTGCCGAACGCCATCACGGCGACCCCCAGAAGCAGCACGAGAACCGCGGCGAAGGTCCCGGCCAGCCGGGTGCCGATCGAGAACCGCCGCACGTCAAGGGCCCTTCAAGATGGATGCGACCAGCTGCCTGACGGCTGCCCACGATCAGACGCGGGCAATCATGAGCCGGTGACCGGCGGCTGTCGGTGGTTGCCGGGGCTCACCACGGATCATTCCACTCTTCCGGTGCCGTCACCGGGCTTTCGCCCGAACGGTGCCTGCTGGACCGGCTCGACGTGGTCGGCTCCGATCCGCGCGGTATAGGCGCCGGCGACACCGTCAAGTGCCTCGGTCGGATGCGCCCGTTCCCGCACCGGCACCCGCGGGCCACGACGATGTGGCCTGACACGTGGACCGTGCGGGACGAGGACGCCTACCGCGGTCAGTTCAACCGGCGCACCGCAGCCTCCACCAGTCGCCGGCCCCTACGCCGGATCCCTGTCGCTGAGGTCGCTCAGGCCGGGAAGCCCACCTGGGCCGGTGCCGGCCGCGTGGCGGTGGTGCCGTCGCCCAGCTGGCCGTTGGCGTTGTTGCCCCAGCACCAGAGGCTGTCATCGGTGCGGGACCCGCAGACGTGGTAGCCGGGCGCATAGCTGTCCGCCCAGGTGGTGGCGGCGCCGATCCGGGTGGGGGCGTTCCGGTGGGTGGTGGTCCCGTCGGCGAGCTGTCCGGTCGAGTTGTTGCCCCAGCACCACAGCGACCGGTCCGTGCCGGTGGCGCACGCCGTGTCGAAGCCGGCCCGCACCCCGGTCCACGCGGTGCCGGCGCCGACCTGGACGGGGGTGGTCCGGTGGGTGCCGCTGACGCCCAGCTGTCCGTACCCGTTCTCGCCCCAGCACCACAGGGTGCCCTCGGTGCGGACCCCGCAGGTGAAGGCGTAGCCGGCGGTGACGCCGCTCCAGGTGGTGGCGGTGCCGACCTGGGCCGGCGTGGCCCGGTAGGTCAGGTCACCGACGCCGAGCTGTCCGTCCGTGGCGTTGCCCCAGCACCACAGGGTGCCCTCGGTGCGGACGGCGCAGGTGTGCGCGAAGCCGGCGGTCACGCCCGCCCAGGTGGTGGCGGTGCCGACCTGGACCGGGGCGCTCACGGTGTACACATCGGAGCCGATGCCCAGCTGCGCGAACCGGTTGAAGCCCCAGCACCACAGGGTGCCGTCGGTGCGGGTCGCGCAGGTGTGTCCGTCGCCCGCGCTGACACTGGCCCAGGAGCTGGCGGTGCCGACCCGCACCGGCGAAGTGCGGTTGGTGGTCGTGCCGTCGCCGAGCTGGCCCCTGAAGTTGTTGCCCCAGCACCACAGCGTCCCGTCGGTCCGGATCCCACAGGTGTAGCTGGTGCCGGCGTCGAGACTGGCCCAGGTGGCGGCGTCGCCGATCCGGACGGGAGTGGTCCGGGCCGTGGTGGTGCCGTCACCCAGCTCGCCGAGGTAGTTGCTGCCCCAGCACCACAGCGTCTTGTCGATCCGGACCGCGCAGGTGTGCCCGTACCCCGAGGCGACGCTGGAGACCGCCGGGGCACTGAGCGCGGCGTTCGCCGAGGCCGTGCCGAGCAGGGTCCCGATGGCTGTTGCGAGGATCCCGATGACCGTCGCAACGGCAACGGCAATGCTTCGCGGGCGCCCGGATCTGGAAATGGCGGACACGTGTTCTCCTTGCATGGGAACGGCCGGCTGGGGTGGCCTTCAGCAGGCAGAATGGGGATGGACGAGCACTCGGCTCCGCTGAGGAAGATGCCAGAATGTTTCCGCACATTCAAGGGAGTCACTGTTCCGCGCATTAATAGCGATTTTATTGGTCGGCACTGTTGACAATAATCGATGGCGGAGCGACCATGGGAGCGCTCCCACGAGCGCGACCGGCCCGCCCGGGCTCAGCACCCGGACGGACCTCCCCGCACCGGAGGCGGGCCGGCGCTACCCGGCTCCGCAGATCACGTCGTCCATGAGCCGGAAGGTGCGCCCGTAGACCGCGCGCGCCGCCTGCTCGTCGGCGAGCTGGGTGGTCAGCGAAAGCACCGCCACGCGGTCGCCGTCCGGGCTCACGCCGTTGGCGGTGCTCATGCCGGGCACGTCACCGCCGTGCGACCAGTAGCCGCCGCACCGGTTCGGGATGAACATGATGCCGAGGCCGTACCGCGCGCCGGGGATGAGGTCCTGGAACGTGTCGGCGAGCACCGTCCGGTGGAGCTGGGCCAGCTGCCGCGGCTTGAGCAGCCGGCCGCGCTGCAGCGCCTGCCAGAAACGGGCCAGCTCGGTCGGCGTGGTGACCAGGTCGCCGGCCGCCCCCGCCACGGTCGGGTTGAACAGGGTCGTGTCGGTCAGCGGGCCCCGCGGGGTCCACTGCTGGTAGCCCTTGGCGTGCGGCGCCGGCAGGGACGGCCGGTCGCCCGGCGACGAGGTGCGCCGCAGCCCGAGCGGCTGGAGGATGCGGGCGCGCACCTCGGTGGCCCACGACCGGCCGGTCACGCGCTCGATGACCATGCCGGCGAGGATGTAGTTGGTGTTGGAGTAGTCCCACCGGGTCCCGGGCGCGAAGCCGGGTTCGTGTTTCATCGCCAGGGCCACGAGATCGACGGCTTCGTAGTGGTCGAACCGGTGCGCCAGGTAGGCCTCGTGGGAGTTCAGCACCGCGAGGTCGTCGGTGTAGTTGTGGATGCCGCTGGTGTGCTGGAGCAGGTGGCGAACGGTGATCCGGCGGCCGTCGTTGCCGTTGCCGGCGACCGTCCCGGGCAGCCACCGCTCGACCGTGTCGTCCAGCGACAGCCTGCCCTCGCCGACGAGCTGCAGCACGACGACCGAGACGAAGGTCTTGGTGTTGCTGCCCATCCGGAAGTAACCGTCGAGCGGCACCGGCGTGCCGCGTTCGAGGTCGCCGACGCCGGCACGCGCACGGGTGGTGACACCGTCGACCCGGGTGATCCCCTGGGCTCCGGTGATGCCGAGGTCGTGCAGGTCGTCGAGCGCGACCTGCAACCGCCGGTCGTCGCGGGTCGGCCCGGCGGCGGTGGCCGGCACCGCGCTGCCGGCGACCAGGGCCGCCGCCAGCGCGGCGGCCAGGGCCCACCGGCCCAGATGCGTGGACATGACAGGGAACCTCCAAGGGATCCGGGTGAACCAGGAACCTTGACGGTAGGAAGCTTCTCGCTGCGTTCCCATCCGGCAGTCCCCCCGAAGCGGGGTCGGGTTAACCCCCGCGTACCCGCCTTTGCGCGTCCGCTCGCGCTCGTCCACAGCCGCGGCGGCGGCGAGATCGTCCGGAGACGCGTGGCGGCCGGGGCCGCTGATGCGCCGGGCGGCGCAGCGCAGCACGGCGGCCGGCGCCGGGGCGCCGCCGTGCTGGACCGCCATGGCCTGGGTGACGGCGGCGAAGATCCGGTCCTAGCGGTCGGCCTGCTGGGTCGCCGACTCGACGGAGGGGGACGCGCTCGGTTCGGTCGGCGCGGCGGCCGGGGTCGGGGCGCGGCGGCTGGTGCTGCGGGACACCGCGACGCCGGCGAGGCACAGGACGCCGCCGAGGGCCGTCAGCAGGCCCGGCACCTCGCCCAGGAAGATCCAGGACAGCAGGACGACCACGGCGGGGACCGCGTACGTCGTCGAGCCCATCCGGCCGGCGGTGGAGCGGGCGAGCGCGAACGCCCACGTGGTGAAGGCCAGCGCGGTCGGGAACGCGCCGAGGTAGCCGACCCAGAGGATCATGCTGACCGGCGCGTCCTGGACCTCGGAGATCAGCTGCCCCGCGAACGGCAGGCAGGCGACCGTGCCGATGACGCAGCCGAACGTGGTGACCTGCAGGGCGGAGGCATGGCGCAGCGCGGGTTTCTGGCCGACGACCCCGGCCGCGTACGACAGCGCCGCCACCAGGCACAGTGCGACGCCGAGCAGCGAAGACCGGCCCCCGCCCGACATGGACACCCCGACGACGACGGCGCCGGCGGCCGACACGGCGAGGCCCGCCATGAGCCGCGGCGGGAATCCCTCGTGCAGCAGCCATCCGCCGAGCAGCGCCATGATGATCGGCCCGACGTTGATCACCATCGCGGCGGTGCCCGCGTCGACGAGGCGCTCACCCCAGTTGAGGGTGATCATGTAGAGGCCGAACCAGAGCACGCCGGAGATCACGATGCCGGGCCAGGCGCCCCGCGGCGGCAGCCCCTGGCGGCGCACCAGCAGCACGGCCAGCAGGCAGGCCGAGCCGACGAGGAGCCGGCCCAGGGCCAGCGCACCCGGCGAGAAGTGGGGTGCGGCCGCGCGGATCGCCACGAAGGCCGAGGCCCAGAGGACAACGGTGACGGCCGCGGCGGCCAGCGCGCTTCGCGAGGTCCGGCGCGCGGAATCCACCATGAACGACAAACCTCCGTTGCGGTTGCCGACAGCTCGGGCCCCACCGGAATCCGCGGCGCTCGGGGTGCGGCCGGCCCGGCGACCGTAGCACGGGCCACGAATGCCTTCGCATTGCCTATACGCCTCGACGTACGTCGATTTGCCGACCGTAAATGTGCGGGAATTCGAATACCGTGGCGCGGGCGGCACGGCCCGAGAAACGCCAGATGTCCGGCTCGTCGGTTTAGTAGCGAACTCAGGTGATTGCGACGGTCCGGATCGTCGGGATTCCCTCGCCGGCGAGGGGCGTGGCGGTGTCGGACGGACGACAGAAAAGGCGGTAAAAGCGGGTGTCGAAGCGCCCGGACCAGCGTTTTTAAGCACTTCAATACCGAAAATTAAGCGTCTCTATAAGGCTCGTTGACAGCCCCAAGTGCCTGGCCTACGTTTCCCGTCGAAGGTTGCCGAAACCGCAGTGGGAAAGCTTTCCAGGACGTCGTGAAGGCGTAATCCTGCGGCCGGGACCACGAATGCGCGTTCCCCGCATCAGGAAGGTGATTCTGAACGTGGAAGCCAAGTCACGGGACGAGGATGTCAGACATTTCCGGTGTCTCGGCATCGGCGCGGGGCCGGCGAATCTGAGCCTGGCCAGCCTGATGCACGGGCACTCCGAGATCACGAACCGCTTCATCGAGCGCCGGGCGACCTTCGGGTGGCACGACGGCCAGCAGATGCCCGGCGCGACCCTGCAGGTGTCGACGCTGAAGGACCTCGTCACGCTCTCGGACCCGACGAACGCCTTCTCGTTCCTGTCCTACCTGCACGAGCAGGGCCGGCTGTACCACTTCATCAACGCGCAGTTCGACGCCGTGCCGCGGCAGGAGTTCCGCAACTACATGCGGTGGGCCAGCCAGCGCAACGCCAACATCGCCTTCGACGAGGAGGTGCTGTCGGTCGACTTCGACGGCGAGTTCGTGGTGCGCACGACCGGTGGCACGATGCGGGCCGACAACATCGCGATCGGGGTGGGCACCGAGACCTGGGTGCCGCAGCACGCCCGGGACGCCCTCGGCCGCACCCAGTTCCACGTCAGCGAGTTCCTGTACCGCACGGCGGAGCTGGCCGGCAAGCGGGTTGCGGTGGTCGGCGGCGGGCAGTCCGGGGCCGAGGCCTTCCTGGAGCTCATCTCCCGTCCCGCGAACGAGCTCCCCCGCCGGGTGGCCTGGGTCTCCCGCCGGCCCAACTTCCTGCCGATCGACGACTCGCCCTTCACCAACGACTACTACATGCCGTCCTTCTCGGACTACTTCGCCAAGCTCGAGCGGACCACCCGTGACGCGTTCAGCCGCCGCCACGTCCTCACCAGCGACGGCATCTCCGAGGCGACCCTGCGCGACATCTACCAGCGGGCCTACCTGCACCGGTTCGTGCACGGCTGCGTGGACCTGTTCGCCCTCTACCCGAACCGGGAAGTGCTGCAGGTGACCGGGGCCGAGGACGAGGGCTGGAAGATCACCCTGGCCCACAACGACCTGCACGACGTCGGCGAGGAGCTCGACGTCGACGTCATCGTCTGGGCCACCGGCTTCCGGCCGGCCCGGATGGACTTCCTCGCCCCGATCGCGCACCGGCTGGAGCGCGAGGGCGACGAGCTGCGCATCGACGACAGCTTCGCGGTGGCCTGGGACGGCCCGGCCGACCGCAACATCTTCGTCCAGAACGCGGCGCGCGGGCAGCGCGGGCTCGCCGACCCCAACCTGAGCCTGCTCGCCTGGCGCGCCCAGCGGATCGTCGACAAGATCCGCGGTGTCCGGACGGAGAACCAGACCCCGTCGTTCATCGAGTGGTCGAGCAAGCAGGAAGTGGCGTCGTGACCACCGACGTCGCCGTCGTCGGTGCCGGCATCGTGGGCACCCTGATCGCCCGCGAGATCAGCCGCCGCGACCCGGCCGCCCGGGTCGTCGTGATCGACCGCGACGCGGCGGGTTCCGGGGCGAGCCGGCGCTCGGCCGGCCTGCACTTCCCCCGGGGCGCCTCGGCCCGGGTCCGGGACATGGCGGGTTACAGCGAGGCCTACTACGCGCGACTGGCCGAGGAGGATCCCGGCGCCCCGATCCATCCGCTCGCCATGACGGTCGTCGCCGACGCCGGATCGGCCGATGCGGTGCGGGAGGCGTACCTGCCGAGCGCGAAGCTGACCGAGACCGCCGGCACCGGCCGGCCGGACGTCGCGGTGCCGCCCGGTGGTCGCGCCTGGACGGTCGAGGGTGGCCAGTACGCCGAGGTCGGCGCGCTCGCCGCCCGGCTCGCTCCCCCCGGGGTACGGGAGGGCGTGGCCGTGACCGCCGTCCGCCCCGGCGACGACGCCGTACGGCTGAGCCTGTCCACCGGCGCGGACCTGATAGCCGGCCGGGTCGTGCTGGCCCCCGGCCCGTGGACGCGGGACCTCGCGTGGCGCGAGCTGCTCGCCCCGCTGGAGATCAAGATCAAGCGGATCGTGGCGCTGCACGTCGACACGCCCGTCGACGCCACCGACCCGTGCATCGTCATGCACGACGAGGACGCGTTCCTGCTGCCGCTCCGGCACCGCGGCCACTGGTTGTTCAGCTACACCTGCCAGGAGTGGGACGTCGACCCCGACGCCGCGGCGCCCGCCCTGACGCCGGACCACCTGCGCGAGGCCCGCGCCGTGCTCGCGCGGTACGCACCCGAACTGGCCGGCCGCTGCACCACCGGACGCGTCTTCTGCGACGCGTACACCCCCGACCGGCAACCCGCCGTCCGGGCCCTCGACGCGACCGGACGCGTCGTCTTCGCCGGCGGCGCCAACGGGTCGGGGTACCGCCTCGGGCCCGCCATCGCCGCGGAGGCCGTGGACCTGCTCGACACGAAAGGCCAGTGATGATTCTCAGCACCTACGACGTGGCCGACCTCTCGGACGCCTTCGGCATCGACATGAGCAGCATCGACGGTCTCGGGGTCGGCGCGGGCTGGGGCCGGGTGCGGCCCGGGGTCAGCTCGGACCCGCACCAGCACGACGAGACCGAGACGTTTGTCATCGTCGCCGGCACCGGTGACCTGATCGTCGACGGGCGCCGGCACCGGGTGCAGCCCGGCTCGGTGGCCCAGTTCGAGCCGTTCGAGACCCATGTCGTCGCCAACGACGGCACCACTGACCTGATCTTCGCCACGCTGTACTGGCGGGACGCCGAGCGGGCCGGCGAGCGGGCCGGCACCGTCGAACGGGGCAGGCTGCGCGACCGTCCGGTCTTCGTCTTCTCCACGCCCCCCACCCCCAACGGGGACCTGCACCTCGGTCATCTCTCCGGCCCGTACCTCGGCGCCGACGTGTACGTGCGCTTCCAGCGGCTGATCGGCAACCAGGCCTGGCACCTGACCGGCAGCGACGACTACCAGAGCTACGTCGTCGAGTGCGCGCGCCGCGAGGGCCGTACGCCGGCCGAGACCGCCGCGCACTACAGCGCCGAGATCGCCCGGACCCTTGAGCTGCTCGACGTGCCGCTGGACCAGTACACGGTGACCGACGCCGACCCCACCTACCGGGCGCAACTGCAGGCGTTCTTCTCCCGGCTGGTCGCCTCCGGCGGAATCGCGCCCGGCGAGGCTCCCGCGCTGCGCGACGGCGAGACCGGCCGCTACCTCTACGAGGTGGACGTCTCCGGCGGCTGTCCGCACTGCGGCTCGGGCGCCGGCGGCAACATCTGCGAGGAGTGCGGCGAGCCGAACTTCTGCCACGACCTGGTCGACCCGGTCGCCCGGCACTCCGCGGTGCCGCCCGTCGCCGGCACACAGAGCCGCTACCTGCTCCCGCTGCACGAGCACGCCGACGAGGTGGCCGAGCACCATCACCTCGGCCGGGTGCCGGCCCGGCTGCGCGAGCTCGCCGAGCGGCTGTTCGCCCGCGGCCGCGTCGACGTGCCGGTCAGCCACCCGTCCGGCTGGGGCGTGCCGCCCGCCGAGACCGACCTGACCGATCAGGTCATCTGGGTGTGGCCCGAGATGTCCTACGGGTTCCTGCACGGCATCGCCGAGCTGGGCGAGCGCCTCGGCACCGGCTGGCAGGCCCACGAGCCGCGGCCGGACTGGAAGATCGTCCACTTCTTCGGCTACGACAACAGCTTCTACCACGCGATCCTCTACCCGGCGCTGTACAAGCTGGCCTATCCGCAGTGGACCCCGGACATCGACTACCACGTCAACGAGTTCCTGCTGCTCGACGGCGCGAAGTTCAGCACCAGCCGGCGGCACGCGATCTGGGGCAAGGAGATCCTCGGCCCGGACACCGTCGACGCGGTGCGCTACTACCTCTCCCGGATCCGCTCGGAGGGCCGGCGGACCAACTTCGAGCTCGCCGCGTACGAGGCCGCGGTGCGGGACACCCTGATCGGCGGCTGGCAGCAGTGGCTGCACGACCTCGGGCGCCGGGTCACCGAGACGTACGGCGCAACCGCGCCCGACGCCGGCAACTGGACCCCCGAGCACACCGCCTTCCTCGCCCGGCTCTCCGCCCGCCTGACCGCGGTGACCGGCGCGCTCGGCCCGGACGGGTTCTCCCTCAACCAGGCCTCGGCCGAGCTGGACGGCATCGTCGCCGACGTCCGCCGGTTCGTGGCGCAGGAGGCGCGGGTGGCGCAGTCGGCGGGCTGGCGCGCCGAGGCCCGCACCGCCGTCGCCCTGGAACTGGCCGCGGCCAAGCTCCTGGCGACCTGCGCGACGCCGGTCATGCCCCGCTTCGCCGCCAAGCTCGCGGAGTCTCTCGGCGGCAGCCCGGTCACGGCCTGGCCGGCCACGGTCACCCTGGTCGAGCCGGGCTCGCCGATCAGCCTGGCGGACCGGGTCTTCTTCCGGGCGCCCGGCGCCGCCCCGGCCCCGGCCGCCGGCCCGGCGCACCTCGGCTGGCTGAGCGAGACCGTGACGGCGCTGCTGGAGCCCGGCCAGGAGGTCGCCGGGCACACCCTCACCGAGCTGGGCGCGACGTCCCTGCACGCGGTGACCCTGCAGTACCAGATCCTCGAGCACTGCGGCGTGGAACTCAGCATCGACGAGCTGCTCGGTGCGGCCACCGTGACCGACCTCGCGGCGGCCATCGCCCGTCCGCCCGCCCTCGCCGGGGCAGTGCCGGCATGAGCATCCAGGAGCTGCTGCGCGACATCGGCGCACGCGGGCTGGCCATCACGGCCACCGGGGGCGACCTGCGCCTGCAGGGACCGACCGAGCGGATGGACGCCGAGCTGGTGTCCCGCATCCGCGCCCTCAAGAGCGACCTGCTGACGCACCTCGAGGCGCCGCCGGGCGACCCGACCACCCCGCTGCAGCGTGCCTATCTGGTCGGCCGCGGCGACGTGGCGGAGCTGGGTGGCGGCGCCAGCCACGTCTACCACGAGTTCGAGGGCAGCTGGAACGTGCCGCGGCTGGAGGCGGCGCTGGCCTCGGTGGTCGCCCGGCACTCCGCGCTGCGCACCGAGTTCACCCCGGGCGGGCGCCAGCTCGTGCACGACGACGTACCGGTGCACATCCGGATCCGGGACCTGCGCGCCCTGGCGGCCGCCGACCGGGAGCGGGCCCACGCCGCCTACCGCGAGCGCGCCTCGCACCGGGTGCTGCCGCTGGGCCGGCCGCCGCTGGTGCACGCCGAGGTCAGCATCCTGGCCGACGACCGGATGGTGCTGCACGTCAGCCACGACGGCCTGGTGATGGACGGGATCAGCATGTTCCTGTTCTTCCGGGCCTGGTGGCAGGCGTACCGGGGAGAGACGCCGGCCGGGCCGGAGGCGGCGTTCGGCGACTACGTCCGCGAGCTCGAGCAGGCCGCCGGGTCTGCGCCCGCGGCGCGATCGCTGCGCTGGTGGCGCGACCGCCTGGACGACCTGGCGCCGGTGCCCGACCTGCCGCTGGCGACGAACCCGGCCGCGGTGCGGCGCCCCCGCTTCACCCAGCGGGAGGTCCGCCTCGAGCAGGGACAGTGGGCGAAGCTCACCAGAATCGCCCGGCGGCGCGGCCTGACGCCGAACGCCGTGCTGCTCACCGCGTACGCCCAGACGCTGGCGTACTGGGGCGCCGGGGAGCGGTTCACGATCAACACCACGGTGGCCAACCGGCCGCCGATCCACCCCCGCATCTTCGACGCGATCGGCAACTTCTCCGACGTCATGCTGGTCGAGGCCGTCGTCGAGGCGGACGCGGACTTCGCGCGGCGGTGCGTGCGGATCCAGCAGAACCTGCGCCAGGCCCTGGAGAACAGGCACGTCTCGGGCGTCGAGGTGCTCCGGGAGATCGGCCGCAGCGGCCGCCCGGCCCGCGCGCCGTACACCTTCAACTGTGCCATCGGGTACGTCCGGCCGGGCGTCGACGGCTCCGCCCTCGACCTGTTCGGGCCCGAGGTCTTCACGGTCAGCCAGACGCCGCAGGTGTACCTCAACGTCTTCGCGATGGAGCAGCACGGCTGCCTGATCGTCCAGGTCGACTCCGTCGACGAGCTGTTCCCGGACGGGCTGCCGGCCGCCCTCGTGGCCGGCTACCAGCACCTGCTGGAGAGCCTCTGCGACGACGCCGGGTGGGACCCGGCGCACGTCGACCTGCTCCCGGCCGGCCAGCGGCGGCGCCGGGAGCAGGCCAACGCCACCGCGGCGCCGGAGAGCGGGCGGCTGCTGTGGCAGGACATCCTCGACCGGGCGGCCGAGCGGCCCGACGCGCCGGCGATCATCACCGCGCACGGCGGGGTGTCCTACGGCGAGCTGGTCCGCCGGGCCCGGGGCGCCGCGTGCTGGCTGGGCGAGCGCGGTGTCGGCCGCGGCGACCTGGTCGGGCTGGTCATGCGGCGCGGGCCGGAGCAGATCGTCGGCATCCTGGCCACGCTGCTGACCGGGGCCGCCTACCTGCCGGTGGACGCCGGGCTGCCCGCGGCGCGGCGGGCCTTCCTGCTGGAGGACGGCAAGGTCCGGTACGTCCTGACCAACGCCCCCGGCGCGGAACCCGACGCGCTCCTGCTCGACGACGTGCTCTCGGCCGAGACCGTGGACTCCCCCGCCCGCGCACACGTCGACGACCTGGCCTACGTGCTCTACACCTCCGGCACGACGGGGCAGCCCAAGGGCGTCATGGTCAGCCACCGCAACGTCGCCAACGTGGTCGCGGACTGCACGGCGCGGTTCGGCGTCGATGCCACCGACCGGTTCTTCGGCATCAGCGGGTTCAACTTCGACCTGTCGGTCTACGACGTCTTCGGCGCCCTGTCGGTGGGCGCGGCGATCGTGCTGCCCGACGCGGACCGGGCCGCGGATCCCGCGCACTGGCTGGACCTGTGCGCCCGGCACGGCGTCACCGTGTGGAACTCGGTGCCGGCGATCGTCGCGCTGCTGCACGAGCAGGCCGCCGCCGATCCGTCCCGGCTGGACAGCCTGCGCCTGGTCATGATGAGCGGCGACCGGATCCCGCCCGAGCTGCCGGCCGCGCTGCTGCGGCTCAAGCCGGACCTCGAGGTCGTCTCGCTGGGCGGCCCGACCGAGACGACGATCTGGAACATCCTGCACCCGATCGGCGCCGCCGACGACGGGAGCCGGCCGGTGCCGTACGGGCGGCCCAACCGCAACAACACCGCGTTCGTCCGCGGGCCCCAGGGCTGGGACCGGCCGGACTGGGTGGCCGGCGAGATCTGGGCCGGCGGCACCGGGGTGGCCCGCGGCTACCACGGAGACACCGAGCGGACCGCGGAGCGCTTCGCCGACGGGCTCTACCGCACCGGCGACCTGGGCCGGTACCTGCCGGACGGCTCGATCGAGATCCTCGGGCGCAGCGACTTCCAGATCAAGATCAACGGCTACCGGATCGAGGCCGGCGAGATCGAGGCCCGGCTGGTCGGGCTCGCCGCGGTGAAGCAGGCCGTGGTCGTGCGGACGTCCGGTGCGCACGGCGACCGGCTGGTGGCCCACCTGGTGGCCGCCGGCACGGCTCGGCCCACCCTCGGTGAGCTGCGCGAGCAGCTGGCCGTCCAGCTGCCCGACTACATGATCCCGAGCGGGGTGGCGTGGCACGAGAGCCTCCCGCTGACCCGCAACGGCAAGGTCGACCGGGGCCGGCTCGCCGAGACCGCGCCGGCCGCGGAGCCAGCCGCAGAACCGGCACCGGGTGCGGCCCCGGCCGGGTCCGGACCGGCCCTGCCGGCCGACTCCGTCGAGGCCGAGCTGGCCCAGCTGTGGGCGGGCATCCTGCGGGTGCCCACGGTGGCGCCGGAGGCCAGCGTGTACGACCTGGGCGGCGACTCCCTGGCCGCCGCCCGGATCCTCACCGAGGTACGCAAGCACTTCGGTGTCACCATCCCGCTGGAGCAGATGTACGAGGTCCGGACCGTACGCCTGCTGGCGCGGCGACTGCGGGCGGACGCGTGATGACCGACAACCTGATCAACCAAATGGTGTCGGCAGTTCCGGCGCCCGGGCACCGGCTGCGGATCGCCCGGCTCGGCGGCGACCAGAGCATCGAGCTGACCGAGGTGCACGCCGCGGCGGACCGGCTCGCCGCGGCCCTGTACGCCGAGGGGGTACGCCCCGGCGACCGGATCGGCATCCTGGCCGCCAACAGCCTCCAGTGGGTGCTGCTGGATCTCGCCGCCCTCCGGATGAAGGCGGTGACCTGCGGGTTCGAGCCCGGCAAGTTCGACGCCACCCCGCAGACCGCCGACGAGTACGGGCTCACCCTGCTGTTCACCGACGCGCCCGTCTCCGGCGACGCCCGGATCAGGCCGATCGCCCAGGTCGACAAGCTCGCCGAGCGTCCGGGCGGGATCGCGCTGCCCTGGCAACGGCACGAGGCGACCACGATCAAGTTCACCTCGGGCAGCACCGGCCGCCCCAAGGGCCTGGCCGCCTCGGTGGGCAGCATCGACGCGTCGCTGCGGGCGGTGCAGGAGATGTTCGCCCACGGCCCGGACGACGACATCTTCGTGTTCCTGCCGCTGTCGTTGCTCCAGCAGCGGTACTGGGTCTACTCCGCGCTGGTCTTCGGCCACGACGTGACGATCAGCTCGTACGCGGCGGCCTTCGCGGCGATGCGGCGGACCCGCCCGACGGTGGTCATGGGGGTGCCGGGCTTCTTCGCGACGGCCCAGCGGCACATCGAGGAACAGGCCGCCCGCCGGTCGATCGATGTCACCGAGGCGTCGCAGGCGCTCTTCGGCGACCGGATCCGCTACCTGTGGACCGGATCGGCGCCGGCCGACCCGGCGACGCTGCGGTTCTTCGACGACTGCGGGATGCCGATCTTCGAGGGCTACGGGCTCAACGAGACCTGCATCGTGAGCAAGAACCACCCGAAGGCGAACCGGCGCGGCAGCGTCGGCCAGGTCCTGCCGGGCAAGCAGGTCCTCATCGACGCCGACGGCCGGGTCTGCGTCCGCAGCGACGACCCGGTCGGCATGCGCTACACCTACGCCGCGCCCGGCGAATCCGAGCGCGTCTTCGGCACGGACGGCGTGGTGCGCACCGGCGACCTCGGCCGCATCGACGCCGACGGCTTCCTCTGGATCGGGGGCCGCGCGGACGACGTCATCGTGCTGGACAACGGCAAGAAGGTGGTGGTCCGGCCGATCGAGGAGCAGCTGCGCGACAGCCCGCTGATCGACCAGGCCGTGGTGTTCTGCCCGGCGCAGACGCACCTGGTGGCGGTGGTGTCGCCGGCCGGTGCCACCGACCCGGCCGCGATCGAGCGGCACCTGGCCCGCACCAACGCGGCGCTGGAACGCGACGAGCAGATCCGGCGGGTGGTGGTGGCCGCCGAGCCGTTCAGCATCGGCAACGGGCTGCTGACCTCCCAGTACAAGCCGCGGCGGGCCCAGATCCTGGCGCGGTACTCCACGGCGATCACGGCGAAAGGCGATGGTGTGCATGTCCACTGATCTTCAGACGATGGTCCGCGACCGGATAGTGCAGGTCCTCACCGACGTCACCCCCGCCGAGCTGGACATGTCCGCGGACCTGGCGGGCCAGTACGGGCTCACCTCCCTGAACAAGGTGCTGCTGGTGATCTCGGCGTGCGACGAGTCCGGCGTGGACGTGGCCCACTTCACCGAGCAGGACATCGCCGCGGTCCGCAGCGGCGACGACCTGGTCTCCGCGCTGTCCGCACACCAGGGAGCCGTGGCATGAGCTGGGCCGAGCAGGCGGCGGCCGCCCGGCTGGAGGACGACGTCGTCCTGCTGCGTCCGGTGCGGGCCGAGGACCGGGCGGCGATCCACGACGTGGCGATGGACCCGGACATCTGGCGCTACTTCGTGTCCCGGGTGGAGACCCAGGAGGAGTTCGACGCGTTCTTCGAGACGATGCTGGCCGATCTGCGGGCCCGCAAGCGCATCCCGTTCGTGGTGGTCGACAAGGCGTCCGGGCGCATCGCGGGCAGCATGAGCTACGGCAACCTGGCCGAGCCCGACCGGCGGCTGGAGATCGGCTGGTCCTGGCTCGGCCGCGACTTCCGCGGCCAGGGCCTCAACCGGCCGGCGAAGCGGCTGTTGCTGCGGTTCGCCTTCACGGTGCTGGGCGCCGAGCGGGTGGAGTTCAAGACCGACGTGCTCAACGAGCAGGCCCGCGCGGGGCTGCGCGGCATCGGCGCGGTCGAGGAGGGCGTGCTGCGCAGCTTCAACCCGATGCCGGGCGGGCGGCGCCGCGACGCGATCTTCTACAGCGTGCTGCGCACGGAGTGGCCGGGGGTCGACCGGATCCTGGCCGCAGCCGCGGCGGCGGTGGCCCGGTGACGATCCCGTCCGTCGTGCTGACCGGCGGCCCGTACGAGCGCGGGCTGCGGCACGGCCGCGCCCGGGCCGGGGCGCTGCACGACTTCCTGGACGACGGGCTGGCCCGGCTCGACCGGATCCTGCCCCGGCCGGTCGACCGGGACGAGCTGGAGCCGCTGCTCGACCGCTACGCGGCGGCGATCACCGAGGCGCTGCCCGAGCTGGCGGAGGAGATCCGCGGGCTGGCCGACGGCGCCGGGCTCCGGCACCGCGACGCGGTGCTGCTCCAGGTGCGCCGGGAACTGCTCGGCTACTCCAAGGTGCCGGCGATGGGCGACTGCACGACGTACGCGATGGCCGGCCCGGCACCGGTGCTGGCACAGACGGTCGACCTCAACGGTGATCTCGACGACCAGATCACCGTGCTCAACACCGGGCGGTCGCTGCTGCTCAGCTTCGGTGGCCTGCTCGGCTACCTCGGGCTCAACAGCGGTGGCCTGGCGGTCGGCCTGAACCTGGTCCTCGGCGGGCAGTGGGGGCCGGGCGTCCCGCCCTACCTGGCCATCCGCCACGTGCTCGACACCTGCGACAACGTCGGCGACGCCGGCAAGCAGCTGGCCGCCCTGCCGCTGGCGAGTTCCCGCTGCTTCATGCTGTGTGACCGGGAGCAGGCCGGCTACGCCGAGGTGCTCGGCGACCGGGTGCGGTTCCGGGCGATGGCGCAGCCGGTGCACACCAACCACTACCTCGACCCGGAGTTCGTGGCGCACGACGAGCTGAACGTCTTCGCCCGTAACTCGTCGCTGCGCCGCCTCGAGGCGTGCCGGGCCGCGCTGGCCGCGCTGCCGGCCGGTGCCGGCGCTGAGGAGCATCTGGACCTGCTCGCGCGGGCGCCGATCACGGTGGCGGGCGACGGCGACATCCGCCGCGAGCGCACGGTCGCCGCCGTCGTCGCGCTGCCCGAGCGGGGTGAGCTGCACGTCCGCCCCGGGAATCCAGCCCGGTCGAGCACGGAGGTGTTCACGCTCCGATGACCGTCCTGCTGAGCGGAGCCGCGTACGAGCTGGGCGAGATCGAGGTCCCGCACCGCGAGCTGCCGCACTTCGCCGACCGGCTCCGCGAGCACCGGATGCCCGACCAGCCCGCGCTGTGGGGCTGGGGCAGCGTACGGCGCACGACCCGGTCCGTGGGAGCGCTGGCCGTGGCGAGCGGGCGCGCGACCCTCGCCGCCGCCGGCGCGGACCCGGCCGGGATCGACGCCGTGCTGCTGTGCTGCACGCGTTTTGCGGGCGGCCCCGAGACGCACGGCGGCTTCGTCGCCGAGGTCATGACCGGGCTGGGGCTGCCCACCGCCGCCTGCACCGGGATCACGCTCAACCGCTGCACCAACCTGCTGGCCGGCATCGACCTGGCCACCGCCTGGGTGGCCGCCCGGCGCCACCGCCGGGTCCTGGTCGTCACCGCCGACCGGGTCGCCGCCGAGGATGCCCGCTTCGAGCAGTTCGCGCTGTTCAGCGACGGCGCCGCGAGCTGCCTCGTCGCCGACGCCGCACTCGGCGCACCGGCCTTCGAGGTGCTCGGCTGCGCCGGCGCGCAGCACAACGCCGAGCTCGACTGGTCCCACGAGATCAGCCCGGAGCTGGCCCGGCAGGTCAACGACGACCTGGCCAAGACCACCGGCGTGGCGACCGGTGACCTCGCCGCCCTGCTGCCCGCCAACCTGTTCCTGCCGCTGCTCGCCATGAAGGAGCGGCAGGGCGGCTTCACCGCCGCGCAGCTCGACACCGGCAACGTGGCCCGGCTGGGGCACTGCTTCGCCGCCGACCCGCTGATCAATCTCGCCGACCGGATCCGCCGCGGTGACATCACCGACGGCTCCACCTACCTGCTCGCCGTCAGCGTGCCGGGCGCCCGCCACGGAGTCCTGCTGCGCGCCCGAACCACGTCGTAAAGAACCGGGGAGGACACAGTGCCCGCCATCGAACTGCCGGACAGGACCACGTCACTGTCGGCTCGGACGTTCGAGTTCGACCCGTCCGCCGCCGCGCCGGCGAGCGCGATCCTCACCGGTCGCCCCGCCGAGGCGCTGCACCGGCTGCTGCGCGACCAGGAGAGCCAGGTCGGCCTGCTGGTCGCCCGCCGCGTCGTCGCGGCCTTCCTCGACGAGCACACCGCGCGGCGCAGCGTCCCGGCCGAGGACGCGGCGGCGCTCACCGCCCGGATCGTCGGCGTCCGCGCCGGCCTCGCGTCCCGGCTGGAGGCGCTCGCGGCCGTCGCGGACACCGAGGTGCGCGACGCGGTGCTGCGCCAGCGCGCCCCCCTCGCGCTGCTCGGCGGCTGCTGGCTGGACACGCTCTCGCAGCCGGCCACCCAGCCCGCGGTGATCGTGAACCAGCTCTTCGGCCAGCACTTCGTGCTGCACGGCGAGGGCAACCCGCAGCGCGGCATCCACCACCAGCGGCGCCGGGCGCTCGAGGAGGCCGGTGTCTACCTGCCCGCGATCGACGCGGTCGACTTCCTCAGCCAGGCCCGGACCCGGGACCTGACCGCGCTGCACGGGCTGTTCCAGCTGTCGCTGTCCCGCCTGTCCGCCAGCTTCCTGCCCGAGACCACCGGCGCGCACGTGGCCCATCACCTGCTCGGCGTCGACGACCGGCTGCTGGGCCGCACGCCCCGGCTGAGCGACACCGACCTGGGCGAGGTGCTGCTCGACTACGCCGCGGCGGCCGGCCCCGCCGACTGGCAGCGGCTGGTCACCGCCGCCGATCTCGTCGTCGCCCTGGAACGCGAGCATGTGGACCTGCTCGAGGCGACCGCCCGCTGGTACGCGGACCTGCCGCTGGAGGGCAAGGTCTGCGAGATCATCGGGCGGCATGCGCCGTACGCCGGCCGCCAGCACGGCGAGGTCCGCGTCGCCGGCCGCAAGCTGTCCGAGCTGCTGGACGACCCCGAGCTGAACCTGGCCGCCTTCGTCCGCACGATGCGCAACTCGCGGCAGCTCAAGGCGATCCGGGGCGGCGACGGCCGGTTCCTGCGCGCCATCAAGTTCGGCGGGCCGATGTTCGGCATCTTCGACGAGCGGGAGGCCGCCGTCTTCCGGGCCTGGGCCGAGGCGGCCGCGGCGGGCACGCTGCCCGACACCGACCCGCCGGTCAACCGCCTCGGCGACCAGGCCGCGGCCCGCTGGACGGCGGCGCTGCGCGCGGCCGAGCCCGCCGATGTCGGCTACGCCGTCGCCGCGCCGCCCGACGACCGGGCGTTGTTCCACCGGCTCGTCAACATCGAGTCGTACCCGAACACGTTGCCGATCGCCCGCGAGCACGCGGCCGCGAACCTGGCCGCCGCCGAGATGCTGTTCACGTTCGGCGCCGGCGGCCGGTTCACCGACGCGAGCTGGCTCGACTACACGCCCGCGGCGCTGCTCGAGCGGGTCGAGCAGATCTACTGGAAGAAGCTCGTCGACCCGTACCGGCCGCTGACCGAGATCCCGGACCGGGACGAGGTCGTCTTCGGCCAGAAGACGTACGCGCTCGGCAGCCTCATCGACGGCGCCTGGGCGCACCGGATCGGCAACGTGGGCCGCTACCACCGGATCAGCGACGGCATGCTGGCGTCGATCTACGCCGACGAGATGGGCCGCGGCGACGTCCGCAAGAACCACATCACGCTCATCGTGCGGGTGCTGCACAGCATGGGCATCGACGTGCCGCACATCCGCGACGACGCCTTCCTCGACCAGGGCGAGCTGCCCGACCACCTGTACGGCTTCTCGATCCACCAGCTGAGCCTGGCGCTGTTCCCGGACACCTTCTATCCGGAGATCCTCGGCTACAACCTGGGCATCGAGATGTTCGGTCTCGGCGAGATGCGCCTGCACGAGATGCAGAAGCTCCGGCATCACGGCTTCGACCCGGGTTACGAGGAGGCGCACCTGTCGATCGACAACTTCTCGGCCGGGCACGCCCGCCAGTCGGCGGAGATCATCGTCGGCTACCTCGACGAGGTGGCGCGCACGGTCGGCGCCGACGCGGTGGCGCCCGAGTGGCGGCGGATCTGGCGGGGCTACGCCTCGTTCGCGTACTTCGTCGAAGCCACCCTGGTCCGGGCGATGAGCGCGCCGGCCGCGACCGCGGAGATGACGATCTGATGACGCTGCTGAGCAACGCACGACCGACCCTGGCCGGCCTCGACCCGGCGATGCTGCAACTGCCCTTCTACACCGACCGGCACACCGACCTGGCCGAGCGGGTCACCGCCTGGACCGCCGGGCACGCCGGGCTGTGGCAGCGGCCCCTGCCGAGCCCGCCCGCCGAGCACGGCCGCACCCTGCTGCGGGAGCTGGGCGACGCCGGTCTGCTGGGCTTCCTGGATCCGCGCGGCCCGAGCGCCGACGGTGACCTGCGGTCGCTGTGCCTGGCCCGGGAGGCCTTCGCCTACGCCGACGACCTGGCCGACTTCGCCTTCTCCATCCAGGCCCTGTCGGCGACGCCGATCCTGCGCCACGGCTCGCCCGCCCAGCACGAGCGGTTCCTGCCCGGGCTCGCGGCCGGCACGCTGCAGGGAGCGTTCGCGGTCTCCGAGCCGCAGGCGGGCTCCGACCTGGCCGCCGCCGCGACCCGGGCGACCCGCGACGGTGACGGCTATGTCCTCGACGGGGTCAAGGCGTGGATCGCCAACGCCGGCACGGCCGACGTCTACGTGGTCCTGGCCCGGACCGGGGAGGGCGCCGCCGCGCTCGGGCTCAGCATGTTCCTCGTCCCGGCGGACACGCCGGGCGTCCGGATCGAGCCCGCGGACCTGGTCGCCCCGCGCGCCTTCGGTCACGTGCACCTCGAGCAGGTGCGGCTGGGCGCGGACGCGTTGCTGGGCCGCTCCGGCGCCGGCTTTGCGATCGCCCTGGAGGTGCTCGACCGGTTCCGGATGACGGTCGGCGCCGCCGCCGTCGGGTTCGCGCGCCGGGCGGCGCACAGCGCCCTGCGGCACACCCGGGACCGGGCGATCTACGGCAGCCGGCTCAGCGACCTGGGCACCGTCCGCGCGACCCTGGCCGACATGGACGTACGCCTGAACGCCGCGGGCCTGCTCGTGGCCCGCGGCGCCTGGGAGGCCGACCGGGCGGCGCGCTACCAGAAGCACTCGGCGATCGCCAAGGTCTACGCCACCGAGGCGGCACAGTCCATCGTCGACGAGTGCGTGCAGATGTTCGGCGCCGCGGGCCTGGTTGCCGACAGCATCACGGAACGCCTCTACCGTCAGATCCGATCACTCCGCATCTATGAGGGCGCCACCGAGGTCCAGCGCGAGGTCATCGCCGGCTCGTTGGACCTGCGACGCGCTCAGCTGTGCGGCGCGATCTTCGACGTTCCGTGTGAGTTGTGAGAGGACCGACCGTGCCCGACCTGAACCCGATCACCGCGGTGACCGCCGCCGATCCGTACCCCTACTACGCCGCCCTGGCCGCCGACCGCCCGTTCGGCCGCGACGAGGACCTGGGCCTGTGGGTGGCCGCGGACGCGGCGTCCGTCACCGCGGCGCTGCACGAGCCCGCCCTGCGGGTGCGCCCGCCGGCCGCGCCGGTGCCCGCCGGCATCGTCGGCACGCCCGCCGGGGAGGTGTTCGGCCGGCTGGTGCGGATGACCGACGGCGCGCCGCAGCAGCGGCTCAAGCGGGCTGTCGTCACGGCGCTCGGCAGCGCCGACGCGGACCGGGTCACCGCGGTGACCGCTGAGCGCACCGCGTACGCGATCAAACGTCAGGCCCCGCTGCGCGAACTCATGTTCGGGGTGCCCACCCAGGTCGTGGCCGTCCTCAGCGGACTGGACGACCCGGCGGCCGACGAGGCGAGCGCGTTGATCGCCGACTTCGTGCAGTGCATCCCGGCCACCGCGACCCCGGAGCAGCTGGCCCGGGCCGCGACGGCCGCCGCCGCGCTGCGGGACCTGCTCGGCCCGGCGCTCGACGCCCGCGGCGACGGGCTGCTCGCCGAGCTGGTCCGCGCGGCCGGGCCGGACGCCGAGCCGGCCGCGGTGCTCGCCAACGGCCTCGGGCTGCTGTCGCAGACCTTCGACGCCACCGCGGGGCTGATCGGCAACACCCTGGTCGCCCTGGCCCGGGACGCCTCGCGCCGGGGGTCCGCCCCGACCCGGGCGGTGGTCGCCGAGGTCGCACGGCACGACGCGCCGATCCAGAACACCCGGCGGTTCGCGGCCGAACCGGTCGTGGTCGCCGGCACCCAGCTGGCCACCGGCGACGCGGTCCTGCTCGTGCTGGCCGCGGCCAACCGGGACCCGGCCGTCAACGAGGCGCCCGCGGAGTTCCGCACCGACCGGCCCGATCCCGCGGTGTTCACGTTCGGCGCGGGGGCACACGCGTGCCCCGGACGGCTGATCGCCACCACGATCGCCGCCGCGGTCGTCGACGGGGTGCTCTCCGCCGGTCTCGCCCCGGCCGGCACCGAGCCGGTCACCTACCTGCCACTGGCGAACGCGCGGATCCCCGCGTTCTAGCCGGCCGCTGTCGCCGAAGGAGCCCACCTTGCCCCACCTCTGGTTACGTCACGAGACCCGGCAGACCGAACGCCGTACCGCCATCACCGCCGTGGACGCGGAGCGCCTCGTCCGCGACGGCGCGACCGTCACCGTCGAGGAGTCGCCGCAGCGGGTCGTCGAGATCGAGCGATACCGCGCGGCCGGCTGCCGGATCGTGCCGGCCGCCACGTGGTTCGACGCACCCGACGACGTGGTCGTCGTGGGGCTCAAGGAGCTTCCGGTGCTGCCGGCCGCCCTGCGCCACCGACATGTCTACTTCGGTCATGCCTACAAGAACCAGGAGGGGGCCCAGGAGCTGCTGCGCCGGTTCGCGGCCGGTGGCGGCATGCTGCTGGACGCCGAGTACCTGACCGACGACGCCGGCCGGCGGCTGGCCTCGTTCGGCTACTGGGCCGGGTATCTGGGCGCCGCGCTGTCGATCCTGCGGCACCGCGGCCGGTTGACGACGCCGTTGCACCCGTACACCAAGGGCGAGCTCGACGCGGCACTGGCGCCGCGCACCGGCGAGCCGGCCCCGCGGGTACTGGTCATCGGCGCGCAGGGCCGCTGCGGCCAGGGCGCGCAGGACGCCCTGGCCGCGGCCGGTCTCGCCGCGACCTGCTGGGATCTGGCCGAGACCCGCGAGCTGGACCGGGCCGCGCTGCTCGACCACGACCTGCTGATCAACACGGTCCTGGTGCACGAGCCGGTGCCGCCGTTCGTCACCCACCGCGACCTCGACAGCCCCCGCCGGCTGTCGCTGATCTGCGACGTCACCTGCGACGTCACCTCCGACTGCAACACGCTGCCGATCTACCAGCGGGTCACGTCGTGGCCGGAGCCGGTGGTCCGGCTGCGCGGCGGCGGGCACCCGCTGGACCTGATCGCCATCGACAATCTGCCCTCGCTGCTGCCGGCGGAGGCCAGCACCGCCTTCTCCGCCCAGCTCACCCCGCTGCTGGCCCGGCTCGACGATCCCGCCGACCCGGTCTGGCAGCGCGCCGCCGGCGAGTTCCGGCTCGCCCTGCAACGAAGGACCGCCGATGTCTGAGCCGATCGCCGCCAGCGGCACCGTGCACTGGGCCGGCCCCGGCCTGTCCACCGGCAGCGGCCTGGCCGAGCTGGCCGCCGCCACGCCGCGACTGACGCTGTGGGGCCGTTCCGTCGCCAGGGCCGAGCACCGCCTCGCCGGACTCGGCCTGTCCGGCCGGGTGGCCGCCGCGGACATCGCCGGGCTGTCCGGGGCGGTCCGGCCCGGCGATGTCGTGATCTCCATGCTGCCGGCCACCGAGCACGCCGGGCTGCTGCGGCTCTGCCTCGACCGGGGTGCCCACTTCGCCTGCACCAGCTACACCTCCCCCGAGCTCGCCGCCGCTGACGGCCCGGCCCGCGCCGCCGGGCTGGTGGTGCTCACCGAGGCGGGCCTGGATCCGGGCATCGACCACCTGCTCGCGCACGACCTGGTGACCCGCGCCCGCAAGGCGGTCGGTGACGGCCCGGCATCCGTACGGTTCACGTCCTTCTGCGGCGGCGTGCCGGCCGAGCCCAACGACTTCCGCTACCGGTTCAGCTGGGCCCCCCGGGGCGTGCTGTCGGCGCTGGGCTCCCCCGCCCGCTCGATCGAGGGCGGTGTGCCCCGCACGGTCGAGCGTCCCTGGGAGGCGGTCTCGGCGTACGACCTGGACGGCGAGGCGTTCGAGGTCTACCCCAACCGCGACAGCGTGCCCTTCCTGGCCCAGTACGACTTCCCGGCCGGCTGGCGGCCGGAGACGTTCGTGCGGGGCACCCTGCGTCTCGGCGGCTGGCGGGCGGCCTGGCGCGACGTGTTCGCCGTCGTCCGCGACGGCAGTCCCGCCGACCTGGACGCGCTCGCCGCCGAACTCGCCGCCCGGTACCCGATGCGTCCCGGTGACCGCGACCGGGTGGTGCTCGCGGTCGAGCTGAACGTCACCGCCGACGCCGGAAGCTGGTCCGGGCGCTACCTGCTCGACGCCGTCGGAGACGACCAGGAGACCGCGATGGCCCGGGCGGTGTCGCTGCCACTGGCGTACGGCGTCCTCGAGATCCTCGCCGGGGCCACCCCGGCCGGCCTGCACCGGGCGCTGGCGGACCCGGCCGCGGCCGGCCGCTGCCTGACGTTCCTGCGCGGGCGAGGCCTCGACTGCGTGCTGAGAAATTCCTGACCCGTCCGCCGAACCGCTGAACCGGAGAGATCTGATGGCCGAAGCCGTGCCGGGCGCGCTGCGCAACCCGGACTTCCGCAAGTTCTGGATCGGGGAGACGGTGTCGCTCGTCGGCACCGAGGTGACCCGCTTCGCCCTGCCGCTGGTCGCCGTGCTCACGCTGGGCGCGTCGGCGTTCGAGGTCGGCGTGCTCAACGCGCTGCGCTACGTGCCGATCGTGGTCGTGTCGCTGTTCGCCGGCATCTGGCTCGACCGGCGCCGCCGCCTGCCGGTCCTCATCGCCAGCAACACCTTCCGGGCGGTCTGCATCGGGCTCGTGCCGCTGCTGGCGGCCGTCGGCGGCCTGACCATCTGGACCCTGGGCGCCATCGCGCTGGTGCTGGGCACGTTCACCGTGCTGTTCGACGTCGGGTCGCTGTCGCTGGTGCCGAACCTGGTCGACCGCCCGCAGCTGCCCGACGCCAACGGCCGGCTCCAGACGTCGTTCTCGCTGGCCATGATCGTGGGACCCGGCGTGGGTGGGTTCCTGGTCTCCACGCTGGGTGCTCCGCTCACGCTGAGCCTGGACGCGGTCTCGTACGCCTTCAGCGTCGTCATGCTGTTGCTGCTGACCGTCCGCGAGCCCGAACCGCAGGCCGCGGCGGACCGGCCCACCGTACGGGCGGCCATCGGCGAGGGGCTGCACGCCGTGTTCGGCAACCGGGTGCTGCGCAACCTGCTCAGTCAGTCCGCCACGTTCAACCTCGCGCAGAACGCCATGATGACGGTCTTCGTGCTCTACACCGTGCGCTACCTCGGTCTCACCGCCGGGCAGCTCGGGCTGGTGCTGGGGATCGGGTCGCTCGGCGCGCTGGCCGGCGGGCTGCTGGCCACCCGGATCACCCGCACCGTCGGGTACGGCCGCTCGCTGCGCCTGGCCACCGTCGTCGCGGGACTCGCACCGCTGACGTTCCTGCTCGCCCAGGGCCGTGACCTCGCCTCGGTCACGCTGCTCACCGCGGCGTACGGCGCGGCCGGCTTCATGCTGGTGATCTACAACATCAACACCGTCTCGCTGCGCCAGGTGGTCACCCCGAACCGGCTGCTGGCCCGGATGAACGCGAGTTACCGGATGGTGTTGTTCGGCACGATCCCGCTGGGTGCGCTGCTCGGCGGCACGCTCGCGCAGTCCCTGGGGCTGCGCCCGGCCATGGTGATCACGGTGGTGCTGCTGACCGCCCCGATCGCCTGGACGTTCTTCTCCCCCGTCTTCCGGCTGCCGGCGCTGCCCAGCGGACCGGACGACCCGCTGGTCGCGCCCGCCCCCGCCGGCCCCGCGCCCGTCCCCGCGGCCTGACCCACCTTTCCCGAGGAGAAATCTGATGCTGTCCGACTCCCAGCGAGTTGCCCTGGCCGCCCGCCTGCGTCAGGGGCGCGGCACGACCACGATCCCGCGCCGCGACCCGAGCCTCACCGAGCTGCCGCTGTCCAGCGGCCAGGAACAGTTGTGGTTCATCGACCAGTTCGCCCCCGGGCTGCCCACCTACAACGTCGCCGGCACGCTGCGGCTCGACGGTGACCTGGACACCGACGCGCTGGGCCGGGCCTTCGACGCGCTGGTCGCCCGGCACGAGATCCTGCGCACCCGGATCGACACCGTCGACGGGCGGCCGGTGCAGGTCGTCGACCCGCCGCCGGACCCGGTCAGCTGGACGGCGCGCGACCTGTCCGGGCTGTCCGAGGCGGAGCGCCAGGCCACCTTCGCCGCCGAGGCGGTCGCCTTCGGGCTGCAGCCGTTCGACCTGGCGAAGGGGCCGCTCATCCGCACCGAGCTGGTCCGCCTGACGCCACGGAGCCACGCGCTGCACCTCAACGTGCACCACAGCGCGTTCGACGGCTGGTCCTTCGCCGTCTGCGTCAAGGAGCTGGCCGCGTTGTACGCCGCCCAGGTCGCCGGTGCGCCGACCGGCCTGCCGGAGCTGCCGATCCAGTTCGCCGACTACGCCCTGTGGGAGCGTGCCCGGCTGGACGGCGCGGGCGTGGACGAGCTGGTGGCGTACTGGCAGGAGCAGCTGCGCGGCGCCGGTTCCGTGCAGCTGCCGACCGACCGGCCCCGGCCGGTGCTGCAGTCCTTCGACGGCGCGATCGTCCGCAAGGCGATGGGCGCCGAGGTGCTGGCCGGGCTCCGGGAGCTGAGCCGGGCCGAGGGCACCACCGTCTTCGTGACGCTGCTCAGCGCGTTGCAGGTGCTGCTGCACCGCTACAGCGGGCAGGACGACATCGTGGTGGGCACCGCCAGCGCCAACCGCGGCCGCAGCGAGCTGGGGCCGCTGATCGGCTACCTGGTGAACACGTTGCCGGTGCGCACCGACACCTCCGGCGATCCGGCGTTCACCGAGCTGCTCGGCCGGGTCAAAGAGGTCGTGCTGGGCGCGTACGCGCATCAGGACCTGCCGTTCCCCCGGCTGGTCGAGGCGCTGAAGGTGGAGCGGGACGCCAGCCGGGCGCCGCTGTTCCAGATCGGCTTCACGATCAACGAGGACGAGCCGGACGACATCGAGGCCGGCGGCGTCACCGTCTCGGTCCTGCCGATCGACGCCCCGACCGCCAAGTTCGACCTGAACTTCTTCATGCAGGCCCACGGCGACCTGGTGGTCGAGGTGGCGTACGCGACCGCGCTCTACGACGCCGCCACCGTCGCCCGGATGCTCGACTCGCTGGCGGTGCTGCTGCGCGGGATCGTCGCCGACCCGTCCCGGCGGCTGTCCGACCTGCCCGTGCTGACCGAGCACGACCTGCACCAGGAGCTGGTCGCCTGGAACTCCAACACGATGGACGTGTCGCCGGCGCTGCTGCACGAGCTGGTCCAGCAGCAGGCCGCCCGGGTGCCGCAGGCCGAGGCCGCGGTGATGGACGGCCGGGCCCTCACGTACGCCCAGCTCAACGCCGCCGCCAACCGTGGCGCCCGGCGGCTGCGTGACTGCGGGGTCGGCCCGGAGTCGCTGGTCGGCGTGCACATGCGACCGTCGATCGAGCGGCTCACCGGCATCCTGGCGATCCTCAAGGCCGGCGGGGCGTGGGTGCCGCTGGACCCGGACTACCCGGCCGACCGGCTCGAGTTCATGATCGACGACGCGGGTGTCCGGGTGATCCTCGCCGACGCCGACGGCCGCGACTTCGACGCGACGGTCATCGTTCCGGTCCGGGACTGGGCGGACGACGGCGAGGTCGCGGACACCGACCTGGACGTCGCGGTCGGCCCGGCCAACGCCGCCTACGCGATCTACACCTCCGGCTCCACCGGCCGGCCCAAGGGGGTGATCGTCGAGCACCGGCAGGTCTCGAACTTCGTGCAGGGCATGGTGGCGCACTGGCCGCTCGACGAGCACGACCGGTTCCTGCAGTTCGCGTCGCTGAACTTCGACGTGTCGGTGATGGACATGTTCCTCGCCCTCGGCTCGGGCGGCGCGGCGATCTTCGGCAGCCGCGAGACGCTGATGTCGCCGCCGCGGCTGACCGCGCTGATGCGCGAGCAACGGGTGACCTTCGCCTGCCTGCCGCCGGCGGTCCTCAACCTGATCAGCGGGGCGGAGCTGCCCGACCAGCGGGTGCTGATCTCCGCCGGGGAGGAGCTCTCCGGCGAGCTGGTCCGCCGGTGGCTGCGGCCGGGCCTGCGGCTGTGCAACGGCTACGGCCCGACCGAGGTCACCATCGGCGCGACCATGATGGAGTTGCGCCCCGAGGACGTCGCGGCGCCGCCGATCGGGATGCCCAAGCCCAACTACCGGGCGTACGTGCTCGACAGCCACCTGCACCCGGTGCCGGTCGGGGTGGCCGGCGAGCTGCACCTGGGCGGCCCCGGGGTGGCCCGCGGCTACCTGAACCGCCCGGAGCTGACCGCCGAGAAGTTCGTCGAGGACCCGTTCTCGGCCGAGCCGGACGCCCGCATGTACCGCACGGGCGACCTGGTGCGGCGCCGCCCCGACGGCAACCTGGTCTTCCTCGGCCGGATCGACGGGCAGATCAAGATCCGCGGCCTGCGGGTCGAGCTCGGCGAGATCGAGGCGGCGATGGCCACGCACGAGGCCGTCGAGCAGGCCGCCGTCGTGGTGCGCGACGACCCCGCCGGCGACAAGCAGCTCATCGGCTACGCGCGGATGGCCCCGGGCGGGCCCGCGCTGAGCGTCCCGGACCTGCGTCAGCATCTGTCCCAGGTGCTGCCCGCGTACATGATCCCCACCCACATCCTGGTGCTCGACACGTTCCCGCTCAACGCCAGCGGCAAGATCGACCGGGCCGCGCTGCCGGACCCGGACGTCACCGAGGGTGACACCGCGTTCGTGGCGCCCCGCACGCTGATCGAGACGGCCGTGACCGACATGTACGCGAACCTGCTCAAGCTCGACCGGGTCAGCGTCGAGGACAGCTTCTTCGACCTCGGCGGCAACTCGCTGCAGGCGATGCGGCTGATCACCAGGCTGCGGACCGACCTGGCCGTGGACGCCGACGTGACCGCGGTCTTCCTGGCGCCCACGCCGGCGCAGCTGACCGTGCTGCTCCGCGACAAGTTCGGGCTGGACGACATCGATCTGGGTGACGAGGGCCTGGACGCGGTGCTGAGCTGAGCGGGGGGACGACCATGTTGACCGAGGCACAACGGACGGCCCTGACCGCCCGGCTCCGGCAGAACCGGTCCGGGCCCGCCGCCGCGGCGGCGGGCCCGGTGGTCCCGCTGGGTCGCGAGGGCGCGCCCGCCTTCGCGGTGCACGCGGTCAGCGGCACCGTCCACGAGTACGGCGCGCTGGCCCGGGAGCTCGACGGCGCCTACCGGGTGTCCGGCATCGAGGCGGCGCGCGGCGCACCGGTCGCCGATCTCGCCGTGCTGGCCGACCGGTACGCGGGCCTGGTCCGGGGCGCGCACCCGGCGGGTCCGTACCGGCTGATCGGCTGGTCGATGGGCGGCGTGCTGGCGTACGAGACGGCCCGCCGGCTGGCCGCGGCCGGCGGCGAGGTGGCGCTGGTGACGCTGATCGACGCGCCGTACCGGGCCGTCGCGCGGTACGCCGACTCCGCCGAGGGCCTCGCCGCGCTGTTCGTGGCCGAGGCCCTGCGCACCGCCGGCCACGAACCGGCCGCCCCGGAGCCCACCGCGCCGGTGGCACACCAGCTGGCACACCTGGCCGAGCGGCTGGCCGACGACCCGTCCGAGCGGGCGGCGCTCGCCGCCGAGCTGACCCGCCGGCACGCCACCTTCGCCGCGCACACCACGGCCCTGGCCGGCTACCGGCCGACCGGGCCGCTCGACGCGGCGGCCGTGCTGGTCCACGCGGCCGGCTCCCCGGACTCGACCGCCGACTGGGCTCGCCTGTTCGGCGGCGGCGCGCGGTGCCTGCACGTCGCCGCCGGACACTACGACTGCCTGCGACCGCCGACCGTCGTCTTGATCGCCGAGGCGGTCCGGGCGGCACCGACCCCGAGGAGTACGCCGTGACCACAGCCGACTGGTTCCGCAGCGCGGCGGGTGCGGCCCCCGGCCTGCCCCGGGTCTACTGCTTCACCCACGCCGGCGGCAACACCGCCGAGTACCTGCGCTGGCAGCCGGCGCTGGCCACGGCCGCGCAGGTGACGACCGTGACGATGCCGGGGCGGGGCCACCGCTACGCCGAGCAGGCGCCGGCGACGATCGGCGCGTTCGCCGCCGGGGCGGCCGAGGCCGTCGCCGCGCACGCCACCGGGCCGTTTGTCCTGTTCGGGCACAGCCTGGGCGCCGTCGTGGCGTTCGAGGTGGCCCGCCTGCTCCGCGACGATCCCCGGCTGCTGCACCTGGTCGCCTCCGGCGCCGCGGCGCCGGAGCTGATGCCCTCGCCGCGGGTGGTCCGGGCCGCCGCGTTGCGGGGCCGCGCCTTCGCGGAGGCGATCGGCTCCTTCGGCGGCCTGCCGGCCGAGGTGGTGGCGGCGGAGGAGCTGCACGACCTGCTCCTGCCGGGCGTGCAGGCCGACTTCCGGCTGGTCGCCGGCTACCGGTACCGGCCCGCCGCGCCGCTGCCGATCGGCATCACGCTGGTCAACGGCGTCGACGACAACCACGTGACCGCCGAGCGGGTGGCCGGCTGGGCCGGCGAGACGACCCTGCCGGTCGACACCCGCTGGGCTCCCGGCGGCCACTTCTACCTGAGCACCGACCCGCAGCCCGTCCTTGAGGTGCTGCGCGGGCTCACCACCGCCGGCACGACGACGGCGCCCGGCCAGTCCGACCTGCTGATCTGAACGTTCCGCCGATCCGAAGGGAGCACACCGTGCCGTCCTCCGCCCCGTTGCGCCTGCTCGTGTCCTGTCCCGACCGGCCCGGCATCATCGCCGCCGTGGCCCGGTTCCTGCACGAACGCGGCGCCAACATCGTCCGCTCCGATCAGCACACGTCGGACCCGCAGGGCGGGACGTTCTTCCTGCGGATGGAGTTCGTCCTGCCCGACGAGCGGCGCGACCTGCTCGAGGCGTTCGGGTTGACCGTGGCCGCGCCGTACCGGATGACCTGGCGCATCATCGACTCCCACGACCGCAAGCGGATCGCCGTGCTGGCCTCCCGCGCCGACCACTGCCTGGTCGACCTGCTGTGGCGCCAGCGGCGCGGGGAACTCGCCGCGGAGATCACCATGGTGGCCAGCAACCACCCCGACCTGCGTTCCACAGTGGAGTGGTTCGGCGTGCCGTTCCACCACGTGCCGACGCCGGCCGCCGGCCGGGCCGCCGCCGAGGCGGAGCTGGCCGACCTGCTGGAGGGCCGGTGTGACGTGGCGGTCCTGGCGCGCTACATGCAGATCCTCAGCGGCGCCTTCCTCGACAAGATCGGCGTGCCGGTCATCAATATTCATCATTCCTTCCTGCCGTCTTTCCCCGGGGCCGCGCCGTACCAGCGGGCCCGCGCCCGCGGCGTCAAGCTGATCGGCGCGACCGCACACTATGTGACCGCCGAGCTGGACGAAGGCCCGATCATCGAGCAGGACGTGGTGCGCGCCTCGCACCGCGACGACGCCACGGCCCTGGCCCGGCTCGGCGCCGATGTGGAGCGCACGGTGCTCGCCCGGGCCGTCCGCTGGCACTGCGAGGACCGGCTGCTGCAACACGACAACACGGTCCTGGTCTTCTGATCATGCCGCTCAGCTGCGCCGCCGCGCGGCGGCCGGACAGATCGAACTCTGTCGGTTTCCCGACTGTCTCGTCAAAGCCCGTATCGCATCAGCGGACTCGTCCGCGCCTCCTATACTCCGTTACGCAATGTCGACGGGAGAGGCACAATGCGATTGCATTGGAAGGGCCGGCGGTGACCGATCCGTGCGACTTACGGATCCGGGTGGAGGTGCTGGGTCCGTTGCGCGCCTGGCGCGGCGACCAGCCGACCAGCCTGGGGCCGGTGCAGCAGCGGGTCGTGCTCGCGATCCTGGCGTTGCACGCCAACCGCTCGCTCGGCCGCGAGCAGCTGATCGAGGCGGTCTGGGGCGAGGAGCCCCCGGCCTACGCGGTGAACCTGGTGCAGAAGAACGTCTCCGCGCTGCGGCGCAGCCTGGAGCCGGTGCGCCCGCCGGACGGCAAGTCCCGCGTGCTGACCTGGAGCGACGCCGGATACCGGCTCATCCTGCCGGAGGGCGGTCTCGACCTCGCCGACTTCGACCGGGAGCTGGCCAGGTCCGGCGCGGCACGCGCCACGGGTGACCTGCCCGCGGCGTCCCGGGCGCTGCACACCGCCCTGGGGCTGTGGCGCGGCCCGCTGCTGGACGGTCTGGCCGGCCCGCTGCTCGACGCCGAGCGCGAGCGCCTCGCCGAACGCCGGATCGGCGCGCTCGAGGACCGGATCGAGGTCGACCTCTGCCTCGGCGACGACCGCGACCTGGTCGCCGAGCTGCGCCGGCTGGTGGCGGAGCACCCGCTGCGGGAACGGCTGCGCGGGCTGCTCATGCAGGCGCTCTACCGCAGCGGGCAGCGGGCCGACGCGCTCGCGGCGTTCCGGGAGACCCACGACTACCTCTATGCCGAGCTCGGCGTGGGCCCCGGCGCCGAGCTGCAGGAGCTGCACCGCAGGCTGCTGGACGACGACCCGGAGCTGACCACACCCCGGCCGGTGGCCGCGGTGCCGCTGCCCCCGGCCGTGCCGGTGCACCGGCCGCCGACCCCGGCGCAGCTGCCGCACGGCATGGCCGACTTCACCGGGCGGCAGCGGCAGCTGGCCCGGCTGGACGAGCTGCTGGACCGGGAGGACGCCACCGCCATCGCCATGATCATCGGAACGGCCGGGGTGGGCAAGACCTCGCTGGCCGTGCACTGGGCGCACCGGGTCAGCGACCGGTTCCCCGACGGTCAGCTGTACGTCAACCTGCGCGGCTTCGACGCCCACGGCTCCGCGGTCGAGCCCGGTGACGCGCTGCGGGGCTTCTTCGACGCGTTCGCGGTCCCCAACGCCCAGGTCCCGGCCCGGCTGGAGGACCAGGCCGCCCTCTACCGCAGCCTGCTGGCCGGGCGCCGGATCCTGGTGGTGCTCGACAACGCCCGGGACTCCGAGCAGATCGGGCCGCTGCTGCCGGGCGCACCGGGCTGCGCGGTCGTCGTCACCAGCCGCCGCCGGCTCGCCGGCGTGGCCGCCGCCGGCGCCGACGTGCTGTCGCTGGACCTGCTCGCCCCGGGTGAGGCCCGCGAGTTCTTCAGCGGCCGGGTCGGCGCGGCGCGGGTGGCGGCCGAGCCCGTCGCGTTCGACGCCATCGTGGCCGACTGCGCCCGGTTGCCGCTGGCGCTGGCGATCGTGGCGGCGCGGGCGGCCGTCTACCCCGAGCAGAGCCTCACCGCGCTGGCCACCGACCTGCGGGAGGCGGCCGGCGGCCTGGACGCGTTCGTCGGGGAGAACCCGGCCAACGACGCCCGGGCGGTGCTGTCGTGGTCGTACGCCCGGCTCGGCCCGGCCGCTGCCCGGCTGTTCCGCCTGCTCGGGCTGCACCGCCGGCCGGACATCGCGACCCCGGCCGCGGCCAGCCTCGCCGGCGTGCCGGTGGCCGAGGCCCGGCGCCTGCTGCGCGAGCTGACCAGCGCGCACCTGGTCGAGGAGGCCACCCCGGGCCGGTTCGGGTTCCACGATCTCCTGCGGGCGTACGCGAGGGAGCAGACCCTGGCCGTCGACAGCGACGCCGAGCGGCGCCACGCCGTGCTCCGCCTGCTCGACCACTACCTGCACACGGCCTGGCTGGCCGACCGCACGCTGTACCCGTACCGGCAGCCGATCGGGGTGGAGCCGGCCGACCCGGCCACCGTGGTGGCGCGGGTCGACGGGCCCGCCGAGGCGCTGGTCTGGTTCCTGGGCGAGCAGGCCGCCCTGCTCGCCGCGGTGGAGCAGGCCGAGGCCGAGGACTTCCCGCGGCACGCCAGCCGGCTGGCCTGGACGATCACCGCGTTCCTCAACTACCAGGGCAAATGGCACGACTGGGCGGGCGTGCTCCGGATCGCCCTGTCGGCGAGCCGGCAGGTCGGCGACGTCGCCGGCCAGGCGCTCACCCATCGGCTGCTGAGCCTGGCCTACCTGCAGCAGGGCCTGCTGACCGACGCGGAGGCCCAGGCCAAGCAGGCGTTCGACCTGTTCGGCGAGCTCGGCGACCGGGCCGGGCAGGCCCGCCTGCACCTCGACTACAGCCGCGTGCTGGAACGCCAGGGCGACATCGCGGCCGGGCTCGAACGGGCCGAGCTGGCGCTCGAGCTGTTCCGGGCGGCCGGCGAGCCCAGCGGTGAGGCGGACGCGCTCAACTGGGTCGGCTGGTTCCACAGCCTGCGGGGCTTCCACCAGCAGGCCCTGGACTACTGCCACCAGTCCCTCGACCTGCACCGCAGGCTCGGTGACTCGCCCAGTCAGGCCGACACCTGGGACGCGCTCGGCTTCGCCCACCACCACCTCGGCAACAGCGACGCCGCGATGTCCTGTTACGAGAAGGCGCTCGGGCTGTGGCGCGAGCTCGGCGACCGGTACGAGGTCGCCACCACCACGCTGCGCATGGGCAACGTGCAGCACTCCACCGGCGACCTCCAGGCGGCCCGCAAGCTCTGGCTGCAGGCCCGCATCATCCTCGACGAGCTCGGCCACCCGCTCGGCGAGCAGCTGTCCGCCTGGTTGGCCGAACCCACCCCGTCCGCACCTCCTGAAGGGATCCACCATGTCTGACCCGCAGCACTCGCTCCACCCGAACCGGCGCGCCGCCGGCGTCGTGCTGGGCAGCCTCGCCACCGGGGCCATGCTCAGCGCGGCGGCCGCGGGCCTGCCGGCCGTCTCGGCCGCGGCGGCGCCGTCCACCGTCCACCAGCAGTTCGACGAGGCGTTCACCCCCGGCGCGGTCGCCTTCGCCGGCAGCGGGGCGGCCATCGTCGTCAACGTGGTCTGACGCTGTGCCGGCGTACTCGTTGCCCCTGCTGAACAAGGCCGTGGCCACGCCGACCGAGGCCGATCCGCGGCTGCGGTCGCAGTGGCCCGTGGTGCTGGTCACCATGCCGTTCATGGACGCCGACCGGCCGTCGATCCAGCTCGGACTGCTCGCGGCGATCCTGCGGGGGCACGGGTTCCCGGCACGCACCCTGCACGCCAACCTCGACTTCGCCGTTCGCCTGGGCGTGGAGCGGTATCACCGCCTGGGCGAACGGCGCAGCCGGATGGTGGCCGACTGGCTGTTCTCGGTGGCCGCGTTCGGCGCGGAGGCGCCCGACCCCGACGGCCGGCTGCTTGACGACTTCGCCGCCGACCTGGCCTACCTGGGCGACGCGGAGCTCGCGCGGGAGACGCTGCTGCGGATCCGCGACGAGGACGTGCCCGCCTATCTCGACGCGCTGGTCGACGGCTACGACTGGGAGCCGGTGCGCGTCGTCGGGTTCAGCTCCACCTTCCAGCAGAACACGGCGTCGTTCGCCCTCGCGCGCCGGCTCAAGCAGCGCTTCCCGCGGATCGTGACCGTCTTCGGCGGCGCGAACTTCGACGGCGAGATGGGTCCGGAATGGATCCGTGCCGTGGACTGCGTCGACGTGGCGGTGGTCGGCGAGGGTGACGTCGCGCTGCCCCGGCTGATGCACGCGCTGGCGACCGGCGCCGGGCCGGCGGGCCTTCCCGGCATCGCCTGCCGGGTGGACGGTGCGGTCGTCAGCACCGTGCCGGAGGCCGCGCTGACCCGCCTCGACGAGTCGCCCAGCCCCGACTACGACGAGTTCTTCGAGCGCGCGGCCGGCCTCGGCCTGCTGCCCGCCGCCGGCCCCACCCGGGTCCGCCTGCCGTTCGAGTCCGCCCGCGGCTGCTGGTGGGGCGCCAAGCACCACTGCACGTTCTGCGGCCTCAACGGCAGCACGATGCAGTTCCGGGCCAAGTCCCCCGAGCGGGTCGCCGGCGAGCTGGTGACCCAGGCCCGCCGGTACCGCACCTTCCGGTTCGAGGCGGTCGACAACATCGTCGACATGTCGTACCTGAAGCAGCTCTTCCCCGCCTTCATCGAGCAGGAGACCGGCTTCGAGCTCTTCTACGAGGTCAAGGCGAACCTCAGCCGCGATCAGGTACGCACCCTGGCCCACGCCGGGGTCTCGGCCATCCAGCCCGGCATCGAGTCGCTCAGCTCGCACGTGCTGGCGCTGATGAACAAGGGCGTCCGCGCGGCGCAGAACATCAACCTGCTGCGCTGGGCCAGGTACTACGGCATCGACGTGTCCTGGAACATCATCTGGGGCTTCCCCGGCGAGACCGAGCAGGACTACGCCGAGCAGGCGGCCCTGCTGCCGCATCTGGCGCACCTGCCGGCGCCGGCCGGCACCGGGCGGCTCTGGCTCGAGCGGTTCAGCCCGCTCTACCGCAGCTCCCCCGGCAAGCTGCCGGAACACAGCTACCGCTACATCTACCCACCCGCGGTGGAGCTGGGCAAGGTCGCCTACTTCTTCGAGTACGACCTGCCCGGCGCGCTGCCCGACGCCACCTACGAGGCGGTCAGCGCCGGCGCCGCGCGCTGGCGAGCCGCCGGCGACGACGGCCACGAGCCCGTCCTGCGCTTCTGGGCGGCGCCGGGCTTCGTGCAGATCTACGACGGACGGCACGCCGGCGCCGAGGGCACCTACACCTTCGAGGGACCCGTCGCCGACCTGTACGCCGCGTGCAGCGATCGGCCGCTGACCGCGCAGGCCGCGTACCGGCGCCTGGACGGCCGGCTCCCGGCCGAGGCGGTCCAGCAGGCCCTCATCGAGTACGCCCGCCGGGGCCTGATGGTCCTCGACGGCGATCTCGCCCTGGCGCTCGCCCTGCCCGCCGGTGTGCCTCGATGATCCCGCCCGCCCGCGCCGAATGTCGGATCCGCCCCTTCCCCTGAGGTGTTCATGAGTGACCAGATCTCGCTGCGTTCCTTCCTCGACGCCGACGAGCTCTTCCTGCAACGACTGACCGTCGACCCCGAGGCACTCGGCCCGTTCGAATGGGCCGGCTTCACCGACGCCCGCGCGCGTCACCGGCGGTGGCAGACCGACGGATACGTCGGCGTCCAGTCCACCGCGCTGGCGGTCGTCGGGCCGGACGACAGCGTCATCGGCATCGCCAGCTGGGAGGCCCGCACCCGGGGCGGCCCGATCGGCGCCTGCTACGAGATCGGTCTCGCGCTGCTGCCGGAGCACCGCGGCAACGGCTGGGGCACCACCGCCCAGCGCCTGCTGATCAGCTACCTGTTCCGCTTCACGCTCGCGAACCGGCTGGAGGCGCAGACCGACGCCGGCAACGTCGCCGAGCAGCGCGCGCTGGAGCGGATCGGTTTCCGCCGCGAGGGCCTGCTGCGCCAGGTGCGGTTCCGGCACGGCGTCTGGCAGGACATGCTCATCTACGGGCTGCTCCGTGCGGAGATTCCCGACCTGCTCCAGTGACCGCTCCAGTGCGACGTCCAGCGCGACCGCCACCCTGAGGAGCGTGACACAACCGCGATTCCTTGTGCTCGGGACGCTCACCGTATCCGGCAGCGTTCCGGTTGACGTCGGCCCGCTCAAGCAGCGGCTCACGCTCGCCATGCTGCTCGCCCGGCCGGACACGCTGGTGCCGGTCGACTCCCTGTGCGAGGGGGTGTGGACCGAGGCCGCGGCGCCCCGCACAGCCCGCAAGAACCTGCAGGTGTACATCAGCAACCTGCGCCGGCTGCTGGACGACCGGGCCGGCGGCGCCGACCGGCTGGTGCACGAGGCGGGCGGCTACCGCCTGCACGTCGAGACGGACGAACTCGACTCGCTGCAGTTCCGCGCGCTGGCCCGGGCCGGCCGCCAGGCCCGCCACCGCGGCGCGCCGCAGCCGGCGGTCCAGCACTTCCGGCACGCGCTGCGGCTGTGGCGGGGCACGCCGTTCGCCGGGCTGCACCGCTCACACCCCCTCGCCGCCGAGGCCCGCCGGCTGGACGGCCAGCATCTGCAGGTGCTGGAGGAGTGGGCGGAGACCGAACTGGAGCTCGGGAACTGCGCCGCGGTCGCCGACGCGCTCGCCGAACCCGCCGAACGCCACCCGCAACGCGAGCGCCTGCGGGCGGCGCAGATGACCGCGCTGTTCCGCTCCGGCCGCCAGGCCGAGGCCCTGCAGGTCTTCGAGGACGTGCGCCGGCAGCTCGCCGCGGCGTACGGGCTGCAGCCGACACCCGCCCTCGAGGAGCTCTACCGGTCGATCCTCGCCGAACAACGCGGGCGCCCCCGGCCGGCTGCCGCGCCGGCGCCGCAGTCCCTGCCGCACGACCTGCCGGACTTCGTCGGCCGCGCCGAGCAGCTCGGCGAGATCACCGAGGTCGTGCGGCACAGCACCCGGCAGGTGGTCGTCGTGACCGGGCCGGCCGGGGTGGGCAAGACGGCGCTGGCGGTCCGGCTCGCGCACACGCTGCGGCACGACTTCCCCGGCGGCCGGATCCTGCTGCGCATGCGCGAACCGGACGGCACACCGCGCACGACGGTCGACCTCCTGGCCGAACTGGCCGCGCTCACCGGCCTGACCGACCGGATGACCGGCCACCCCGACCAGGACAGCTTCCACTGGCGTGCCTGGCTCGGCGAGCGGCGGATGCTGCTCATGCTCGACGACGCACCGGACGAGACCGCCGTCCGGCCGCTGGTGCCCGGCGCCGGCGCCGCCACGGTCGTGGTCACCTCGCGCCGCCGGATGACCGGGCTGGCCGCCGCCCACCGCATCGACGTGCCCTGCCTGACCTGCGCCGAAGCGGTGGAACTGCTGGCACAGATCATCGGCCGCGACCGGACCACCGCGGACCCCTCGGCGGCGGACGCGGTCGTCACCGCGATCGGCCGGCTGCCGCTGGCGGTGCGGATCGGCGGGCTAAAACTGGCGGCGATGCGCCTGCTGCCGCTGCGGGACTTCGCCGAGCGGCTGGCGAGCTCCCGTACGGTGCTGGACGAGCTCGTGGCCGGCGACCTCGCGGTCCGGCCCCGCATCGCCGACAGCTGGTACGGGATGTCCCGCGCGCACCGCACCGACGTCAGCCAGCTGGCCGCCCTGCCGGCCCCGTCGCTGACCCTGCAGGACGCGGCCACCACGCTGTCCTGCCCGCCCGACGAGGCTCGTCGCCGGCTGGAGTCGCTGGTGGATACGGGCGCCCTGCTGTCCCCCGAACCGGCCGTCACCACGCACAGCATCCGCTACGAACTGCCCGCCCTCGTCCGCCTGTACGCCCGCGAGTGCGTCAGCACGCCCCCGGACCGGCAAGCCGTGGTCGTGGGGTGACGCCGCGGCGCGGGTGAATCTTCGAATCCTCCCATCTTCGGCGGCGACGCTGGATCTGTAGCCGACCGGGAAGGGAGCCGTGAGCCGCCGTGAGTTCTGCCGAGGTGATGGGCCGGGTCCGATTCGCCGGGTCCGGCGCGGCGATCCGCAGGCGGCCGCCGGCCCGCCGGTGGTGGGCCGACCTCGCTGGCTCGGCCGCTCTGTTCAGCGTGGTGATCGTGGTCGCGTTGTGGCTGCACAACGGCGGTCTTCGCACCTTTGCGACGCCGGGCGGCCCGGCGACCTCGCTCGGCCGGCTCACCGGTCTGGTGGCGTCCGACCTGCTGCTGCTCCAGGTGTTGCTGATGGCGCGGATCCCGTGGGTGGAGCGGAGTTACGGCCAGGACGCGCTGGCGCGCCGGCACCGCCTGGTGGGTTTCCTGTCGTTCTGGCTCATGATCGTCCACGTCGTGCTGATCACGGTGGGCTACGCGCAGTCCGGCGGCGGGGACCTCCCCGGTACGGGCTGGGACCTCGTCGTCAGGTACCCGGGCATGCTGCTGGCGGCCGCGGGCACGACGCTGCTCCTCCTGGTCGTGGTGTTGTCGATCCGCGCCGCGCGCCGCCGGCAGCGCTACGAGACGTGGCACCTCATCCACCTGTACGCCTACCTCGGGGTGGGGCTGGCCCTGCCGCACCAGCTGTGGACCGGTGCGGACTTCGTCGCGTCGCCGGCGGCGCGGCTGTACTGGTGGGGTCTGTACGCCGCGACGCTGGGCGCGGTGCTGGTGTTCCGGGTCGGGCTGCCCGCGTTCCGCTCGGCCTATCACCGGCTCCGGGTGCACGCGGTCGTGCCGGAGGCGCCGGGCGTGGTCTCGGTGTATCTGAGCGGGCATCGCCTCGACCGCCTTCCGGCCCGCGCCGGGCAGTTCCTCAGCTGGCGGTTCCTCGACGGCCCGGGCTGGAGCAGGGCCCACCCGTACACGCTGTCGTCCGCGCCGTCCGGCGGCCTGCTGCGGATCACGGTCAAGGACCTCGGCGACGGCAGCTCCCGCGTCGCCACCCTGCGCCCGGGCACGCGGGTGCTGGTCGAGGGGCCGTACGGGGCGCTGACCGCCGATCATGTCGCGGGCGGGCGCAAGGCTCTGCTGATGGCCGCGGGGGTCGGCATCACGACCATGCGGGCCCTGCTCGACGACCTCGCCGGAGCCGGCACCGAGATCACGCTGCTCTACCGGATCCGGCGGCACGAGGACGCCGTGTTCCGGACCGAGCTGGACGACGCGGCCCGCCGGCACGGCGTCCGGGTGGTGTATCTCGACGGTGGCCGGGCCCGCCCCGGATCCTGGCTGCCCGCCCGCTTCGCCCAGGTCAGCGACCTGGCCGGGCTGCGGTGGCTGGTGCCGGACCTGGACCGCCACGAGGTCTTCCTCTGCGGACCGCCGCCGTGGATGGCGGCGGTGCGGGCCACCCTGCGCGACGCGGGCGTCGGCGCCGGCCACGTGCACGCCGAGGAGTTCGCATGGTGACGCCGCCGGATCAACGAGGGAGACGATGACAATGCGCCGGATCACCCTGCTGATCGTGTCCACCCTGGCGGCGCTCGTGCTGCTGTTCAGCTATCGCACGAGCACCGGCGGCGCACTGCCGGGCACCACCTCGGCCGCTGCCGCACCCGGTGTCGTCCCCGACGCCCCCTCGGCCGCGCCGCCCGGCTCGCCGTCGCGGCGTCCCGCCGTCCGCACGACGCGGGTCAACGGGACGACGGCGCAGACCCGGTGGGGGCCGGTGCAGGTCCAGGTCACAATCGTCGGGAAGAAGATCACCGAGGTCCGGGCGCTGCAGCGCCCGACCGGCAACCGCCGGGACGACCAGATCAACGGGTACGCCCTGCCGAAGCTGCGTCAGCAGGTCCTGCAGGCGCAGAGCGCCCGGATCGACACGGTCAGCGGAGCCACGGTGACCAGCGACGGGTACCGTGAGTCGCTGCAGGCGGCCCTGGACGCGGCCCACTTCGGCTGACCGACGCCGCATGCTGATCCGCGGCCGTCCGGGATGCTGATCAGCCCGTCCGCCGGCCCGTCCACAGCAGGTACTCCCAGCGCATGATGCCGCCGCCCTGGTTGTGCCGGCCGGCCAGGTCGGCGAGGTCCCGGTCGAGCGCGGCCACCCGGTCCGGTTCCGCGGCCAGGTGGCGGTAGGCGGCGACGGTGGGGCCGTAGTGGGTCTTGAAGAAGTCGCGGAACTGCGCGCCGTCGGCGAAGCGGTCGATCACCGCGGTGTCCACCTCGGCGCTGACCTCCTCGACCCGATCGCCGAAGAGGTCGCGCACGTGGTCCGCGTGCCCCCACAACGGCGGCGGTTGCGCGCCCGGCGGAGGCGGCGGGGAGTACTGCTTCATGAGGCCGAAGAGCTGACCGATGAAGCCCTGCGGCGTCCAGTTGATCATGGCGATGGTGCCGCCCGGCCGGCAGGCCCGCACCAGCTCGTCCGCGGCGGCCCGGTGGTGCGGGGCGAACATCACGCCGACGCAGGACAGGACGACGTCGAACGAGCCGTCGGCGAACGGCAGCGCCTCGGCGTCGCCCTCCCGCCAGTCGACCACCGCGCCGCGCGCGGCCGCGAGGGTACGGCCGGCCTCCAGCAGCGGCGGGGTCAGATCGCAGGCCACCACCTCGGCGCCGGTCAGCGCCGCCGGGATCGCGGCGTTCCCGCTGCCGGCGGCCACGTCGAGCACCCGCTGGCCCGGTCCGGTCCGGCAGGCGCCGACCAGCGTCGCGCCGAGCCGGGGAATCACCTCCGTGGCGACGCTGGGGTAGTCGCCGAGCGCCCACATCGCGCGGTGGCGGTCCTTGAGGGTGCGGTCGGCTTCGGTCGTGTCCGGCTGGACGGTCATAGCGGTGCTCCTCTCGTCGGCTGCGACGCTACGGATCCGCCGGAGACCCGGGCCAGTACAGGATCTGTACTGCCCGAACCGGCGCGGCGGGCCTACGCTGCTGCTCATGGGCGCCTCGTATCACCAGTTCTGTCCCGTGGCGAAGGCCATGGAGCTGCTCGACGAACGCTGGACCCTGCTCATCGTCCGCGAGCTGATGGCCGGCGGCGGCCGGTTCAACGACCTGCGCCGGGGGCTGCCCCGGCTGTCCCCGACGCTGCTGTCCAAGCGGCTGCAGCAACTGGTCTCGGCCGGTGTCGTCGAGCGCCGGCCCACCGACGGTGAGGTGCAGTACCGGCTGACCACGGCCGGCCTCGAACTGCGGCCGATCATCGAGGCGGTCGGTGCCTGGGGCGTCCGCTGGATCGGCGAGCTGGGTGACGCCGACCTGGACCCGAAGCTGCTGCTCTGGGACATGCACCGCAACATCGACCACACGGTGGTGCCCTCCGGCCGCACCGTCGTCGCGGTCACCTTCCCCGACGTGCCGGCGCCCCATCCCCGCTCCTGGTGGCTGGTGATCGCCGACGGCGAGGCGGACGTGTGTGACGCGGACCCCGGTCACGAGGTGACCGTCAGGCTGACCGCCGAGCTGCGCGCGCTGGTCCAGGTCTGGCGCGGCGACCGGAGCTGGACCGAGGCGCTGCGCGCCGGACAGGTCCGGGTGCAGGGCCCCGAACAGGTACGCCGCTCGCTGCCCCGCTGGTTCACGCTGTCCCTGTTCGCGTCGGTGCCCCGGCCACCGGCCCCGGTCGCCACCAGTTCCATCGCCCGAGCAGCGACATCGTCGCCGGCAGCAGCAGGCCGCGCACCACTGTGACGTCCAGCAGGACCGCCACGGCCATCCCGACGCCGATCTCCTTCACCGCGACCAGCTCGCCGAGCACAAAGCCGAGGAAGACGATGCCGATCGCCAGGGCGGCCGTGGTGACCACCGGGCCGGTGGCGGTGATCCCGGCCAGCACGGCGCGGTCGTTGGCCGCACGGTCGGTGCCCGTCCGCCGGTCCCACTCCTCCTTGATCCGGGCCAGCAGGAACACCTCGTAGTCCATCGACAGCCCGAAGGCGAAGACGAACAGCAGCAGCGGGGTGGTCAGGTCGAGCGCACCCCACGGCTCGAAGCCCAGCGCGCCGGCGCCCCAGCCCCACTGGAAGACCGCGACCAGCACACCCATGGTCGCCAGCAGCGTCAGCAGGTTCAGCACGATGGCTTTGACCGGTACGACCACCGAGCGAGTGAGCGCGAACAGCAGCGCCCCGGTGGCCACCACGATGATCGCCAGGGCGGCGGGCAGGCGCGCGGCCACCGAGCGTTTCGCGTCGGCCAGCTCCGCCGCGGGACCGGCCACCAGCACGGGGGCGGGCGCGTCGAGGGCCCGCAGGGTGGTCACCAGCTGCTGGGCCCGGCGGCCGTCGGCGGGCCCGCTCGGCACCACGTCGGCGACGCTCACCCCGGGCGGCAGCTCGGACCGTACATAAAGGTCGGACACCCCCGGCAGCCGCCGCATGGTGTCGAACAGCTCCTTCAGGCCGGGCTGCTCCGGGCCCGCCTCGACCACCACGGTCAGCGGCTGCTTCGGCGGGTCGGCGAAACCGTCCTGCACCGCCTCGTACGTCTGCCGCGCCTGGCTGGTCCGCGGCAGCGCGCGGACGTCGGAGTTGCCGAACTCCACAAAGAACAGCGGAGCACTCAGCACCAGCAGCCCGGCAGTGGCGGCCAACGCCACCGGGCCCGGCCGGCGCTGAGCGATCGTGGCCAGGCGCACCAGCAGGCCGGGTCCCCGCCCCGGCCGGCGCCACCCGCCGGACGCCGGGATGCGCCGGTGGCCGGTCGCGATCAACGCCGGTACGAGCGTCAGCCCGGCCGCCGTCGCCAGGGCGACCACCAGCGCCCCGCCCATCGCCATCGCGGCCAGCAGCGGCTCGCCGAAGGCGAACAACCCCACCAGCGCCGCGGTGACGGCCGAGCCGGACACCAGCACCGCCCGGCCGGCGGTGGCCACCGTACGGGCGATGAGCTCGGCCAGCGGCGCGCGCGGATCGGCGGCCCGCTCGTCCCGGAACCGGGCGATCATCAGCAGGCTGTAGTCGACCGCCAGCCCGATGCCGAGCAGGGTGACCACGTTGACCGCGTACTCGCTGACCGGCAGCAGGCGGGCCAGCCCGGTCAGCGCCAGCAGCGTGGCGGTGACCGCGCCGAGGGCGGCCGCCAGCGGCAGCAGGCCGACCACCAGGCCGCCCAGCACCACGACCAGCAGCAGCCCCACGCAGACCAGAGCGACGGACTCGCCGACGGCCGCGTCCCGGACGGCCTGGTCGCCGAACTCCCGTTCGGCCAGCAGCTCGCCGCCGACGAGGACCTCGGGGGCGTCGATGCGTTGCAGGGCGGCGCTCACCTGGTCGGCGACCCGTAACGCCTCGTCGTCGCTCAGGCCCGGCTCCAGCTCGACCGTGACCAGGGAGCTGCGGTTGTCGCGGGAGATCTGCCGTGCGCCGGTGGTGTAGGAATCCTCGACCTCGGCCACCCCGGGGATGTCGCGGATCTCGAACGCGATCCGGGTGACGCTGTTGACCAGCGCGACGGCTCCGACCTCGCGCCCGGAGATCACGGCGACCAGTCGTTCGCCCTCGGGCGCCAGCGCGTCCAGGCGGTCCTGCGCGACGGTGGCCGGTGCTCCGGCGGGCAGCGGGTCGATCGACTGCGTGTGATCGTAGACAGTGCCACCGAACACGGCGCCGGCCACCGCGACCAGCACCCACCCGGCGATGATCGGGAGGCGCCGGCGGTGCACCGCACGACCCGTCGCCGCGAGCATGACTGCCTCCTGACCGGCGCCGGAGGGACAGCCGGGGCACATGCAATCACGGAAGGCACGGCCGGGCAACCGGGCCCGGCCGTGCCTTGTGCCTTGCGTGCTGCGGTCAGCCCCAGAGCGACGTCGTCCAGTCCTCGCTGGAGGCGAACCGGGCGCCGGTCCAGGCGCCGGTGGACCAGGCCCGGCCCGACCAGGCCCGGCCCGACCACGTGGGGTCGCTCCAGTCCTGGGTGCCACCCCAGGGCGCACCCAGCCAGGTCGCCGCGCCCCACGTCTTCGAGGCGAAGGACCGGCCGGTCCAGCCGTTGCCGGCGATCGGGTTGCCCATCCAGGTGCCGCCGATCCAGGAGTTGCCGGTGGCGGAGTACGCGGCCCAGTTGGCACTGTGGAACGGCCCGAAGACGGTGAACTCGCCGGTGAGCGGGACGTTGTTGCTCACCACCCGGCTGACGCCGCGGGCGTCGTCAAGGTTGCCGGTGCCGTTGGACGCGACGAAGTTCTGTGTGGCCGCGACCGGCGTGAGGCCCAGCGCCGTGGCGACGTTGACCTGCTTGAGCCGCATCGCGCCCGCCTTGCCGGTGGCCAGCGTGGTGCCGCGCTTGAGCAGGTCCTTCACCTGGTCGGGGGTCAGCGACGGCCGCGCCTGCAGCAGCAGGGCGACGGCCGCGGAGGTGACCGCGGCGGCCTGGGAGGTGCCACTGCCGCGGAAGAGGGTGGTGCCGCTGCGGGCGCCCGGGTACGCGACGTCGATGCTCGATCCGGTGTCCCGCAGCGACAGGATCGACTCGCCGGGCGCCAGCACGTCCGGCACCTTGTCGGCCGTACCGCTGTTGGTGAACGGCGCCAGGTCGTCGTCGGCGGTGGACAGGGTGCCCTTGGTGGCGGCCGCGCCGACCGCGATGACAAACGGGTCGGTGGCCGGGTTGGTGAGCCTGGTGGCGGCGTTGCCGTCGTTGCCGGCCGCGGCGACCACGACGATGCCGGCCTTCCAGGCCTGCTCGACGGCGAACTGCAGCGGGTCGGTCCAGGCGGCCGGGTTGCCGCCGCTGCCGTACGACAGGTTGAGCACCCGGATCGGGTTCGCCGGGTCGTGGTTACGGTTCTCCACCACCCAGTCGATCGCGGCGATCACCTGGGACACGTCGACGGCGCCGTTGGCGGTGCCCAGCTTGACGGAGGTCAGCTTGGCGCCGGGCGCGATGCCCTTGGCGCCGCCGGCCGTGTCGTTGCCGACGATGATGCCCGCCATGTGGGTGCCGTGGCCGTACGAGTCGAGGTAGCGCAGGTTCGCCGCCTGCGACTCGAAGGACAGGTCCGGGCCGTTGACGATCTGCCCGGCGGGCAGCCCGGCCACCGGCGCGACACCGGTGTCGAGCAGCGCGACGCCGACCCCGGCGCCGGTCAGGTTCGCCGCGGCGCCGGTGTCCGCGCCGATGATGGTGCGGACGTCCTTCAGCGACGTGCCGGCCGTACTGCCGGTAGCTGTACTGAGCCACCGCCCCGCCCAGCCGCCGCCGGACGTCAGAGCCACACCGGCGGGGGCGACGGCCGAGCCGCCGGCTAAAGCGAGCGGCAGCACTGCCGCCGCGGCAGTGCGCAGAATCCTTCTCGTCCGCTTCACCGTGCGTCCTCCGTAGCGTGGGGGTTGCGATGCGGTTTGCCGATCGGCGGGGGCCCGGACGGCATGAGCGGAACCGGCGGGTGACCTCGTTCACAAACGCGGGGTTCGGGGCCATCCGCCGCGCCGGGTGTGTTCAGTTCCGCGACCGGCTGCCGATAGAGCAGGCGTGATTTCTCCGTCCCCCGCTCCCGCGCCGGTCGCTGCCCCGCGCGCCGGGGCGGCCCTGGCGGCCGAGCTGGACGAGCTGGAGAACCACGAGAGCCACGACGTGCCGGCGATCCTGGCCCGGGCCACCGCCGCCGCCGAGGCCGCCGACCGGTGCGGTGACGAGGTGCTCGGCCACCGGGCCCGGCTGGTGCAGGCCGACATGCGCCGGCGCGAGGGCGACGTCGGCGCCGCGGCCCGGACCTTCCTGGCGACGCACCGCTGGGCGGAGCAGCACGACTGCCGGCCGCTGCGCGCGCGCAGCCACTTCCACCTCGCGCTCACCTACCACTACCTCGGCGACCACTCCGCCAGCCTGGAGCACGCCCTGAGCGCCGTCGAGCTTCTCGACGACACGGAGCCGCACGGCCTGCGCATCATCCACCTCATCCGGCTGGCGAACTCGCTGGCCGAGGCCGGCTCCACCGACGCGGCCCGGGACCGCTACCGGCAGGCCGAGCGCATCGCCGTCGGCATCGGCGACCTGACCCGGCAGCTGCTCGTGCTGAACAACCTCGCGTACACCGAGCACGAGGCCGGCAACGTCGACACGGCCTGGTCCGCCGTCGAGCGCATGCGCGCCGTGGCCCGGGCGATCGGGCGCGATTTCCTCATCGTCGAGCGCGACACCATCGCGAACATCCAGGTCAGCCTGGGCCGGTACGCCGAGGCCGAGGAGACGTTGCGGGACGTGTACGACTCCCCGCCCTGGTTCGAGGCGCACGACATCGCCGAGGCGTCCCTCACCCTCGCGGCGGCGCAGCGGCTCCTCGGCGCCCTGGACCGTGCGCAGGCCAGCCTGGACCACTGCCGGTCGCTGTGCGCCGGGCACCAGCTGGCCGGCGTCCGCGTGCGCGGCCTCGCCGAGCAGGCCGAGCTGTACGCGGCGGCGGGCGAGCACCGGGCCGCGTTCGAGGAGTACAAGCGGTTCCACGCGGCGACCGAGGAGCTGCGCTCGACCCAGCTGGAGGCCCGGGCCCGGGACCGCCAGGCGATCTTCGAGACCGCCGAGGCCCGCCGGGACGCCGAGCACTACCGGGAGCAGGCGCGCCGGGACGCGCTGACCGGGTTGTACAACCGCCGGTTCATCGACGAGCGGCTGCCCCAGGCGATGGCGGAGGCCACCGCCACCGGCACGCCGCTGACGGTCGCGCTGATCGACCTCGACTACTTCAAGCGGATCAACGACACACTGTCGCACGACGTCGGCGACCGGGTCCTGGTGGCGGTCGCCGACGTGCTGTCGGCCCGGCAGGACAGCCTGGCCGCCGACGGGTTCGCGGCCCGCATGGGCGGCGAGGAGTTCCTCGTCGTCCTGCCCGGCCTCGGCGCCGCGGCAGCGCCACAGCGACTGGAGACGATCCGGCACGACATCGCGTCGTACCGTTGGTCCCCGCTGACCGGCGACCTGCCGGTGACGGTCAGCATCGGCGCCGTGAGCGTCGTACCGTCCGGCGAGGACACCCAGGCCGACCTGCTCGCCGAGGCCGACCGCCGGCTGTACGCGGCGAAGCGCGCCGGCCGCGACCGGGTAGTCACCCGGGCCGACCCACCCGGCTAACCCGCCGAGCCGGCCATCAGCTCCAGCGTGTCGATGACCCGGTTGGCGAAACCCCACTCGTTGTCGTACCAGGCCACCACCTTGACGTGCCGGCCGTCGACGCGGGTGAGCGCGGCGTCGAAGACGGCCGAGGCCGGGTTGCCGGTGATGTCGCTGGAGACCAGCGGCTCGTCGGTGTACTCCAGCACGCCGTGCAGCGCCCCGCCGGCCGCGGCCCGGTACGCCGCCAGCACCTCGTCGCGGCTGACCGCCCGGGCCACCGTGGTGTTCAGCTCCACCAGCGAGCCCACCGGCACCGGCACCCGGATCGAGTCCCCGGTGAGCCTGCCGTCGAGCCGCGGCAGCACCTTGCCGATCGCCTTGGCCGCGCCGGTCGTGGTGGGCGCGATGTTCACCGCGGCCGCCCGTGCCCGGCGCAGGTCGCGGTGCGGCCCGTCCTGCAGGTTCTGCTCCTGCGTGTACGCGTGCACGGTGGTCATGAAGCCGTGCTCGATGACGGCCAGGTCGTCGAGCACCGAGGCCAGCGGCGCCAGCGCGTTGGTCGTGCAGGACGCGTTGGAGACGATCAGGTGCCGCTCCGGATCGTAGGCGCCGGTGTTGACGCCGAAGACCAGCGTCACGTCGGCGCCGTCGGAGGGCGCGCTCACCAGCACCCGCCGGGCGCCGGCGTCCAGGTGGGCCCGGGCGGACTTGGCGGCGGTGAAGCGGCCGGTGGCCTCCAGCACGATGTCGACGTCGAGCTCGGCCCACGGCAGGCCGGCCGGGTGCCGCTCGGCGCACACCCGGATGTGCCGGCCGTCGACGATCAGGTCGCCGGCGCGGGCCTCGACCGGGCGGCCGAGGCGCCCCAGCGCGCTGTCGTACTTGAGCAGATGGGCGAGGGTTTCCGGGGCGGCGAGATCGTTGATCGCCACCACCTCGAGCTTGCTGTCGCGCTGCAGCAGGGCTCGCAGGGTGTTACGTCCGATGCGTCCGAAGCCATTGACGGCGATGCGAGTCATGACCCCATCGTCGGCGGCCCGGCGACCGTCACGACAGTGGCAAGACAGCCACCATGCGCAAGGATCTCGCCATCAAGATCAAGACGAGAACGTGGTGCGGTACTCCGTCGGCGACGTGCTGAGGATGCGCTGGAAGTGCAGGCGCAGGTTGGCGGCCGTGCCGAGACCCACGCGCGCCGCGACCTGCTCCACCGGAAGATCGGTGACCTCGAGCAGTTCGCGGGCCAGGTCGACGCGGGCGCGCAGCACCCACTGCATCGGCGTGTACCCGGTGTCCTCGACGAACCGCCGGGAGAAGGTGCGCGCCGACACCTGAGCGTTGCGGGCCAGCGCCGCCAGCGTGAGGGGCTCGGCGAGCCGGGTGAGCGCCCACTCCCGGGTGCCGGCGAAGACGTCACCGAGCGGCTCCGGGACGCTGCGGGGCACGTACTGGGCCTGACCGCCACTGCGGTAGGGCGCCGCGACCAGCCGCCGCGCCACGATGGTGGAGAGCCCCACGCCGTGGTCACGCCGCACCAGGTGCAGGCACAGGTCGATGCCGGACGCGGCGCCGGCGGAGGTCAGCACGCTCCCCTCGTCGACGAACAGGACGTTCTCGTCCACCCGCACCAGCGGATACTTCTCCGCCAGGGCCCGCGAATAGTGCCAGTGGGTGGTCGCCCGCTTGCCGTCCAGCAACCCGGACGCGGCGAGCGCGAACGCACCCGTCGAGATGGCGGCGAGCCGGACGCCACGCCGGTGCGCGGCCCGCAGCGCCGCGACGACCGCCGCCGGCGGCTCGCTGCTGGCCGGCTGCCGGTACCCCGGAACAAAGATCGTGTCGGCGTGCTCGAACGCCTCGAGCCCCTCCGCCACGTGATACGACAACCCGTCACCGCCGGCCACCGGCCCGGCCGCGGCGCCGCACACGAACACCTGGTACGGCATGGTCGGCCGGTTGGCGAAAACCTGCGCGGGAATGCCGACGTCGAGCGGCTTCGCGCCGTCCAGCACCAGCACCGCAACCCGATGATTCATCCGGCCACGATGACACCGGCCGCCGGGTTCGCGCCAACGCGCCGCACGGCGGAAAACGCGGCTGGCACGAAGGGAGGATCAGTGGCGGCGGCGACTTCCGTAGCGTCAGCGGCAACAAAAGGGAGCCGTCCATGACCGCCGTCCGCACATCCTCCTTCTCCCCGACGTCACGACGAATGCACCGATCCATTCTTGTGGTGGCGGCCATCGCCCTGTTCGCGAGTTTCCTGTCGGCCGCACCCGCCGGCGCCGCCGGTCCGGCGGAGAACCTCCGGATCCAGAACGCGAAAAGTCGCCTCTGCTTCGCCCCGGCCGGGGGAAGTGCCACCAGCAACACCGCGATCGTCCAGTATTACTGCGACAACAACACCAACCGGGCCTGGCAACTGCTGCACAGCCCCGGCGTCGAAGGGCTGTTCCGCATCCAGAACGTCGCCACCGGCCAGTGTCTCTCTCCCGCCGGCGGCAGCAGCGGCCTCAACGTGACCATCGTGCAGTACACCTGTGACGGGGATCCGGCCCGTTCCTGGCAACAGGTGCCGGGCCCGCACGGCTACCTGATCAGGAACGTGCGCAGCAAGCTCTGCCTGTCCCCCGCGGGCGGCAGCACCGGCATCAACGTGGTCCTCGTCCAGTACGCCTGCGACCAGGACCCGGCCCGGGGATGGAGCCTGCTCGGCGCCTACCACGTCCCGAACGCGAACAGCGGTCTCTGCCTGACCGTCGCCGGGGGCAGCAGCGGCCTCAACGTCACGGCCGTCCAGTTCGAGTGCGACGGCAACCCCGCCCGGCTGTGGAACCTCGTCGACGCCGGCGACGGCTTCCACCTGAAGAACGTCAACAGTGGCCTGTGCCTGTCCCCGGCCGGCGGTGTCGGCGGCAACAACATCCCGATCGTCCAGTACCACTGCGACGGCAACCCCGCGCGCACCTGGCGCCTGGTCCCGGAGGGCTTCTTCTCCTACCTGCAGAACGTCAGCACCGGCCTGTGCCTGTCCCCGGCCGGCGGCAGCACCGGCCTGAACGCCACCATCGTGCAGTACCGCTGCGACGGCGATCCGTCCCGGTTCTGGCGCACCGCGATCGTGTAGTCGCGCTGCTCCCCGCGGTGGCTTGTCCGGCACGTCGCGGACAAGCCACCGCGCAGCTCGGCGAACGGCTGTCAGGCCCGAGCGTGCAGATGAACACAAACGCGGCTCCCGTTTGCCGGCACCACTACGGCGCCTGGATGCCGGCGCCGTCACCTGCAGCCGGCCGGCCACTACAGGATCCCGGACGCGATCGTCCCCTCGGACTACGGATACAACAAGATCCGGCGGGTGCCGGCCACCGACGGCGGCCTGATCCGCCTGCGCCTCCGGGGCCACGCCGAGAACACCGCCGCCCAGCCGGGCTGGACCAACGGGTTCGTCGCGGTGAAGGACGGCACCCACCGCCGCCTACAACGGCACGCTGGCGGCCGGGGCCACGACCACCTTCGGATTCATCGGCACCGGCAACCCGGTAACCCCGGCGCCAGGGGCGGAACAGCTGTTCAGCGGCGCCGGGCCGCGGGTTGCAGCGACGGGCTGATCCAGCCGTTCTCGGCCGGGTTGATGGTCACGCCCGGCGCGACGATCCGGTCGATGCGGTCGAGCACGTCGTCGGAGAGCACCACGTCCGCGGCGGCCAGCTGGGATTCGAGGTGCGCCATGGTGCGCGGGCCGATGATCGGCGCGGTCACCGCGGGGTGGCGCAGCACGAACGCGATGGCCATCTCGATGAGTGTCAGGCCGGCGTCGTCGGCCAGCTTGCCGAGCTGCTCGACGGCGTCGAGTTTGCGCTGGTTCTCCGGCAGGGACAGGTCGAAGCGGTTCGCCAGGCGCTGACGGGCGACCGACATCGGCCCGTCCTGAGCGTCCTTGCTGTAGCGGCCGGACAGCCAGCCGCCCGCCAGCGGGCTGTACGGGATGACACCCATCCCGTACCGCTGGGCCACCGGCAGCACCTCGTTCTCGATGTTGCGCACCAGGATGTTGTACGGCGGCTGCTCGGTGACGAACCGCTCGCGGCCGCGCTTCTCGGCCACCCACTGCGCCTCCACGATCGTCGACGCGGGGAAGGTGGAGTGTCCGAGGTAGCGGACCTTGCCGGCGCGGACCAGGTCGGTGAGCGCGCCCAGGGTCTCGTCGAGCTCGACGGCCGGGTCCCAGCGGTGGATCTGGTAGAGGTCGAGGTAGTCGGTGCCGAGCCGGCGCAGCGAGTCCTCGACCTCGCGGACGAGCCAGCGGCGGGAGTTGCCGCGGTGGTTGGGGTCGTCGTCCATCGGCATGTTCGCCTTGGTGGCCAGCACGATCTCGTCGCGCCGCCCGGCCAGGGCCTTGCCGACGATCACCTCGGACTCCCCCGCCGAGTACACGTCGGCGGTGTCGACGAAGTTGATGCCGGCGTCCAGTGCCCGGTGGATGATCCGGATGCTCTCCTGGTGGTCCTTGGTGCCCCACTCGCCGAACATCATCGTGCCGAGGCACAGCTTGCTGACCTGGACGCCGGTGCGTCCGAGCGGCCGGAACTCCATGACTACTTCCTTTCCTCGACGGGCCGCAGGCGAAGGGTCGGTCGTCCATGCCATCGCGGGTCTCCTTCGGTCAGGACCGGATCAGGACTTTGAGGGCTTCCCGGTCGGCCATGGCCTGATACCCCGCGGGCACCTCGTCGAGACTGACGGTGCGGTCGAAGACCCGGCCGGGCTCGATCCGCCCTTCGAGGATGTCGGGCAGCAGCTCCTCGATGTACGCCCGGGCCGGGGCGACGCCACCGGTCAGGGTGATGTTGCGCAGGAACACGCCGAAGCCGGCGGGAACCGCCGGATACTGCGGGGCGCCGACCCGGCTGACCGTGCCGCCGTTGCGGACCACGCCGAAGGCCGTCGTGATGGCGTCCGCCAGCCCGACGCACTCCAGCACGGTGTGGGTGCCGTCGCCGCCGGTCAGCTCCCGGACCCGCGCGACGCCTTCCTCGCCGCGCTCGGCGACCACGTCGGTGGCGCCGAACTCGCGGCCCAGGTCGGTGCGGTCCTTGTGCCGGCCCATCAGGATGATCCGCTCGGCGCCGAGGCGCCTGGCGGCCAGCACGGCCGACAGGCCCACCGCGCCGTCGCCGATCACCGTCACGCTCGTCCGGGCGTTCACCCCGGCGGTCACGGCGCAGTGGTGGCCGGTCGGCAACACGTCCGACAGCGTCAGCAACGACGGCAGCAGCGTCGAATCCGCGGCGACCGGCAGCTTCACCAGCGTGCCGTCGGCCTGCGGGACCCGGACGGCCTCACCCTGACCGCCGTCGACACCGTCGCGTCCCCAGTTGCCGCCGTGCCGGCAGGAGGTCTGCAGGCCCTCACGGCAGAAGTCACAGGTGTTGTCGGCCCACACGAACGGCGCCACGACCAGGTCACCGGCCTTCAGCCCACCGACCGCCGAGCCGGTCTCCTCGACCACACCGAGGAACTCGTGACCGATCCGGTCCGGCCGGTCGGTGGCCGGGCGTTTCGCGTACGGCCAGAGATCGCTGCCACAGACGCAGGAGCGCACCACCCGCACCACGGCGTCGGTGGGCTCGCGCAGGGCGGCGTCGGGCACGTTCTCGACGCGGACATCGCCGGCGCCGTAGATGACTGTTGCTCGCACGGTGGATTCCTTCGGCACGTGGTCGGTGGGCGGGATGCTTCGTCCCGGTCGACGCTACGGCCGGACCGGGCGGCCTGGGAGGTTCTGTCATTACCGGGTTCGGCAGCCACTGCCACGCCCGGTAGACCGGTAACGACAGAGCCTCCCTCGGCCGTGCCTCCCGCCGTACCGTCGGGGGATGGACCACCGCAGTGAGACCCGCGACTTCCTCACCACCCGCCGCGCCCGCATCACCCCGCAGCAGGCCGGGCTGCCGGTCTACGGCGGCAACCGGCGGGTCGCCGGGCTGCGCCGCGAGGAGGCCGCGATGCTCGCCGGGGTCAGCGTCGACTACTACACCCGGCTCGAACGCGGCAACCTCTCCGGCGTCTCCGAGAGCGTGCTGGAATCCCTCGCCCGGGCCCTGCGCCTGGACGACGCCGAACGCGAGCACCTGTACGACCTCGCCCGCCAGACCAACGCCGGTCCCGGCCGCACGGCCCGGGCCGCCCGCCGCCGCCCCACCCAGCAGGTCCGGCCCGGTGTGCAGCACCTGCTGGACTCGATGACCGGCGCGCCGGCCTACGTGCGCAACGGCCGGCTGGACATCCTCGCCGTCAACGCGCTCGGCCGGGCGGTGTTCTCGCCGGTGTTCGACACCGTGACCGGCACGCCGAACCTGGCCCGCTTCATCTACCTCGACCCCGCCGCGCAGGACTTCTACCACGACTGGGAGCAGCTGGCCGAGGACGTCGTCGCGCTGCTGCGCAGCGAGGCAGGACACGATCCGCACGACCGGAACCTGTCCGACCTGATCGGCGAGCTGTCCACCCGCAGCGACCAGTTCCGCGCCTGGTGGGCGGCGCACAACGTGCGCCTGCACCGCACCGGCGTCAAGAAGGTGCACCACCCGGTGATCGGCGACCTGACGCTGGCGTACGAGTCGATGGACCTCACCGCCGATCAGGGCCTGCGCCTCAACGCCTACAGCGCGGCACCCGGCTCGGCGGATCGCGAGAAGCTCGACCTGCTCGCGAGCTGGGCCGCCACCACCGCCGACCAGCGCGGGGCTCCTGACCGCTCGTGAGCTCCACGTCGGAGCGGTACGGCGGCAGTGAGCAGGCCCCGGCGGGTCTTCGCGGTGGTCACCGGTCCTGCCGGGTGTCGGTGGTCTCGATCCGGCTGATGAGCTTCTTCAGCCGTCCGACCTCGTCGGCGAGCGCGGTGCTCCCGGCCGGGGTCAGCGTGATCCAGGTCCGGCCGCGCTTGCCTTCGTATCCCTTCTCCACCTCGACCAGCCCGGCTGTCTCCAGCACGCTCAGGTGGGTGGAGAGGTTGCCCCCGGTCAGTTGCAGCTGGGTGCGCAGGTAGCCGAACTCGACCCGGCGCGCCTCGTGCGTGATGGCGAGGATCCCCAGCCGTACCCGCTGGTGCACCACGTCGTCGAGCCCGGTGACCGGGTGGTCGGAAAACTCGTCCTCCGGAGCACCGGTCACCGCGGTCACCCGCGCCGCCGGCGGGCCACCGCGAAGCCGGTCGCGCCCAGCAGGAGCACGGCGGCGCAGACGACCTGCGGTATGGCGAAGCCGGCCCGGATCCCCCAGGAGCTGTCCCAGCCGTCGTTGGTCGGCAGTGTCAACGCCACCGCGAGGTAGCCGAGGGTGAACAGCAGCAGGGCGATGTTGCGCTCCAGCCGGGCCAGCACCAGCAGAGCGGCCCAGGTCATGCGCTGGTCCACCCGCACCCGGTGGGCCAGCCCGCGGACATCCGCCAGGAGCCGGCGGGGATCGCTGCCGGCGGGCATCGATTCAGTGGTCATGCCAACAGGTTTCCACAGCAAACCGATTTGCGCCAGCCCACGTTTCGAGTCTGAACGTTCCTGACCGGGTCGGTTCGAGTTCTGGCGCCCCGTTGTCGAGTCCGTTACCGCTGTAACTCCGACGACATCATTCCGGTGGTCGGCCAGAGGCAGCAGGACCAGTGATGGGACACTTCATGAAGCGGATCACGTCGTCCGATGGTTACCTGTCAGGACCGTCGCCGAGCGTCCGGCCGGTGCGCCGGCTCCTGATCGCGGCCCTGGTGACCGCGCTGACCGCGCTGGGCGGCGTCGTGGTCGCATCGTCGCCGGCCACCGCCGCCACCCGCCAGTTCCGGGGCATGAACTGGGCCGTGCTGGGCGACAACTTCAGCACCGGGCCGCTGGTCGTGCAGGGCCTGAGCCAGTCCGACAGCAACGCGACGGTGCAGGCCAAGGCCAACGCCCTCTACGACGACATGGCCGTCATGGGCGTCAACACGATCCGGCTGCCCATCAACACCCACACGGTCGGGACGACGTGGTGGAACGCCTACCGGGGCGCGATCGACGCCGCCACCGCCCGCGGATTCAAGGTCATCCTCGCCTACTGGGAGGACGGCGCCGCCTCCGGCGGCAGGATCACCAACCTCGCCGCGTGGAACACGATGTGGTCCAGCGTGACCAACACGTACGGCTCGAACACCAATGTGTACTTCGAGCCGATGAACGAGCCGCACGGCTACACCTCGGCGGAGTGGCGCGACGTCGCGGCGAACTGGCTCAGCTACCACTACTCGGCGACACCCGGCCGGGTGCTCATCGGTGGCACCGGCTACAGCCAGGACCTGCGCGACATCTGCACCGACAGCCGCTTCGCCGCGACGCTGCTGTCGTTCCATCACTACGCGTTCTTCTACAGCGCGATGACCTACGACGCCTTCCGGAGCCACATCCAGACCCGCCTCGGCGCCTGCGCCTCCCGCGCGGTCGCGACCGAGTTCGGTGCGCCCATGGACACCGGCCTCAACTACGCCGACGCGACCAGCACCGACAACTTCGTGCGCCACATCCGCGCCATGGCCCAGGTCATGCGGGACAACCAGATGGGCGGCACCTACTGGCCCGCCCTCGGCGGCAAGCCCACCGGCAGCTCCGGCTACGACTACTACTCGATGTTCGCCCTCAGCGGCAGCGGCACCAACCTCAACCTGACCATCCGCAACGCCTCCGGCGCCGACCGGATCCGGTACGCCTGGGGCGACACCATCGGCTCCACGCCCCCGGCGACGTTCTACCGGATCACCGTGCGCCACAGCGGCAAGGCCATGGACGTCCAGTCACCGAACACCGACAACGGCGCGCGCGTCGGCCAGTACACCTACGGCGGCAACGCGTGGCAGCAGTGGCAGTTCCAGGACGCCGGCAGCGGCTACTGGCGCATCATCAGCCGGCACAGCGGAAAGTGCCTTGATGTGGTGAGCGCCTCCACCGCAGACGGTGCCGAACTCGTCCAGTACACCTGTGGCACCGGCACCAACCAGCAGTTCCAGCTGGTCGCCAACGGCAGCTACTTCCAGCTCCAGGCGCGGCACAGCGGCAAATGCGTGGACGTGCCGGCCGCGTCGACCGCGGACGGCGTTGTCCTCAAGCAGTACCCGTGCAACACCGGCACCAACCAGCAGTGGTCGCGCACGGCCGCCTGACGGTCGCGCCGCCGGAATCACGGGGCACCGCCAGAACCCGGCCTCCGATCGCCGGGACAGAAGTCCCCGGACGCCGAACGGCGGCCCGGCTCATGAGCCGGACCGCCGTTCGCAGAGCGTGGATCAGAGCGGGCGGATGTTCTCCGCCTGCAGGCCCTTCTGGCCCTGGGTGACGTCGAACTCCACCTTCTGGTTCTCGTCGAGGCTGCGGTAGCCACTCGTCGCGATCGCGGAGAAGTGGGCGAAGACGTCCGCGCCGCCGTCATCCGGGGTGATGAAGCCGAAGCCCTTGTCGGCGTTGAACCACTTCACGGTGCCTGTAGTCATGTCTGCTCCTTCGCAGGCTGTCGGAGACCGCACTGTGCGGACCCCTACGCCGCCGCGTTGATCACCCGCGTCGAACCGACACGACAAACGAAAGGCGCCACGATGGTTTCAGATAACCCATCAGGCGCCGGAAAACGTCTACGGAAATCAAAACTGCAACGCCGTCAATCTACCGCATGATCCGCCGACAGCGCCACCAGGGGGCCGTGGCGCTGCTCACCCGCCGAACTCCTCGATGATCTGCGCACCCGGGCCCGCGTTCCAGTACACGGTGACGACGGAGGCATGCGAGCGCCCGGCCAGCCGCACGACGACCAGCGTGTCGCTGCGCCGGGTCACGCCGGCCACGTAGCCCGGCACGGGGTCGGTGTCGATCACGTCGACCCGGGTCGAGGAGTAGGCGACGATCACGTCGCCGCCGTCGGCGTTGACCCGGTAGCGCGGACGCCGATCGGGTGCAGACGGCGACGGGCTCGCCGACGGAACAGCCGTCGTCGGCCGCGCCGGCGCCGGCCGCCGGGTCGCGGGGGTGGCCGGCGTCTTCCTGGGCCGCGCCGACGTGCGGCTGGGTTCCGCCCGCGACGTCGCGGGCGCGGGCGTGACGTCGGCGAGGCCGAACCGGACCTCGGTGTAGCGGCGGTTGACGTCGATCGCCACCGGCGCCTCGTCGGTGATCGCGGGCGCGATGCCGACCCGGACACCGAGCCACGAGACGGTGACGGCGACCATCAGTGCGCCCAGCCACGCGACGACAAATCTCCAGCTCCGGCCCATGATTACAGCCCACCCTCGACGATCGATAGATTGTGACCATGGCCCGCGTACTGGTGATCGAGGACGACCGGGACATCCGGGAAGCGATCGACCGTCTGCTGTCGATGACCGGGCACGACGTACGGCTGTGCGCGGCCGCGCTCGACGGTCTCCGCGAGGTCGCGAGCTGGCGCCCGGAGGTCGTGGTCCTGGACCTCAACCTGCCGGACCTCGACGGCGCGACCGTGCTGCGCCGGATCCGGGCCGCGTCCGCCGTCCCGGTCGTCGTCGCCACCGCCCGGGGCGCGGAGAGCGAGATGATCCGCCTGCTGCGCGCGGGCGCGGACGACTACGTCGTCAAGCCGTACTCCGCCGAGCAGTTGGAGGCGCGGATCGCCGCGGTGCTGCGCCGCGCTGCCGGCTCCGTGTCCACCACGCTGACGCTGGGCGGCCTTGAGCTTGATCCGCAGGCCCGCAGCGTCTCGCTCGACGGCACGCCCCTGCAGCTCTCCCGGCTGGAGTTCGACCTGCTGGCATACCTGATGCAGCGGCCGGGAAAGGTGGTCGCGCGGCGCCAGGTCCTCGACGACGTCTGGGGTGCGGAGGCCCGCTCGCTGGAGACCGTCGACGTCCACGTGACCTGGCTGCGCCGCAAGCTGGGCGAGCGGGCCGCGGCCCCGCGCTACCTGCACACCGTACGCGGGGTGGGCATCCGCCTGTCCGCGCCCGAGGACGCCCTGAGCTGAGCTACGGCCGGGCATGCGCACCGCCGAGCCGTTGCCAGAGTCGCGGGCGGCGTGGCGGTGGCGGCGCATCGTCGCCGGCCACGCCGAGGGTCAGCACCACGCGGGCGCCGCCCAGCACCCCACGCCCCACGGTGAGCTGGCCGCCGGTGTCCGCGGCGAGCCGCCGGGCGATGTCCAGGCCGAGCCCCGTGGACTCGGCGTCGCTGGCACCGCGGGACACCGCCGCCTCGGGGTCGTCGATGCCGGGGCCGGCGTCGTCCACCGCGACCGAGGCCCAGTCCGCGCCCCGCTCGACCGACACCCGGCAGCCGGCCGTGTCCGGGGTGTGGTGGAAGACGTTGCCGAGCAGCACGTCCAGCGCCTCGGCGACCACCGAGAAGGCGGCCGGCACGGTGATGCCCGCGGGTGGCGGCTCGGCCTCCCACGGCCGGCCCTGGTCCTCGGCGAGCGCGCCCCAGAACGTCGTCCGGTCGGCCACGACGGCGCCGAGATCGCAGCGCAGCCGGGGCCGCGCCGCCAGCGGCCGGGCGGCCTCCACGATCACCGCGTTGATCTCGTGCTCCAGCCGGTCGACCACCCGCAGCTGACGGTCGCGGTCGGCACCGGCCGGCAGCGCCTCGGTGTTCAGCCGCAGCGCCGTCAGCGGCACGCGGAGCCGGTGCGACAGGTTCGCCGCGAGGGCCCGCTCGGTGGCCAGCAGCTCGGCGAAGCGGTCGGCGAGCAGGTTGAGCGCGCCGCCGACGTCCTCGATCTCCCGGGGCCCGCTCGGCCTGACCCGGGCGTGCAGACTGCCCGCGCCCAGGTCGGCGGCGGTCCGGGCGAGATCCCGGCTGGCCCGCACCACCCGGGCGGCGAGCCGGTCCGCCAGCAGCGTCGAGACCCCGACCAGGACGATCGCCTCGCCGATCAGCACCAGCCACGCCAGCCCGACCCCGGCCCGCAGGGAGGTCGCCGGCACGTACACCTCGATCACCGCGATGAGCCCCTCGGGCAGCGCCACCGGGCGCAGATACGCCCGGCCGCCGGCCACCTCGACGGTGCCGGCGCTCTGCTGCTGGCGTACGTGGATGACAGCCGCACTGTCCGCGCGTGAGCTGCCCACCGTGCCGAGCGTCGGCAGATGGGCCGCGAGCCGTCCCTGCTGTCCCGCCTCGGTACTCATGATCGAGCTGAGCACGAGGTCGCGGTCCGTGGCGACCACCACCACGGCCGACAGCCCGAGGGCCTGCCGTTCCGCCTCGCGCAGCGCACGGTCCTGGGCCCCGGTGTGCACGAGCAGCGCCAGCGGGATGACAAACGCCAGCGCCACCAGGGTCGTCACCGCGAGGGCGACGCGAACGTAACTGCGTCTCATACCAGGAGCACCGCCGGTCGAATGATCAAGAGCCGACCATAGCCGCCGGGGACGGTCCGCGCCTGCGTGAGGCTGCGATTTTCCCGTGCCGCACCTTAAGGGCGCCGGAAGAACAGCTATCGAAGCAATAACAGCGAAAATGCGCCGCCGGTGACGGCATCGGCACTGGTTGTCGACGGAAAACGTCGGCCCGATAAAGCTTCCCGAAAGGGCTCCGTAAGAGACTCAGCCCCGGCCTTATCCAGGGTTAAGCATTTCTTAAACACATTGACGTCGATTTTTCCCCGCCCAAGACTGGCTCCGCTCGGCAGACGAGCGGATTCCTCACTTCGCGACGGCGGGACGACCGGGCACGACCCGGGCATCGGCGCCGCGAGTCATCGTGCAAGGAGCACCCTTGAAGCACAAAGTCGCGCTGGCGGCCGGCATAGCGGCCGTCACCGTAGCGGGGTCCATCGCCCTGACCATGCCGCAGGGAAACGCGGCCACCAACCCGGGAACCGCGGCCGGGGCCAGGGCCGCCGACCCGGTCCCGACGACCGTCGCCACCTCCCGGGCTACGTCCTCGGCGTCCGCGCTGGTGGCGAAGAAGCCGAAGCTCTTCTTCAAGAGCGCCCACGACGAGCTCGTGAAGCGTCAGGTCGTGAGCCAGAACGGCCTGCAGTACGTGGCGTACGAGCGCACGTACCGGGGGCTGCCGGTGCAGGGCGGCGACGCGGTCGTGGTCACCGACACCTCCGGCGCGGTGCTCGGCAACTACGTGGCGCAGGAGCAGGCCCTGACGGTCGGCACCGCCGCGAAGATCTCGCCGCGCGCCGCCGCCAAGGTGGCCCGCAAGCAGCTGACCACGGTCCGGTCGGCGAGCGAGCCGACGCTGAAGGTGGTCGCGCAGGGCGCCGGCGTGCTGGCGTACGAGGTCGTGGTCGACGGCACCAAGCGGACGAAGCAGGGTCCGGCGCCCAGCAACCTGCACGTGTTCGTGGACGCCACCACCGGCAAGGTGCTGGGCGACCTGACCCGCGACGACGTGGTCGACGCCACCGGCCGGGGTGCGTACTACGGCACCGTGACCATCAACACGCAGGGCTCGGGCAGCAGCTTCACCATGAGCGACCCCACCCGGCCGGGCCTGCAGTGCGGCGGGCAGAACGGCGCCGCGTTCACCAGCACGACCGACACCTGGGGCACCGGCGCCGCGACCGACCTGGTGACGGGCTGCGTGGACGCCATGTACGTCGTCGCGCAGGAATGGAACATGCTGCGCGACTGGCTCGGCCGCAACGGCATCGACGGCAACGGCCGCGCCTTCCCGATCCGGCAGGGCCTCGCCGACGTCAACGCCTTCTGGAACGGCTCGCGCGTCGAGATCGGCCGCTCCTCCGACAACCGGCGGCTGCTCAACAGCATCGACGTGCTCGGGCACGAGTTCGGTCACGCGATCAACCAGTTCACCCCCGGCGGCTCCAGCGGCGGCAACGAGGCCGGCGGGCTGAACGAGTCCACCGGCGACATCTTCGGCGCGCTCACCGAGTTCTACGCCCGCAACCCCAACGACCCGGGTGACTACACCACCGGCGAGCTGGCCAACCTCACCGGCAACGGGCCGATCCGCAACATGGCCGACCCGTCGAAGCTGGGCGACCCGAACTGCTTCTCGAGCAGCATTCCCTCGACCGAGGTGCACGCCGCCGCCGGTCCGCAGAACCACTGGTTCTACCTGCTGGCCGAGGGTTCCCGGCCGGCCAACGGCCAGCCGGCGAGCCCGACCTGCAACAACAGCTCCGTGACCGGCATCGGCATCGAGCAGGCCGGCAAGATCTACATGGCCACGCTGATGCGCAAGACCAGCGGCTGGACCCACGCCAAGGCCCGCGCGGCCTCGGTGGCCGCCGCCGCGCAGCTGTTCGGCACCGGCACCCAGTGCACCACCGTCAAGGCCGCGTGGAGCGCCGTCAGCGTGCCGGCCGGCGCCGGCGAGCCCGCCTGCCCCGGCGGCGGCACCCCGACCACCGGACCGACCGCGACCAGCAGCCCGGCCCCCACCGGTACGCCGAGCCCGACGCCGACCGCCACCGCGACCCCGACGGCCACCCCGACCGGGACTCCCGCCGGCGACTGCCAGGCCGGCTTCTCCTCGCACGACAGCGGCACGGTCGCCGCGGGCCGGACGGCTCTCACCGACTCGTTCACCGCCGGCGGCGGCCGCCACACCGCCTGCCTGGCCGGGCCGGCCGGCACCGACTTCGACCTGTACCTCGACAAGAACGTCGGCGGACGGTGGACGACCGTGGCCCGCTCGACCGGGGAGACCTCCCGGGAGGCCATCGCCTACACCGGCACGTCGGGCACCTTCCGCTACCGCGTAGTGTCCTACGCCGGCTCGGGCACCGCCGTACTCGGCTGGAACGCACCCGCCGGAAGCTGATCATCCTGGGACCGGGGTGGCGATCGGGCCACCCCGGTCCCCTCGGCAGAGGAAGGAACCCCTGGTGCGACAACCACAAACGTCCATCCTCCTGGCCGCCGTGCTGCTGGTCGGCCTCGCCGGGTGCGGGCACAACGATCAGCCGTTCGGGCTGCCGTCGGCTTCGGCGTCCCCCAGTTCCTCGCCGGCCGGTGCCACGCCCGCCACCTCCGCGCCCACCGCCTCGGCGCCGGCCACCTCCGCGCCTGCCCGGACCACGACCGCCACACCGGCGAAGGCGTTTCCGCTCACGGTCACCCGCCGTGGCGGCTTCGCCGGCGTCGACGACCGCGTCCTGATCACGGCTGACGGCACGGCGGTCGTGACCCGCCGGGGACGGCCGCCGGTACGGAGCTCGCTGCCGACCGCGACGATGGCCGACCTCCGGCAGCTGCTGAAGGCACCGGAACTGGCCGGCCGGGCACCCCGCACGGAAGCCACGGTCGTGTGCAGCGACGGTTACGAGTACGAGATCGTCAGCCCGACGGCCACCACGATCGTGCACGACTGCGACACCCCGCACGGAGCCACCCTGGACCGGATGCTGACCATCGTCGGGAAACTGCTGGAGGGCTGATCGCCCCGCGCATGCCGTTCAGCGCACCTGCTCGGCGGTGAACTGCATGCGCGGCGTGGCGTAGAACTCCTGGGCCTGCACCAGCTGCAGCTCGCGTTCGCCGGACCGGTACGTGGTCTCGATCAGATCGAAGACGCTGGAGGCCGTCCGCTCCAGCGACACCGCCGCATCCCTGGTCGCGACATAGTGGGCGGTGAACAGGGCGGCCGTGACGTCCCCGGACCCGTTCGCCTTGAACGGCAGGTGCGGGGTGCGCACGAGCCAGGCGCCGGCGCCGTCCACGATGAGCATCTCGATCGTGCCCTCCTCCCGGTCGGGGCGTGCCACGCTCGTGACCAGCACGGCCGAGGGACCCATGGCACGGGCGAGGTCGGCCGAGGCGAGGGTCGTCGGGATGCTCGCCGGCTCGGTGCCGGTCAGGAACCCCAACTCGAACTGGTTCGGGGTGATGATGTCGGCCACCGGCACGACCCGGTCCCGCAGCAGGCCGGGAATCTCGGGTGCGACGAAGCAGCCGGACTTGGCGTTGCCCATGACCGGATCGCACGCGTAGAGCGCCGCGGGGTTCGCGGCCTTCACCCGGCGCACGGCGTCGACGATGACATCAGCGATCCCCACCCCGCCCTGGTAGCCCGACAGCACGGCGTCGATCTGCGGAAACACCCCACGCTCCTGCACGCCGAGGAGAATCTCGGCCACGTCCGCCGGCGGGATGAGCGGTCCCCGCCAGGCGCCGTAGCCCGTGTGGTTGGAGAAGTTCACCGTGGGGACCGGGACGACGTCGACGCCGAGACGCTGGAGCGGGAACACGGCGGCGGAATTCCCGACATGGCCGTAGGCGACCGCGGACTGGATGGACAGCACCTTCATCCACCCAGGCTAGAGAGTCGACCCGGCCACCAGGGCGGAGCCGGGCCGGCTATTCGTCCTCGCCGCCGTCGTCGTCGAAGACCTCGTCCATCACCTCGCCGGCGAGGTAACCGGCAGCCACGCCACCCACCACGCCCGCGGCCATGCCGCCCATGCCCGGCCCGTGGCCGCCGTGCCCGCCATGGCTGCTGTGACCCGGGCGGCCGCCGTACGCAGGCTGACCGTGGCCGTATCCGGGCACCGCCTGCCGGTGCTCCAGCGCTTGACGCACCCAGCCGTCGACCTGCTGCGCCCAGTCAACCGTGTCCGCGTCGGCGTGCGCGACCGTGTACCGGCCGTACGAGTCGTGGCCGCCGCCGAACATGCCGCCCCGCTTGTCGAACTCCAGCACCACCTCGACCGCGTGCGGGCCGGTCACGAACGTCAGCTCGACCTCGTTGACGCCGTGGGCGTACCGCGGCGCCGGGAAGTACTCGATCTCCTGGTAGAACGGCAGCGTCTGCCGCACCCCGTGGATCCGGCCGTACTCCAGGTCGGCGCCCTTGAACACGAAGCCGAGCTGAGCGAAGGCATCGAGGATGCGCTGCTGCACCGGCAACGGCCGGACGTACACGGCGTCGAGGTCGCCCTTGTCGACCGCTTTGGCGATCGCCACTTCGGTGCGTACGCCCATCACCATGCCGTGCAGCGGCTGACCGTGGACCGTGGTGATCGGGGTCTCCCAGGACAGCACCAGCTGGAACGGGATCGACCGGCGTTCTCCCTCGCCCAGTCGCATCGGTCCGCTCACCGTGATCCGGTGGAACTCGCCGGTGGCGTGGCCGTCGCCGTGCCCACTCTCGATCTCCATGCGGGTGATCAGGCTCAACGTGATGTGCTCGATCGCGGCGTCATGGCTGCCGCCGACCAGCTCGACCCGCCCGTGCAACGGCGCGCCGGGGACCCCGGCCGGATCGTCCAGCACGGTGTCGACACTCGGCCCGCCCACTCCGAAGGCACCCAGCATCTTCTTGAAGACCACGTCATCACTCCCGACCGCTCGATCTGCGCAAATCGGGAGGAAAATACCCAGTCGGTCTGAGTGCTCGCTGTGAACATGATCCGGGAGACGCCTCCTGGACCTGGTCCTGGACCTAGACGTCGAGGTCCTCGATCACCGGATGCTCGGCCATCTCGGCGACCTGCTCGTAGAGAGCATCGGGCAACGTCTCCCGGAGATCCTCCAGCGAGTCCGCGATGTGCACCGTCGCCTCGGCCGCGGTCTTCGTCCAGACCTGGTCGGAGCTCCAGTTGCCGATCCAGCCGCGCCAGCCGGTGTTCCACCTCTCGGCGTCGGGGCCCAGGTCCTTGTGTCCTTCGGAACGCTCGATGTGCACGACGTACTTGCCGCTGCGGGCGCGGTAGACCCGGTAGATCTCGGTGCGCTCGTTGGTGGAATGGCCCCATTCGCCGAGCAGGATGCCGGAAAACCGTTGCCGCCGGCTCAGCCCCGGGCCGACCCGCAGCACGATCTCGTCGTATCCGCCGAGGCGACCCTCCTCGATCTCGACAAAACGGCGCAGCGCGGCGGCGATGGCCGCGGACAGGTTGCCACCCACCAGTTCCTGCGCACGGCGATACATCGGCATGTCCTCGTCGGACACGTAGATGGTCTTGTTGGGCATGGGCGGCCTCCTTCCCACAACTATATGCATAGAGATACGTACTCGGACACTCAGTCCCTGCTCAGCACGTGGATCGCCCCGAAAATGGCCGACATGTGGATCCGGATGACGGGCACGCCCGGCACCGGCGGCACGGTGCCGAGGTCGATGTCCCGTGCGCTGAACCAGGAGCTTCCGGACATTTCCACGGCGACCCCGCGGGGCACCAGGATCTCGATCCGACCGATCAGGCACAGCCCGCGGATCACGATGTCGTCCGGAGCGGCGAGCGCACCCCGCAGGTCGATCGTGCCGTTCGCACCGATGATCGTCGCGCGCAGCGGCCGGCCCCGGACGGGGCGCCATCGGCCGTGGCGGCCGTGATCGCTGAACACGGCGATCACCCTGGAGACCTCGGGCAACGCACCGGCGGGTGCGGCCGGGGCCAGGTCGGCGGTGGCGCGCACCAGCTCGGCCGGATCACTGGCAGCCCAGACGGCGCCGACGCGGCCGCTGAACTCGTCCAGGGTGAGCCGGCCCTCGCCACAGGCGATCTCCAGGGCTTTGGCCGCGTCGGCACGCTGCTGCTCGGAAGGAGCCGGCGGAATCGGAAGGGTCATGTCGCCGGCGCTCCTCTGCGTGGTCACGGCATCAGGTGGGCGGGAGCAGCTCGGTGCGCAGGAACTGCTCGATCGGCAAGGGTCCCACATAGCGCCGGCAGGTGCAGGGCACGTACTGCTGCCCGATGACCTCGCCGTGCTTGTTGTGAACGGGACGGCCGATTTCGGCGTGGCAGCGCTCGCCGGAGTTGTCGTGCTGGCCGAGGCCGTGGCCGCAGCCGCAGATCGCCTGCGGCTGCGGCGTCTCGGGTCGGCGGTGCGTCACCCGTCCGGCCACGAAACCGGCGAGCGCGATGAGTGCGCCGACCGCCAGGCTGAGCGGATCGATCATGAGGGCGCCTCACCTGTCTCCAGGCCGAGCGCGTCCCGAACGGCATCAAAAACGTCGTCGGACAGGAGTGACCGCAGCCCGTCGACGTCGTCGGCCTGCGCCAGCGAGGAGCGGCCCTTGACCACGCTCCAGGACTGTTCACCGCGGCCCAGGCTCATGTCGAGGTAGCTGCGCCACCCCCACAGCGAATCGTTGTGACCGGCGCCGTGCACCCGCGCCCGGTCCTCGCGCCGAGTGTGGACCTGGAACGTGCCCTCGGGGGTGCGGTAGACGCGGATCGCCTCGACGTCGCCCTCGCGCGCTCGGCCCCACTCGCCGATGAGGGCACCGACGAAGTGCACCTCCCGCGCCGGCGCGACACCGACCTCGACGGTCACCTCCTCGAATCCGGCGGCCGGGACGGGTTGTTCGTCGAGATAGCGGCGCAGTGCCGCAGTGACCACGGCCGACGGGTCGCCGTCGCCCATCCGCTCGGCCGCCCGCCAGACCCGCAGGTCGCCGTCGTCGATGGTGATCGTCTTCTCGGGCATTTCTCCTCCTCGAGGCGTCTCCGTATAAGTGTACGTATAGTTGTCGACAGCGGCAAAGTCGTCCGTCCCGCCGGCGGGACGAGGACGGCCCCGTCGTTTCTTGTGGCCCGCTCATCCCGCTGGGCATCCTGAGACGGCATCCCGCCCACCACCCCCAGGTGGCGCGCGACCAAGGAGGCATCGTGCGCGAACCAGTCAGCCTCGCCGACCCCGCGTTTCTCGACGACCCCGTTCGCGGCTTCACCCGCCTGCGCGACCACGCCCCGCTGGTGCGCATCGGCATGCCGGGGGGCCCGCCGGTCTGGCTGGTCACCCGCTATGACGAGGTGAAGCAGGCACTCAGCGATCCACGGCTGGTGGTCGACCACGCGCGGGTCCCCGGTCACTCCGGCCTGAGCGTCGTGGAACAGATCATTCAGGCGTACGGCATGCCGCGGGAGTTCTGGGAGTACGCGGCGAACATGACGTTCATGGACGGCGCTGACCACAACCGGTTGCGCCGCCTGATCGTGCCGGTCTTCACCCGCCGGCGCATCACCGAGATGGCCCCACGCGTCGAGAAGATCTCCCGGGAGCTGCTCGGCAAGCTCACCGAGGCCGGCGGTGGCGACCTGATCGAGGATTATTCGTCGCCGCTCACCAGCACCGTCATCTGCGACCTGATCGGCATCGACGAGGCCGATCAGCCGGCGATGCGGCGGTGGATGCACGAGTACACCGGCGGCAACTACGCCGACGCGGCGCTGCAGATGGTCGACTACACCCGGCACCTCATCGCCCGGCGCCGGGCCGAACCGGCCGAGGACATGGTGTCCGTCCTCATCCGGTCGGCCGAGACCGCCGAGGACGGCCTCAGCGAGGCGGAAATCGTCGCGATGACGCTGCTCATGGTCAACAACGGCCATCTGTCCACGTCGCACTTCATTCCGAACGCCATTCTCGTGCTGGCCGGCAATCCCGGCGAGCTGGCCAAACTGCGGGCACAGCCCGAGCTGCTCCCGCGCGCCCTGCACGAGCTGATGCGCGTCACCAGTCCTGCGCAGATCGCCACCCCGCGGTACGCGACCGAGGATCTCGAGATCGGTGGTGTTCTCGTCCGCCGTGGTGAGGCCGTCACCGGCTCCCTGATGTCGGCCAACTTCGACCCTCGCGTCTTTCCCGACCCGCTCCGGGTCGACATCACCCGCGACACCGGCCGCGTGGAGAACCACATCGCGTTCGGTGCCGGACCGCATTACTGCACCGGTGCCGCGCTGGGCCGGCTGGAAGGCGAGGTGGCGCTGCGCCACCTGCTGCTCGAGGACCTGTCGCTGAGCCTCGCCGTGGACCGGGACGAGCTCGAATGGCAGGACGTCGCCCTCGCCGTACGGCTGCTCAAGAGTCTGCCCGTGCACCTGTCCCGGACCGTCTGAGGAGTTGGCCGTGTTGGTACCTACGATGTATCAAGCCGCCTCGCCCGGACAGATCACCGCGGTCGTCACCGGTCACCCGATGGCGGTGCTGGTGACCAACGGCTCCCCCGTGCCCCACGCGACGCACCTGCCCGTCATCCCCGTCGCAGACGGCAACATCCGGTCCGGCAGCACCCTGTGGGGTCACATGAACCGAGCCAATCCCCACTGGCGGTCCCTGGACGCCGGCACCGCCGGCAAACTCGTCTTCAGCGGGCCGGGAACGTACGTGTGTCCCGTGCTCTACGAGACCGAGCCGGCCGCGCCGACGTGGGACTTCGCGGTGGTCCATCTGTCCGGGCGGATCATTCCGATCGCCCCCGGTGAGCCGACGCTGGCCGTGGTGCGGCGCACGGCCGCCACCCTGGAACACGCCTTCGGCGCCGGCTGGGATCAGAACAGCTCGGTCGACTATTTCCGAGCCCTCGAGCCGGGCGTCGGCGCCTTCGAGTTCGTGGTCGGCGACGTCGAGGCCATGTTCAAGCTCAGCCAGGAGAAGGAGCCCGCCGTACGCCAGCGGATCATGGACGATTTCGCCGGCACCCCCCGCAACGGCTCCGTCCAGGTCAGCCGGCTGATGTCGGAACTGGGCCTGGGGATCGACTCCTGACCACGCGGTGCGCAGCGAGCATGGCGTGTGGTGGATGCGCCGGGCTGGTCCCGCCGACACCCCGGTGCTGGTGTTGTTGCCGCCGGCGGGCGGGTCGGCGCAGAGCTTCGCCGGTTGGCAGCATCGGCTTCCGCCGCATCTCGACCTGGTCGCCGCCCAGTATCCCGGGCGCGGTTCCCGGCGCCGCGAACCGTTGCCGGGCACTGTCGCCGGCATGGCCGCCGAGCTGGCCGTCACCCTGTGCGCGCGGACGGGGCCAGTGCACATCTTCGGCCACAGCCTGGGCGCGCTGGTCGGATACGAGCTCTGCTGGCAGCTGCAGAACGCCCGCCGGGCGCCCGCCACGTTCGTCGCCTCGGCGGCGGTGCCACCGCACCGCCGCGCCGTGTTCGGCAGCCGCCTGACCGACGCGCTCACCGGTGACCTGGCCACCCTGCTGGCCGGTGCGCACACCCTTTCCGCCGCGGTCGAGCGCGAACCGCGACTGCTGCGCCGGCGCGAGCCGATCTATCGCGCGGACTTCGCCGCCGCGCACTCCTACATCTACGGCACGGCGCAACGGTTGCTGCGCACTCCGCTCGTCGCGGTCGGCGGGGCCCAGGATCCGCTGGTGCCGGTGAACGAGCTGGTTCGCTGGCCGGAGCTGGCGGCGGGCCCGAGCACCGTGCACACGCTGCCGGGCGGCCACTTCTACTACCTCGACAGCATGAGCGGCCTGATGGCGCTGATCCGTCGCGCTACCCGCTGACCGGCACGCCGACCGGGGCGGCGAGCGCGGAGCGGACGATCGGCAGCAGCAGCTCCGGTGACTGGTCGATGACCAGGTGGCCACCGGCGACGATGTGCAGGGCGAACGGCCCGGTGGCGCAGCGGCGCCACTGCGGCAAGGCGCCGACCGGCACCTCGTCGTCGCCGTTCGCCCCGATCACGGTCAACGGGCAGGAAACCGGCGGGTCCGGGGCGGGCCGCCAGTGCGACATCGCGTGCAGGTCCGCGCGCAGGATGGGCAGCACGACCGCCATCAGCTCATCGTCGGCGAGCACCTCGGGCGGCGCGGCGCTCACCCGCGTGACGAACTCCCGCAGATCCGCCTCGGTCAGCCCGTGCGGCGAGACCCTGGGCTCCACAGCCGGGGCGGACGCTCCGGAGACGAGCAGATGCGCCGGTCGGCAACCGTAGTCGCGCTCCAGCCGGCGAGCCAGCTCGAACGCCAGTGCGGCTCCCATGCTGTGGCCGAACAACGCGACGGGTCCGCCTCGCCAGGGGGCGATCTGCCCCAGCGCATCGGTGAGGAGGCTTTCGGCTCGCGAGTGCGGGGGCTCGGAGAAACGACCGCCGCGCCCGGGCAGCTCGACCGGGACGACCTCGACGTGCGCCGGCAGCCGGCGGTGCCAGTCGCGGTAGATTCGCTGCGCCGACCCACCGGCGTACGGCAAGCAGAACAGCTTCATCCGGCGCATCAACGCCCCAGCCGTACGGGCAGGGCCGCCAGGCGCCACGTCAGGGGCAACCTGGCCCGGCGCAGGAACCGGGCCGGCGCCGCCAGGGCGAGGTGCGGGAAACGGCGCAGCAGGGCCAGGAACGCGACCTCGGCCTCCTGCCGGGCCGGCGGGGTGCCCAGACATCACTGCTCCTGTCACGGTGTCCGTAGCGCGTCGGCGAGGCGGGTGATGGTCGGATTCAGGTAGAGCGTGCGGGGGTGCAGCGGCGGCATGCCACGTTCGCGCATCAGCGCCGTCATTCGCACGGCCAGTAGTGAATTGCCACCCAGCTCGAAGAAGTCGTCACCGGCCGCGACCGTGAACCCGAACAGCTGTTGCCAGACCTCCTGCAACTGCACGGTCAGCGGGCCGTCCGATGCCCCGAACGCGGGCTCCGCCGGCCCGCTCGTCGGCTCCGCCCGGGGCAGTTGGTCCAGCGCGACCTTGCCGTTACGGGTCAGCGGCAGCGCCGCCACCTCGACCACGGCCGAGGGCATCATGTATTCCGGCAGCAGCCGGGCCAGGTGCGCGCGGACCTGCTGCGTGCCGGTCCCGTCGAGCACCACGTAGGCGTCGAGCCGGTCGGTCGCCGTGTCCTGCGGATCCAGCCGGCGGACCGTGACCGCGGCCGCGGTCACTCCCGGGCATTCGGTCAGCACCGAACGGATCTCGTCGAGCTCGATCCGGAAGCCGCGGAGCTTGATCTGATTGTCGATGCGGCCGAGGTGTTCCAGGCGCCCGTCGGGGCGCAGCCGGCCCCGATCGCCGCTGCGGTAGAGCCGTCCGTCGCCCGCCGGGTCGTCGACAAAACGCTGCGCGTCAAGGTCGGGGCGGTGCAGATAGCCCAGTGCCACGCCGCGGCCGCCGACCCAGATCTCACCGGCGACGCCCGGCGGCGCGATACGGCCACGGTCGTCCATGATCCGGACGTGCCAGCCGGGCAGTGGCCGCCCCACCGAACGCGATCCTTCGAGCGCGATGCCACGGTCGACGAGCTGTTCGGTGACGTGCACGGTGGTCTCGGTGATGCCGAACATGTTGACCAGGCGGCACCGGGATCCCGGATAGCGGTCCAGCCAGGGCAGGACTGTGCGCGGATGCAGCGTCTCGCCGCCCAGCACCACCAGCCGCAGGGGCAGAGGTGTGGGGTGCGTGCGGTCGGCCTCGGCGAGCTGCGCGAAGGCAGACGGCGTCTGGCTGACGACGGTGACCTGCTGCTCGGCGAGCAGCGCGCGAAAGTCCGACGGTGATCGCGACACCCAGTAGGGCACCACCACCAGGTGTCCTCCGGTGAGCAGGCATCCCCAGATCTCCCAGACGGAGAAGTCGAAGGCCAGCGAATGGAAGAACGTCCAGACGTCGGAGGGACCGAGCCGGTACTGCTCGCGAGTGGCGTCCAGCAGGGCCACGACACTGTCGTGGGCGACGAGGACGCCCTTGGGCCGCCCGGTCGACCCGGAGGTGTAGATGACATAGGCGGGATCCGGCGGTGAGACGCCGGCAGCGGGCGGTTTGTCCTCGCCGCCCTCGCCCAGGGCGTCGAGCTCGGACACCGGCACCAGTTCGGCGCCCAGTTCGCCGACCGGCTTCTGCTCAGCCGTGACGACGAGCCGGAGACCCGCGTCGGCGACGCTCCAGCGCAGCCGCTCGGCCGGAGCTCCCGGGTCCAGCGGCACGTAGACGGCGCCGGCTTTGAGCACCCCGAGGGCGGCCGCCACCAGCGTGCCGGTGCGCTCGCCGCAGACGCCGACCCGTTCGCCGTCGGCAACCCCGCGCTGCCGCAGTCCGTGGGCGATGCGATTGGCGTAGCGTTCGAGCTCACTGTAGGTCCACCGGCTGTGCTCGTCGGAGAGCGCCACCGCATCCGGGGTGGCCGCTGCCTGTTCGCGGAACAACTCGCCGATGAGTCCGGAGCTGACGGGCGCCGTACGGCGCGCCCGCCCGAGGCCGAGGATCAGCTGTCGCTCGGGAGCGTCGAGGATCTCGGCGTCGCCGGGTGCCCTGCCGTCTCCGCTCAGGGATCGGCGTGCCTGGATCAGGTGGCGTGACACCTGCGCGGCGGCGAGGTCGCTGACGCTGCGCAGCCGATGCCACACCGTCAGGCGGCAGCGGCCGTCATCATCGGCACCCACCAAGAAGGTCAGCTCGGCGGGTGGAGCCTGGAAGGGCAGATACTCGGCGCCTGTCCACACCAGCACGACACCGGAATCCTCCGGCGGCGAGTCGTAGCGGGCGAGAACCGCTGACAGAGCCGCGGACCACGCTGCCTCGTCCGCGATGTCCTGGGGGTCGAGGTCAAGAACCATCTCGCCGTAGGCGCGACCACGGCGCGGGTCGCCGAATCCCCAGGAGGGCGCCGAAAAGGCGTGCGTGGCCGGTCGGCTGTCGCATCGGCTCAGGTCAGGCCAGGACGGGGCCGACGGTCCCTCGGTGGTGATCGCTGCGACCAGCCGGTGCAGGTCGTCTCGATCGAGGACGTCGCGACGTGCCACCACGATCAGGTCGGCGACGCCTTCCCCGGCCACCAGCACGCCGCGCAGGGAATGTCCGGCGTGCAGCGGCCGCCGCATCTCCCGGTTCCGAACCCTGCGGGCCGTTTCGGCCGCGGAGCCGGCCGGCACCGGCTCGGTCCACAGCCGCATCCCGGTGATGGCCTGCCAGCGGGCAGCCGTCGCGTCCGGCAGCGGTCCGGCCAGTCGCACGCGTAGGGCGTGGCATCGGGTGGCGCTGCCGTCCGCCCGGTCGGAACGGACCACCGGCTCGGATGGAATCACTGTCGTTCTCCTGCTCTGGTGAAGATGGTCAGCGGGCAGTGAAACCGCCGTCGACCGTGAGCACCGATCCGGTCACCTGACGAGCCTCGTCGGAGGCGAGCCACACCGCGGCGGCGGCGACGTCGTCCGGCTCGATCAGCGCGTTGGTCGGTTGAGCCTGGACGAAGGTCTGCTCGTGTTCGGCCACCGGCACCTCGAGCGACCGGGCGATCTCCGAGAGCATCCGGCCCTCGGCCTGCGGGTCGTCGCGCACCGAGCCGGGACACAGCGCGTTGACCCGCACCTTGACCGGCGCGTAGTCCAGGGCTGCCGCCTTGGTCAGACCGACCATGCCGTGTTTGGCGGCGACGTAGCCGGCGAAGTGCCGGTAGCCGACCAGGCCCGCGGTCGAGGCGACGTTGATGATGCTGCCGGAACGCTGCTCGACCATGGTGGGGACGACCGCGCGGATCATCCGCCAGGCGCCGGACAGGTCCACGTCGATCATCAATTGCCACTGTTCCTCGGTGATGTCGTGCACGGGCCGGCCGGACGGCGCGGCGATCCCGGCCGCGTTGACGAGGATGTCGACGCCACCGAACCGGTCCCGGGCGTCGCTGACGAGTGACGCGACCGCGGCCGGATCCCGTACGTCGGCAGCGACGGACATGACCGCTGCCCCGGCCTCGCGGCACAGCGCCTCGGTGTGTTCCAGCTGGCTCAGCGTGCCCAGCGGGTAGGGCACTCCCGGCACCGGCGCCGCCACATCGACCAGCAGCAGGGCGGCGCCCTGGGCGGCGAAGGCCTCGGCACAGCCGCGGCCGATCCCCCGGGCCGCCCCGGTGATCAGGGCGGTCTTGTCAGCCAGCCGCATGCTCGGCCAGCCCTTCATGGGTCCGCCGGCTCAGCTGCGCCGCGATGCCGGACAGCAGCGGTCCCGCCCGGTCGGTGAGATACATGTGGCCACCGTCGAATTCCTCGACCGTGAATCCGGCCCGCGTCGCGTCCCGCCACGCCGCGGTGTCGGCCGCCGTGACGAGCTCGTCGTCGCTGCCCCGGACCGCGGTGACCGGCACGTCGATCGGGTCGCGTGAACCCGGCTCGTACTCCTCGTGCATGCGGACATCGGCGCGCAGGGTCGGCAGGATCAGCTCCCGCATCTCCGGGTCGGCGAGCGCTTCGTGCCGGTAGCCGGCGAACTCCTCGATCCGGAGCAGGAACTCGTCGTCGTCCAGCGCCGTGGCCCGGTCGGAGCGGCCGTGCCACGGCGCCGGCGAGCCGCTGACGACAAGCAGGGCGACGGGACAACGCGCATCGGCGACGAGCCGGCGGGCCAGTTCGTACGCGATCACCGCGCCCAGGCTGTGACCGAACAACGCGACCCCGCGGAGACGCCGGGCGATCTCGGCCGCCTCCGGTAGCAGCACGTCGACCGTCTCCTGCACCGTGGCGCAGGGCTCCTCGGCCAGCCGCCACTCCCGGCCGGGCAGCTGGAGCGCGACCACCTCCAGACCGGCCGGCGCCAGATCCTGCCAGGGCCGGAAGAACGAGGCACCGGCCCCGGCGAAGGGCAGGCAGAGCAGCCCGTCCGGAGCCGGGCCGGCGGCGGTCACCGGCCCGCCGCGTCGGCTGCCATGGCTTCCTGCAGGGAGCGCGGACGCATGTCCCGCCAGTTCTGCTCGACATACGCCAGGGCGGCCGCGCGGTCGGACTCGCCGAGCGCGATCCGCCAACCGGCGGGTACGTCGGCGAAGGCCGGCCACAGGGAATGCTGGTCCTCGTCGTTGACCAGGACGAAGAAGCGGCCGTTCTCGTCATCGAAGGGGTTCGTGCTCATGTCGCCTCCCGGGCGCTGTGGGTGATGGGTCGGACGGTCAGGACGGGGACGCCGCTCACGGAAGCACCGCCTGCCGGCGGTCGAGAAGGGACTCGACGATGTCGCCGCTGCGGGTGGCCAGGTTCGACAGCAGCGAGGACGTCAGGCCATGGGTGTGCTCGGTGCCGCCCTGCAGATAGATGCCGCAGCTCAGCTCCGGCGAGGTGACCAGCCGGTAGTCGCGTTCCACCCGGTAGCGGCCCCGATCGTCGCGGCAGCAGAAGCGGTCCAGCTCGCCCAGCACGTCTGCGGGCTGCATCGGCAGGTATCCGGTGGCGCAGATCAACAGGTCCAGGTCGATGTCCTCGTGCTCCTGGGTGCCCAGCGACTGCACGCTGATGCGGGTGTCGTCGGCCACCCGTTTGACCGCCACGACCCGGGCCAGGTTGAGCACGCGCAGGCGGGCGCGCCCTTCGACGGATTCCGCGTACATCCGCTGGTAGAGGTCACGCAACAGCTCGTCGTCGACCACCGAGTAGTTGGTGTTGCGGTGGTAGTGCCAGAAGGCTTCCTTGGCGGCATCCGCGCCGAAGTAGAAATCGTCCACCGCGGCGGGATCGAAGACCCGGTTGGCGAACGGGGTGTCGTCGGCCACGGTATAGCCGTACGAGGGAAGAATCGCGGTGATCTGCGCACGCGGGAGGACATCGTGCAGGTGGCGCACGATCTCCGCGGCGCTCTGCCCGGCGCCGACCACTGCCACCCGGGTGACGGCGGTGGTGTCGCACCGCGCGAACCGGTCCAGGAACTCCGAGCTGTGCCAGATCCGGTCGTCACGCTCGATGCCCGCCGGCATTCGCGGCACCAGCCCGGTGGAGATCACCACATTGCGGGCCCGGAGATGGCCGCGGCCGTGTTCGGCACTGTCGACATCGACCGCCAGCTCGGCGATGACGTCTCCCGGCCCCGGGGAGCCGGCCGGGCGCAGTCCGATGACGCTGGTGTTGTAACGCACCGGCGTCGTCAGATGACGGCTCGCCCAGCTGAGATAGTCGTGGAACTCCATCCGGGTCGGGAAGAAGTCCTTGTTGTTGACGAATTCCGGCAACCGGCCCACGGCGTGCAGGTAGGACAGGAAGCTGAACCGGGAGCGGGGGTTACGGAACGAGACAAGGTCCTTGAGGAACGAGATCTGCATCTTCGCGCCCGGCAGCAGCATCCCACGATGCCAGGACAGCGCTTCCCCCCGCTCGAGGAACACCGAGCTGAGAGAGTCGTCGCCGGACCTGGCCGCGAACTCCTCCAGGGCGACGGCCAGCGAGAGGTTGGCCGGCCCGAGCCCGACCCCGACGACGTCGTAGGTGCCCGGATCAGTGACCATGGTCTGCTCCCCCGAGGGTCGGACGGATGTCTGCGGCCAGCACCCGGTTCAGGACGGCGGCGATCTCCGCCGCGGGGCCGGGCATGGTCATGTCCAGGTGAGTGCTGGACACGTCGTACTCGTGGATGACGCCCTGCACATGCGGCTTCCACAGCGACGCCCACGACTCGTCCTGCTCGAGTGAGGCGTGGAAGTAGTGCACGTCGCCGACGTGGACGGGTGACTCGAAGCGCTTGATCACCGCCATGTTGTTGGCGAGCACGACCGAGGCGGTGCCGAGGAAGTCGCTGTGCTGCTCGACGTCGACGAAGTCGGAGACGAACTCCTCGATCGACGCTCGAGCGTCGGCCTCGGGGATCTCCTCCTGCGCAGCGAAGGCGCTGGCCGGCACGCAGTCCAGCAGCGCGAGGAGGCTGACCCGGTGCCCGCGCCGGGTGAGCTCGGCCGCCGCCGCGTGTGCCAGGGCACCGCCGTACGACCAGCCGATCAGCCGGTACGGGCCATGCTCCTGACGCTCGAGGATGTGATCGACGTACTCGCCCACCATCTGCTCGATCGAGGTGGGAAGGGTGTCGCCGGGGTGATAGCCGCGCGCCTGGATGCCGAACAGCGGACCCTGGTCCATCTCGGTCGCCAGCCCGAGGTACGACCAGCTCAGCCCGCCTCCGGGGGGCAGACACCAGACCGGATCGCCGTCGCCGCTGCTCAGCGGCAGCACCAGGGCGAAGGGGTCGGCGAACTCGTCGGGCAGGCTTCCGGACAGCAGCCGTCCGCTGAGGTCGGCGACGGTCGGGGATCGGAAGATGGCCCGGATCGGCACGTCGGCGCCCATCTCCTCCTGCACCCGGACCATCAGGCGGGTGGCGAGCAGGGAATGGCCGCCGAGGTCGAAGAAGTCGTCGTTGATGCCGACCCGCTCCACTCCGAGCACCTCGGCGAAGAGCCGGGCGAGGGTCTCCTCTCTGCGGTTGCGCGGCGCCCGGTAGACGCCGGCCGCTGCGGCGCCGGGTGCCGGCAGGGCCCGACGGTCGATCTTGCCGCTGGTGGTCACCGGCAGTTCGTCGAGCACCGTGATCGTGCCGGGCACCATGTATTCGGGGAGGTTGCGCTGGGCCAGGTCCTTGAGGTCCGCCGTGAGCTCGGCCCGGTCGGCCGCGTCGGTGACGGTGACGTAGGCGACCAGGCGCTGATCGCCCGGCCGGTCCTCGCGGGCGACCACCACGGCCTGGGTGACCGAGTCGTGGGTGGCGAACAGCGATTCGATCTCGGCCGGTTCGATGCGGAAGCCGCGCACCTTGATCTGGAAGTCGATGCGGCCCAGATATTCGACGGCGCCGTCTGATCGGCGGCGGGCGAGGTCGCCGGTGCGGTACATGCGCTCGCCGGGGCGGAACGGGTCGGCCACGAACCGCTCGGCGGTCAGCCCGGGCCGGCCCAGATATCCGCGGGCCAGGCCGGTTCCGGCGAGGTGGAGCTCGCCGGCGACGCCGGGCGGCACCGGCCGCAACGCCTCGTCGAGCACATAGACGCGGGTGTTCCAGATCGGGAACCCGATCGGCACGCCGACGGCGTTCGGGGTTGGCGTGTGCTCCCACGCGGTGACCTCCACGGCCGCTTCCGTCGGCCCGTACACGTTGTGCAGGCCGGTGCCGGGCAGCAGCCGGACGAACCGGTCGGCCAGGTCGACCGGGAGTGCCTCGCCGGCCGCCTCCACCCGCCGCAGGCTCGTGCATCCCGCCGCCGCCGGCTCGGCGACGAAGGCCTCGAGCAGCGACGGCACGAAGTCGGCCGAGGTGACCCGCTGTTCGGTGATGAGACGGGCGAGGTAGGCCGGGTCCCGGCGTCCGTCGGGTTTGGCCACGACGACGGCGGAGCCCGCGATCAGCGGCGCGAAGAGCTCGGGAACGGAGACGTCGAAGCTGACCGAGGTGATCAGCAGGGTCCGGTCGTCGTCGCGGACGCTGAAGTGGTGGTTGCCCCAGTGCAGGCGGTTGAGGATGGAGCGGTGTGAGACCACGACGCCCTTGGGCCCGCCGGACGATCCCGAGGTGTAGATGACATAGGCGGCCGAGTCCGGCACCGCCGCGCCGGCGGGATTGCCGGTGGACAGGCCGGTCAGGTCGGGCAACTCGTCGAGCACGTACAGCGGCCGGGCGTCGGACACCAGGTGCTTGACCCGCTCCGGCGGCAGGTCCGGGTCGATGGGCAGATAGGCGGCGCCGGACTTGACGATGCCGTAGACCGCGACGAGCAGATCCAGCGACCGCGGCATCCGCAGGCCGACGATGGTCTCCGGTCCGGCGCCGCGGGCGACGAGCCAGTGCGCCAGCTGGTTGGCGCGGGCGTTCAGCTCGGCGTAGGTGAGGCGCACGTCGTCCTGAATCACGGCCGTCCGGTCCGGGGTACGGGCCGCCTGGCTCTCGAAGGCCGATGCCAGCGTGCCCTCCGGCACGTCGTGGGCGGTCTCGTTCCAGGTCCGGGTGACCCGGTCGTGCTCACCGGGACGAAGGACATCCAACCGGCCGACCGGCGCCGCGGGATCGGCGAGGAGCTGCGTCAGAACGTCGCCGAACCGGTCGGCCAGGCTGCTCACTGTCGTCCGGTCGAACAGGTCGGTGGCGTACTGGATGCTGCCGTGCACGGTGCCGCCGGGGCCGGGCATGAGCGTGAAAAGCAGGTCGAACTTGGTCGTCCGGGTGGAGACCGGCTCGAACTCCACCTCGAGCCCGGGCAGGGCAAATGTCGACTCCGCGACGTTCTGCCATTCGCACATCACCTGAAAGAGCGGATGGTAGGCGGTGGAACGGGCCGGATTGAGCCGCTCGACCAGGCGGTCGAACGGAACGTCCTGGTTCTCGTAGGCGGCCAGCGCCTTCTCACGCACCTGCATGAGCAGCTCGATGAACGACGGGTTGCCCGACAGGTCGGCGCGCAGCACCCAGGTGTTGACGAACAGGCCGACCATGTCGGCCAGCGCCTCGTCGGTACGTCCGGCGATCGGGCTGCCGACGGTGATGTCGTCCCCGCCGCCCAGCCGGTGCAGCAGCGCCACCAGGGCGGCCTGCACCACCATGGAGACGGTGCCGCCCGCCTCGCCGGCGAGCTTCTCCATGCCGGTGAGCATCGGCGCCGGGAGGCTGAAGTGCACCGCGTCGCCGCTGTGCCCGGACTCGGCCGGGCGCGGCCGGTCCAGCGGCAGACGCAGTGGCTGCGGCACCCCGGCGAGCTCCGTACGCCAGTAGTCGACCTGGGCGGCGGCCAGGCTGCCCGGATCCTCGTCGTCGCCGAGCAGCTCGCGCTGCCACAGGGTGTAGTCCTTGTACTGCACCGGCAACGGCGCCCAATCGGGCTCGCGGTATTCACGGCGGGCCGCGTAGGCGGTCATCAGATCCTGCGCCAACGGCGCGGCCGAGCCGCCGTCGGCGGCGAGATGGTGAATGACCAGCACCAGCACGCTGCTGTCGGGTGCGGTGCGCAGGATCTGCGCGCGCAGCGGCAGCTCCTCGGTCAGCTCGAACCGGTGAGTGACAGCGGCGGTGACCGCCTCCGGCACCTCGGCGGCAGCCACCTCAACAACCGGGACGTCGACCGCCGCGTCAGCGCTCGCGACGATGTGCTGATGCGGTTCACCGTCGGGGCCGAGCCCGATGCGGGTGCGCAGGCTCTCGTGACGGGCGACCACGTCGGTGACCGCGGCTCGCAGGGCAGCGTCGTCCAGCACACCGTGCAGCCGGAACACGGCCACGATGTTGTAGGTCGCCGACGGACCCTCGAATCGGTGGATGAACCACAGGCGGCGTTGGGCGTACGACAGCGGGATCATGTCTGCGCTACTCCTCGGTCATCCGGCGCAGCCGAGGCCGCACAGAGGTCTTCAGGTCGGCCGACCGCTCGGCGAGCGCGCCGACGGTGGGCGTCTCGAACAACTGGCGGATCGGTATGTCGATGTCCAGCTCGGTACGGATCCTGCTGATCAGGCGGGTGGCCAGCAGGGAATGACCGCCGAGAGCGAAGAAGTCGTCGTCGAGGCCGACCCGGTCGAGGCCGAGCACCTCGGCGAACAGCTCGCAGAGAACCTGTTCGCGGCGGTCGCGTGGGGCACGGTAGGCGGCCGAGTCGGCGGGGTCCGGCGCCGGCAGCGCGGCTCGGTCGATCTTGCCGTTCGGGGTGAGGGGAAGGGCGGTGAGCGGTACGACAGCGGACGGCACCATGTAGTCGGGCAGGTGCTGAGTCAGTAGGACGCCCAGAGCGGAGACGAGTTCCCGGACCTCGCGCGCCGCTGCGGGCTCATTGACGGCCATGGCCGGATCCCGACCCGTGTCCCGATAGGTGCCGTCGAGCGGACGGGCCGGCCGCCCGGCCTCGAGCAGCACGGCCTCGAAGCAGTCAGGTGCGGCGGCCGACACAGTCAGCACAGCCTCGAACCCGGCCGCCGCCGCGTGCTGAGCCAACACGTGCGGGTCCACGCTCTCCGCTGCCGCGACGCGCGGGGGAACTAGACCGGCGGCGACCGCGGCGGCGTGTTCACCGTCGAGCCGGGCGTTGGGAATGCCCGCGATCCGCATCGGCAGCCCGGTCCGGGCGCGGTCAAGGACCCCATCCAGGTCCGTCACGTCGCTGCCCCAGACCAGCACCGGCACTCCGTGGAGCGAAAGCGTCTCCGCAGGCTGCTTGTGCAGCACGACCTCATAGCGGTGCCGGGTCAATTCGTTGTGGGCCGCGCCCGGCTTGAGCCGCACGTCCACCGCTCCGGCGCCGTTCCCGGCGGCCCAGGCCGTGAACCACTCCGGATCGACGACCAGTTCACGCTCCAGCAGCAACGCCCGCTCGACCGCGGCTCGGCGGTCGTGCACCTCGGCCTGCGGACGCTCGGCAAGGTGGATGCCGGTACGCAGCAACGGCAGCGTGCCGTGGCGCCGGACGTCGCCGACGATCAGTCGTCCGCCCGGCGCGAGCAACTCCATCGCCTTGCGCAGTACCCGATCGAGGTACGCCGCGTCAGGGAAGTACTGCACGACCGAGTTGATGACGACGGCGTCAAAATGCCCGGCCGGAAGACCGTCGGTGTCGTCAGCGGCCTGATGACGCAGGACGAGCCGGTCGCCCAGACCGTTCTCCGCGGCCTGCACGCGCAGCCGGTTGATGACCGTCGCCGAGAAGTCGGTGGCCCAGTACTCCTCGACCTGCCCGGCGATCCGGGACGCCAGCAGCCCCGCTCCGGCTCCGATTTCCAGCACCCGCCGGGGTGCCCCGTGCAACACCTGACGGACGGCGTCGTCCCGCCATTGCCGCATCTCCGCCGGCGGGAGCTGTTCCCCGGTGTAAGCGGAGGTCCAGAGCGTGAAATCCTCACCCCAGGCGGAATCGGCGGACCGGTCGTAGGTCTGGTCGTAGACCTGACGCCATTCGTCGACCTGCTCGCTGCCGTCGTTCGTGGTGCCGGCGGGTACGACGTATGCCACGAGCCGGCGGTCGCCGGGGCGGTCCTCGCGGGCGACCGCGACGGCCTGGCGAACCCCCGGGTGGGTGCTCAGCACGGCTTCGATCTCACCCAGCTCGATGCGGTAGCCGCGCACCTTCACCTGGAAGTCGGCCCGGGCCAGATAACCGAGCTGCCCGTCGGGCTGCCACTGCACCAGGTCGCCGGTGCGATACATCCGGGTGCCGGGGACAAAGGGATCGGCGACGAACCGCTCGGCGGTGTGCCCGGGCCGATGCAGGTAACCGCGGGCCACGCCGTCGCCGGCGAGATAGAGCTCTCCGGGCACCCCGGACGGAGTGGGCCGCAGTGCGCTGTCCAGCACGTACACCCGGGTGTTGGCCAGCGGACGCCCGATCGGCGGTGCCGTGCCGCCGGCGGTCACCGGGGCGGCGGTCGACCAGATCGTCGTCTCGGTCGGGCCGTAGACGTTGATGACCTCGGCGGCTCTGTCGTGCAACGTCGCGGCCAGGCCGGCGGGCAGCGCCTCGCCACCGACCAGGATCCGCAGTCCGTCGAGGGCCGCCGGCTGCTGTCCGGCCAGCATCTCCCACAGGGTCGGGGTGGCCTGCATGGCGGTGATGCCGTGCCGGTGGCGCAGGTCGCCGACGGCGGTGGGATCGGCGGCGACGTCCTTCGCGGCGAGCACGAGCCGGGCCCCGGCGATCAGTGGGGCGAAGATCTCGAGGGCGGCGATGTCGAACGCGATGGTGGTGACGCTCAGCAGCCGGTCGTCGGGAGTCAGCGGAAGGTGCTTCCGCATCGCCAGGAGCAGGTTGGTCAGCGCCGCGTGCGACACCACGACACCCTTGGGAGCACCGGTCGACCCGGAGGTGTAAATGGCGTAGGCCGCGTTGGCCGGGCGGGCCCGCGTGCCGGGGCTGGTCCCCGGCCGGTGGTCCAGGTCCGGGCCGGTCGTGGCGCTGTCGAGGGTGAGGACCGGCTGGGCGTGGTCGAGCACGTACTGGATGCGGGCGGCCGGATGCTCCGGGTCGATCGGCACGTAACAGGCGCCGGACTTGAGCACCGCGAGCAGCGCCACGACCAGCTCGGCGGTGCGAGGCAGAGCGACCGCGACGGTCGTCTCCGGCCCGGCGCCGCGGGCGATGAGCTCGTGGGCGAGCCGGTTGCTCCGCTCGTCGAGCTCGCGGTAGGTGAGCGACTGCTCCTGGGCGATCAGCGCTGTGGCGTCCGGCGTCCGGGCCACCTGGCGGGCGAACAGGTCGGTAACGGTGATGGCGGGCATTTCGACGCGCGTGGCGTTCGCCTCGTGCAGCAGCTGCTGTCGTTCCTCCGGCGCGAGCACGTCGATCTCGTGCATCGCGCGGCCGGGATCGGCGAGGAACTGCCGCAGCACCTCGGTGTAGCGGCGAGCGATCCGGGCGGCCGCCTCGTCGTCGATCTGGTGCTGCTGATATTGCAGCGAGAGGTGCAGGTTCGGCTCGGCGGAGGCGGTCAGCGTGAGGGGATAGTGCGAGCCGGCGAACGGGCGGACGCCGGTGATCTCGATACCGGCGCCGGCGATCGCCTCGGTGATGCCGGCCCGGTCGACCGGATACGACTCGAACAGCACGAGCGTGTCGAACAGGGTCGGCAGGCCGGTGGCCTGCTGGATGTCGGCGAGGGGATGGTGATGGTGCCCGAGCAGCTCGCTCTGCGTGTGCTGCAGGGTGGTGAGCACCTCGGCCACCGTCATGTCGGCGCGGCAGGTGGCCCGTACGGGAATGGTGTTGATGAACAACCCCACCATCGCGTCGACGCCGGGCAGGTCGGCCGGGCGGCCCGAGACGGTGGCCCCGAACACGACGTCGTCGCGACCGGTCAGGGCGGACAGCAGCACCGCCCAGGCACCCTGCACCACGGTGTTGACCGTGACACCGAGCTCGGCCGCACACCGAGCCACGGCTCGCGCATCCGGCACCGCCACGTCGACCTGGCCCAGGCCGCTGGCTTGTGCACCGGACTCCGGCGGCGCCAGCACCGTGGGTTCGTCGAGGCCGTCGAGGGCATCGGCCCAGGCCTGCGCGGAACTGTCGGTGTCCTGCTGGTGCAGCCAGGAAAGGAAATCCTGATAGGACGGTGCCGACGGCAGCGCGGCGGGCGCATCGCCGGCGGCATAGAGCTGCACCAGGTCGTGCGTCAGCAGTGGCAGAGACCAGCCGTCGAAGAGCACGTGATGCGCGGTGAGCACCAGCTCGGCCCGGTCGTCGTCGAGGTCGACCAGGGCCAGACGCACCAAGGGCGGCCGGTCCATCACGAAGTGGGTCTCGCGGTCGGCCCGCAGGTAGTCCTCGAGCGCGTCGCGACGCTGAGCCTCGGGCCGGTCGCGCAGGTCGAGGTGGTGCCAGGGCAGCTCGGTCGCCGCGGGGAGAACCTGCACGGCGTCGCCGTCGCTGCGGGACACGAAGGCGGCGCGCAGGTTGGGATGCCTTTGCAGCAGGGCTTGCCCGGCGCGGCGCATCCGTTGCGGGTCGACGTGGCCGCGCAGGTGGAAGACCAGCTGCATGTGGTAGGCGTCGAAGGCGGCGCCGGACATGGCCGAGTGGAACAGGAGCCCGGACTGGGTGGGGGTGACCGGCCAGACCGTGGTCAGCCGGCCGTAGCGCTGTTCCCAGGTTTCGAGGTCGGCCTGGGTGACGGCGACCAGCGGAGCGTCGCTGGGGGTCAGGCCGCCCGCGCCGGGTTGGCGGGCGTGCTCGGCCAGGGCGGCGAGCGCCTCGCTCCACAAAGCGGTGATCTCGTCGACCTCCGCGGCGGAGAGCACCTGAGACGCGTACGAGATCTGGCCTTGGATCTGCTCCCCGGTCCCGTTGTCGGTGAGCATGACGTTGATTTCGAGCGCGGAGGCGGCGGGCATGTCCCGGTCGGGTGCCGGTGTCAGCTGCCGGGCGTCCGGGTCGGGTGCCCATCCGCTGTGCCGCAACTCTTCCGGGAGGTCTGCGGCGGAGATCCGGCCGAGGTAGTTGAAGCCGATCTGGGGAACCGCCTCAGCAGCCAGGACCGCAGCAGTGTCGTCGTTGAGATACCGCAACAAGCCATAACCGATACC